>JBGAIS010000047.1:0-21397 GCA_044225355.1 Casimicrobiaceae bacterium | reverse complement strand
GGATCACGCGCAGGACGACATCGTGCTGCGCGAACGCCTCCGGCTGCGCCCGGACGACCTCGCGCAGCTTGCGGCGAAGTCGATTGCGATCGACGGCGCGCGACGAGACCTTGCGGCTGATGATGTAGCCGCTGCGACCGCCGCTCGCGGGGGCGGGAGCCACGATGAGTTGCAGGTAGAGGCCTTCGACCCTGCGACCGCTGCGGAAGACCGCCTCGAAGGCACCGTGGCCGGTGAGGCTCCGCACGGGGCGTCGCATGGGACGCCGCGGCCGGCGAAAGACGGGGTCGAACGGCCTGCGATCAGACGACGGTCAGGCTCTTGCGACCCTTGGCGCGGCGCGCCGAGAGCACCTTGCGACCGCCGACCGAGGACATGCGCGCTCGAAAGCCGTGATTGCGGGCACGACGGATCTTGGAGGGCTGGAAAGTGCGTTTCATGGCGTTGGCCTGTCTCTGAGCTAGGTCGAATCTGGAAAAGCCTTATATTAGAGCGCGTTATGCCCCCACCTGTCAAGACGGGCCCAAAAAGGCGGGCATGACCCGCGGGGTGCGAGCGATCACTATCAGGGTTGGCCGCGTCCCGCCGACGCGGCACGAATACAACACCTCCGCGCCCCTCGTTTCTGTGGATAACTGGCGCGCACGCGACTACAATCCACAGCCCCGCGCCACCCCGGCTCGCCTCGCCGAGGCCTGGCGCAGGGGCCGAACCACCGCTTACGCAGGACCGCCCCACGCCCATGTCGAGTGCCGTCTTTCCCGCTGCCTGGACCGCTTGCCTCGACGCCTTCGCGCGCGAGCTCACGCCCCAGCAGTACGTCACGTGGATCCAGCCGCTCGGGTGCCGCCACGAGGGAAACGGCCTCAAGCTCACGGCCCCCAATCGCTTCGTGCTGCAGTGGGTGAAGGACCGCTTCGGGGCGCGTATCGTGTCGGTCGCGAGCGAGGCCGCGGGCAGCCCGGTGAACGTCGAGTACTCCGTGGTGACGGCCGCCGAGGCCCCGCCCGCCCCGGCCCCGGCCCCGGCCGGCGAGGCCGCACCGCCGGGATTGCCGGCGAGGCCGGCGCCTGTGGATACCTCTTCGCGGCCGGCTGTTGCGCCCACGCCAGTAAGCATCGCCTCCCAGCGCAAGTCCGACGGCACGAGCCTCAATCCGACGTTCAACTTCGCCTCCCTGGTGTCGGGCAAGGCCAACCAGCTCGCCCGGGCGGCGGGGCTGCAGGTGGCCGACCACCCGGATTCGTACAACCCCCTCTTCATCTACGGCGGGGTGGGGCTCGGCAAGACGCACCTCATCCAAGCCATCGGCAACCGCATCCTGCTCGCCAACCCCGAGGCCAAAATCCGCTACATCCACGCGGAGACGTACGTCTCGGACGTCGTACGCGCCTACCAGCACAAGGCCTTCGACGAGTTCAAGCGACAGTACCGCTCGCTCGATCTCCTGCTCATCGACGACATCCAGTTCTTCGGCGGCAAGAGCCGCACGCAGGAGGAGTTCTTCTACCTCTTCAACACCCTCACCGAGGCGGGCAAGCAGGTGGTGATCACCTGCGACACGTTCCCCAAGGAGATCGCGGGCATCGAGGAGCGCCTCATCTCGCGCTTCGGATGGGGCCTCACGGTGGCGCTGGAGCCGCCGGAGCTCGAGATGCGCGTGGCCATCCTCCTGTCGAAGGCGCAGTCGTCGGGCATGCGCGTGGACGAGCAGGTCGCGTTCTTCATCGCGAAGCACATCCGCTCCAACGTGCGCGAGCTCGAAGGCGCGCTGAAGCGCGTGCTCGCGTACTCGGAGTTCCACGGCCAGGAGATCTCGCTCAACCTCGCCAAGGAGGCCCTGCGCGACCTCCTCGCGGTCCAGAACCGCCAGATCAGCATCGAGAACATCCAGAAGACGGTCGCCGACTACTACAAGATCCGCATCTCGGACATGCACTCGAAGAAGCGCTCGCGCGCGGTCGCGAGGCCCCGCCAGGTGGCGATGGCCCTCGCGAAGGAGCTGACGCAGATGTCGCTGCCCGAGATCGGCAGCAACTTCGGCGGCCGCGACCACACGACGGTGCTGCACGCCTGCCGGCAGGTGGCGAAGCTTCGCGACACGATGCCCGACATGAACCATGACGTGAACTTCCTCCTCCAGGTGCTGCGCAGCTAGGGTCGCAGGCCTCCCTCCACGGCCCTGATTTACCTATGAAAACGGCCGTTTCCGTTGTATAATTCACAAGCTTTGGCCGTCGAAAACCGGGGCCTTTTTGTGGACAACGCGCGCAATGCCGCAAAACGCGAATCCACCCCCAATCGATCCACAGCCCGTCCCGGGCTTCTAGGGCGGGTTCTGGGGCCAGGAAGTCGTTGTTCCGCCGTCGCTTTTGCCTGATATACCGTTTGCCTGCCGGCTCCTATTAACTGATCCTATTGTTCGACAATGCAACTAAAACAGATCGCGCGTGACGCGCTTTTGAAGCCGTTGCAGGCCGTCTCCGGCATCGTCGAGCGCCGGCACACCCTGCCCATCCTCGCCAACGTCCTGCTCGAGCAGCGCGAGGGCCGCCTGTACGTCACGGCCACCGACCTCGAGATGCAGATCACCGCGCACAGCGAGCTCGCCGGCAAGGACGGCCAGGCCATCACCGTCGGCGCGCGCAAGCTGCAGGATCTCCTGCGCGCGCTCCCCGACGACGCCTCGCTCAACATCGACGTCACGAGCAGCAAGATGACGGTGCGCGCGGGGCGCTCGCGCTTCAACCTGCAGACCCTCGCCGCCACCGACTACCCGCGCATCGGCGTCGCCACGGAGCAGCTGCAGACGCTCTCGCTGCCGCAGAAGGACCTCCGCGCGCTCTTCAAGCTCGTCGAGTTCGCGATGGCGCAGCAGGACTACTACCTCAACGGGATGCTGCTGGTGGTCGACAGCGGCACGCTTCAGGCTGTGGCCACCGATGGCCATCGCCTGTCGTGGGCGAGCATCGGTGTCGCCGGCACGGAGGGGCTCACGCGCCAGGAGGTGATCCTCCCGCGCAAGACGGTCCTCGAGCTCGGCAAGCTCCTCACGGACAGCGACGACCCCGTCACCCTCGACATCCTGTCGAACCAGGTGCGGTTCCGCTTCGCGAACGTCGAGCTCGTGAGCAAGGTCGTCGACGGCAAGTTCCCCGATTTCAACCGCGTCATCCCGGTGGGGCACGGCAAGCACGTCGAGCTCGATCGACTGACGCTCCTCGCGGCGTTGCAGCGCGCGGCGATCCTGAGCAACGAGAAATTCCGCGGCGTCCGCGTCGTGCTCGGTACCGACCAGCTCAAGATCATCTGCACGAACAGCGAGCAGGAGGAGGCCGAGGAGGAGCTGCCCATCGAGTACAAGGGCGACCCGCTCGACATCGGCTTCAACATCACGTACCTCCTGGACGCGCTCTCGAACCTGAGCGTCGGACGCGTGAAGCTCGCCTTCGGCGACGCGAACTCGAGCGCGCTCGTCACCATGCCGGATCGCGACGACTACAAGTACGTCGTGATGCCGATGCGCATCTGAAGAACCGATGAGGAAGACGTCCGGCCCTGCGGTGGTGAACGTGAGGTCGAGCCTGCGTCTTCCCCGTTCGGGAAGCTCGATGATGAAGTCACGCGGGCGCGTCACGGCGGCCCGGCGGCATCCGCGGGACGCAGCCGCGCAGCGACGAGCCTCTCGCGTGCGTCCTGCCCCGCATCAGTCTCTCGCACTCTAAGGATTCAATGTCTTCTGCCCAGCCCAAGCCGCTGCCTCCGTCCGATAGCGGCGACTACGATTCGTCCAGCATCAAGATCCTGAAAGGCCTCGACGCGGTTCGCAAGCGTCCGGGCATGTACATCGGGGACACGTCCGACGGCACGGGCCTGCACCACATGGTGTTCGAGGTGCTGGACAACGCCATCGACGAAGCGCTCGCCGGCGTGTGCGACGACATCAAGGTCGTGATCCACGCCGACAACTCCGTGTCGGTGCAGGACAACGGCCGCGGCATTCCCACCGGCATCAAGGACGACGACGAGCAGAAGCGCTCGGCGGCCGAGATCGTGATGACCGAGCTCCACGCGGGCGGCAAGTTCGACAACAACAGCTACAAGGTGTCGGGCGGCCTGCACGGCGTGGGCGTGTCGGTGGTCAACGCGCTTTCCGACTGGCTGAAGCTCAAGATCTGGCGGGACGGCAAGCTGCACCAGATGGAGTTCCGCCGCGGCGAGCCGGTGTCGCCGCTCGCGGTGACCGGCAACAGCCACCTGCGCGGCACCGAAGTCCACTTCATGGCGTCGCGCGAGACGTTCGGAAGCATCGAGTACCACTTCGACATCCTCGCCAAGCGCATCCGCGAGCTCTCCTTCCTCAACAACGGCGTGAAGATCGAGCTCATCGACCAGCGTGACGGCAAGAGCGAGAACTTCGCCTACTCGGGCGGCGTGAAGGGCTTCGTCGAGTTCATGAACCGGTCGAAGTCGGTGCTGCATCCGCGTATCTTCCACGCGATAGGCGAGAAGGATGGCATGACCGTCGAGGTCGCCATGCAGTGGAACGACAGCTACGCGGAGACGGTGCAGTGCTTCACCAACAACATTCCGCAGCGCGACGGCGGCACGCACCTGACGGGCCTGCGCCAGGCCATGACGCGCACGCTCAACAACTACATCGAGAAGGAAGAGATCGGCAAGAAGGCCAAGGTCGAGACCACCGGTGACGACATGCGCGAGGGCCTCACGTGCGTGCTGTCGGTGAAGGTGCCCGAGCCCAAGTTCAGCTCGCAGACCAAGGACAAGCTCGTCTCTTCGGAAGTCGGCCCCGTCGTGCAGGAGATCGTGAGCGCGAAGCTCGCCGATTTCCTGCTCGAGCATCCGCAGGACGCGAAGGTGATCTGCGGCAAGATCGTCGAGGCAGCGCGCGCCCGCGAGGCCGCGCGCAAGGCGCGCGAGCTCACGCGGCGCAAGGGCGTGCTCGACGGCCTCGGCCTGCCCGGCAAGCTCGCCGACTGCCAGGAGCGCGACCCCTCGCTGTGCGAGATCTACATCGTCGAGGGCGACTCCGCGGGCGGCTCGGCCAAGCAGGGCCGCGATCGCAAGTTCCAGGCCATCCTGCCGCTGCGCGGCAAGATCCTGAACGTCGAGCGCGCCCGCTTCGAGAAGCTCCTGTCGTCGGAGGCCATCTCCACGCTGATCATGGCGCTCGGCGCCGGCATCGGCAAGGCCAACGGCGAGAACGGCAACGGCAACGGCGCCGCCAGCGGCAAGGAAGACAAGGACGCGTTCTCGGCGGACAAGCTGCGTTATCACCGCATCATCATCATGACCGACGCCGACGTCGACGGCTCGCACATCCGCACGCTGCTGCTCACGTTCTTCTACCGGCACATGCCGGACCTCGTCGACCGCGGGCACATCTACATCGCGCAGCCGCCGCTGTACAAGACGAAGCAGGGCAAGGAGGAGAGCTATCTCAAGGACGACCACGAGCTCCGCCAGTACCTCCTTCGCGTCGCGCTTCGCAACGCCGAGTTCACGCCGGGCGCCGGGCGCGCGCCGCTCGCGCCGGAAGCACTCGCGGACGTCGCGCGCAGGTATCTCGTCGCGGAGGCGGTCATCGAGCGCCTGTCGCGGGTGATCGATCCCGCGGTGCTGCACGCGTTGTTGAACGGCGCGGCCGTCGACCTGTCCACCGAGGCGACGGCCACGCGCAGCGCGACGGCGCTCGCGAGCATGCTCTCCGATCCCGAGGTCACCATCGAGGCGCGTTACGACGCCGCCACGGAGACCCATCGCATCGTCGTGCGGCGCGTGCACCACGGCACGCCGCACGTCACCGGCGTGGACGCCGACTTCCTCGCGAGCGGCGACGCCGCCGAGATCCGCCACGCCGCGCAAGTGCTCCAGGGCCTCGTGCACGCCGGCGCGGTCATCAAGCGCGGCGAGAGGCAGCAAGCCGTCAAGTCGTTCAAGGAAGCGCTCGATTGGCTGATGGCGCAGGCGCGCGACGCCACCAGCATCCAGCGCTACAAGGGCCTGGGCGAGATGAATCCCGAGCAGCTCTGGGAGACGACCATGGACCCGAAGGTGCGGCGCCTCCTGCGCGTCCAGATCGAGGACGCCATCGCGTCCGACGAGATCTTCTCGACGCTGATGGGCGAGCAGGTCGAGCCGAGGCGCGCGTTCATCGAGACGAACGCGCTCGGGGTTCGGAACCTGGACGTGTGAGGCAGGGCGCGTTGTGTGTAGGGCGCCGGTCTTGGCGCAGTAGGCTCGACGTCGCTTGCCGCTCGTAAAACTACGGAGTGAGTCTACGCACGCTTTGCGCCATGATGGAATGGGGGCTCGACGAGAAGTCGCCGCAGGGAAGGTGCGGTCAACCCGCGCACATCCATCAAGAGGGAATATGAAACGATTGCTCGTCGCGATGGCGATGTTGTTCGCGGTGACAGGTACGGCCACTGCGAACGACAAGACCGACGTATTGGTCCCCATCAACCAGTTCATCAACGGCCTCAACAAGGGCGATGTCAACTCTGCGCTCGCGGCTTGCGCGGAACAGACCTCGATCATCGACGACTTTCCGCCGCATGAGTGGCACGGGCCCGGCGCTTGCGGGAAGTGGGCTGCGGCGTTTGTGGCCAACGCGACTGCGAATGCAATCACCGACACGCTCCTTACCATGGGGAAGCCGGCTCACGTCGACGTGACCGGCGACCGCGCCTACGTCGTCTCGCCCGTGACGTACACCTACAAAGCCAAAGGCAAACCCGTGAGAGAGCGCGCCACGATGACGCTTGCATTGGAGAAGGTGGCTGCGGGCTGGCGCATCACCGCCTGGGCGTATTCGAAGCAGTAGGTTGCAGGTGGCGTGACGGGATGGGTGCGCTGCGCCGGCGTCGCCCTCGCGTCTGTCTGACACCCGGGCGCCCGTATTGGGAGGTTCACCGTCGAAGTTCGTCGACGAGGCGAGCCACACGCGGGATCGATACGCACTCGTGGATGCGCTGAACGGCGTCGTGCGCGAAGAGCAATGCCGTGCTCGTCGCCAGCACGCACCCGGCGATCGGGTTTTGCGCCGCAGTGAATGGACATAGGGTCCGAAAGGGGCCGCCATGACCACGTTGTACGGGTCCTTGCAGGCGCTGATGAGAGAGCGCAATGGCGGGCGCTACCTCGCCCAGCTCCTCAAGATCACCATCGAGGAGGACCCGGCGCCGTTCAGGCGGTTCCTCTCGGACGTCATGAAGGCCTCGAAGCTTCGTCTCGCGCTCCGCCCCCGGTCCGCGCTGAGGGCGGAGTGCGAGACCGCGGAGCGCTCGCCAACCTCCGGTGAGATGGGAAGAGCCGATCTGTCGATAAGTATCGACGGCGTTCCGCTCGTCCACGTGGAAATCAAGTACGACGACACGCTGGTCCAGAAGGAACGGGGCGATCTTCACCAGCTCGCCAAGTACATCGACACGTGCAAGCGCCAGCGGCGCTTTCTGCTCGTGCTGACGAAGACCCCCCTTCGCTCGCACGAGCAGGCCAGGATCGATGCGACGAGCTTCGCCGCGCACCGGTCGATGGCCGACCTCGGCCCGTTCCTGGAACGCTCGGGCGGCGCGGCGAGCCGAATGCTCTACGACTACCTGCGCGAAAAAGGGCTCGTGATGAATCCGATCCAGCCAGAGCTGCTGTACCTCTTCTTTCACCGCATGTTCAACAGCTGGGGCGGGGCGAGCAAGGTCGGCACCCGGGGCTTGCAGAACGCTCCCGCGCAGTTCTCCTCGCTGTTGTTGAACATGGCGTTGATCGCCGACGACATCACCCCGTACATCAAGCGCACGTCCGCGCGAAATCGCGCGCCGGCCATCGACTTCAATCCCGTCTTCAGGCTGGCAAGAAAGTCGGTGGAGAGAAGCCTCGGCGACGAGGGCGACGGCGACGTTGACTTCGATTCGAAGGCGAAGCGGGGCGGCACGGTCTATGTCTATGCGAGGCACAACCTGGGAGACGCCCGCAATACCCTGAGCCTTGTGTACGGCCTCGAGATCATCGTGGCCCCCCGTCGCGAGCACGATCTCGTCGCGAGGCCGTTCGCGGAGCTTTGGGGCGCCGAGATTGCGCGAGCGCTCGGCGATGGCGACGAGGGTCCCTGCCTGCGCGCAAGGTCGGGCAGCAACATGTGGAAGCACTTCAGCAGGATGGAGTCGAGCAAGCCGCGCTTCGTGACGGCTTTCTTGGGCGAGGCCCGTCGCGTGCTGGCGGAAGAGCAGTCGCGCAGGATCGTGAAGTCGAAGGCGCTTCGAGCGCTCCGGCGGCCACCATGAAGCAACTGCCGAAGATGACGCGCGATCGAATCGACGCCACGCCTGCCGCTCTAGGCGAGGCGCGTCGGTCGCGGTTGCATCCCCGTCACGCGCGCCGCGTGCTCGACGACGATCTTGGCGTAGCGCTTCACGTTGGGCCGGACTCTCTGCTCCGGACCTGAAATGCCGAGGGCGGCGACGATCGTGCCCTGCGCATTGAACACCGGCGCGGCGATGCCCCACACACCCTCTCGCCACTCGCCGCGATTGACGGCGTAGCCGAGCGCGCGGACGCGCTTCGCTTCCGCGAGCACCGCGTCGATGCCCACGTGCGTGGTGCGCGTGAATGCGGTGGCGTGCGCGCCGACGCGCTCGATGTCGGCCTCCTTCTGCCAGGCGAGCAGGGCCTTCCCCGTCGCGGTGGCGTAGGCGGGCGATCGCCCGCCGATCTGCGTGTAAGAGCGGATAGGATGAGAGCCGTCGACCTTGTCGACGTACACGCTGCTTCCCGCGTCGTACACCGCGTAGTGCGCGGTCTCGCCGGTCGTCGCGACGAGCCGCACGAGCTGCTGCCGGGCCCGCATGTTGAGGTCGTCGTCGGTCGCGCCCACGCGCGCGAGGCTGCGGATGGCGGCCCCGGGGCGATAGCGTCCGCGCTCGGCACGTTCGAGAAACTGGCGCGACGTGAGCTCGCCGATGATGCGCACGACCGTCGACCGCGGCAAGCCCGTCTTCGACATGATCTCGGCGACGCTCGTCGCGTCGTCCGCCCCGCGAGCCGAGGATGTGAAGGGCCTTCGCAATCGCGGTCATCGCAGGACGTTCGTCGGCATGAAAGGAGTTTGGGGAAGGTCCGCGAGCCGCACCTTGCTCGTCGAGGAGGCGTCGAGTGCCGGTTCGCGCGAGGCCACGAATTGACGGGGAAAGATGTAATGTCCCATACTGTGGACTTATGTACCATATCATGAGCTACAACCGTCGCCCGCGCCAGTCGCATCGACCCGAGCTTCGCCGCGATGCCCCTGGTGGGCGTGCGCGTCACCTGCCGGCGCTTGCGCGCCCGCATGACGACGGATAGCCACGGCTAAGCCGGCGTGTTTCGGTCACTCCGGACGGACTTCCACTTGGACGTGAGCGACTCTCTCGACGACGCGCAAGCCTCGGCGTCGAGCGTCGGCGCCGAAGGCGCCGCGCCTCCGCTGACCGGCGTGAAGGTCGTCGAGTTCTGGTCGACGGCCGCCGGTCCTTACTGCGCGATGCTGCTCGCCGACATGGGCGCCGACGTCGTGAAGATCGAGCCCAACGACGGCGACACGCTGCGCGCGTGGCCGCCGCTCACGGGCGGCTACAGCGAGAACTTCGCGTCGCTCAACCGAAACAAGCGCTCGATCGTGCTCGACCTCAAGGATCCCGCGGCGGCGGGCGTCGCGAGGCGGATCATCGCGGAGTCGGACGTGGTCGTGGAGAACAACCGGCCCGGCGTGATGGACCGTTTGGGTCTCGGCTACGAGGCGCTCGAGGCAAGCCACCCGAGCCTCGTCTATTGCTCGATCTCCGCGTATGGCCAGTCGGGACCGCGCGCCCGCGAAGGCGGGTTCGACCTCACCATCCAGGCGGCCGCGGGCGTGATGAGCGTGACCGGCGAGCCCGACGGCGCGCCGGTGAAATGCGGCGTCCCCATATCCGACTTCGCGTCCGGCCTGTACGCCGCGTTCGCCGTCGCCTCCGCGATCGCGGCGGTGCGCGTCGGCCGACCGGGGATGCACATCGACGTTCCCATGTTCGGCTGCACGCTCGCGATCGCGGCCGCAGTCGAGCGAGTACTTCGGGACCTCGCGCAATCCGCGACGCCTGGGCTCCGCGCATCCGCGCAACGCGCCGTACCGCGCGTTCGCCGCCGCGGATGGCGAGTTCGCGATCGCCGCCGGCAACGACGGCCTGTGGGCGCGCGTGATCGACGTCGTGGGCCTCCCCGAGCTTGCGAGCGATCCGCGATTCAAGACGACGCGTGACCGCGCGAGCCATCAGGAGGCGTTGAAGGTCATCCTCGAGGCGCGGTTCGTCGAGCACCCCGTGGCGCACTGGCTCACCGCGTTCAGGAAACCGGCGTTCCGCATTCCCGCATCAACAGCTACGAGCAGGCCTTGGCGACCCTCGCGAATCGCATGGGCTGGGTGCAGCCGATCGAGCTGCCCAACGGCGAGACGACGCGCACGTTCTCGTCTCCGCTGAGGTTCGACGGCCGGCCGCTGGCCATTCGAAGGCGTCCGCCGGCGCTCGGCGAGCATACGAGGAGATCATGGCCGCCCAGGAGGAGAATCGCGTGAGTGACGATTCCCGATTCCTCGGACTCGCGTGCGCTCGATGACCTCGTGAGCGCCGATCGACCCGAGCACGTCGTCGTGGCCGGCGTTCGCGCCGCTACGCGCGCCTCGTAGACGCGACGACTGGCTGCGGAGTTCGCGACGCGCGCCGATGCTTCGCGCTACCAGCAGCACCTGCTTCACCGCGATCCCGCGGCGCGCTACTCGGTCGTGAGCTTCGTGTGGGGGTTAAGAGCACGCCGATTCACGACCACACGGTGTGGGGCGTGATCGGCATGCTGCGCGGAGGGAGCGCTCGAGGCGTTCCGGAGGATGACGGCCGCCTGCGCCGGACGGCGCCCCGTCGAACTGCGTCCCGGCGACGTGGAGATCGTCTCGCCCGCGACGGGCGACATCCATCGCGTGAGCAATGCCTTCGACGATCGCGTCTCGATCAGCATCCACGCCTACGGCGCCGATATCGGAACCGTGAGACGCCACATCTTCGATCCTTCCACCGGCGCGAGTCGCGAGTTCGTGTCGGGCTACACCGCGCGCTGATTCGCGTCATGTCCCAGGCCCCGATCCCCGCGACGGCGAGCGACGAGAGCATCCGAGTCCGTGTCGAGGCCACGCCGACGAGCCGTCTCATCACCCTCGACCGGCCGGGCAAGCTCAATGCGCTCGACGCATCGCTGGTCGAGCAGCTCATCGCTGCCGTTTCGGAAGCGATCGACGCCGGCGTGCCTGTCATCGCGTTTCGCGGAGAGGGACGCAATTTCAGCGCCGGCTTCGATTTCGGCCGCCTGGACGTCGAGTCGGAAGGCGACCTGCTGCATCGCTTCGTGCGCATCGAGTGCCTGCTGCAACGGGTGGCGAGCGCGCCCGCGATCACGGTGGCCTTCGCGCATGGGCGCAACTTCGGCGCCGGCGTGGACCTCTTCGCCGCGTGTCGCTATCGCTACGCGGCTCCGGGAGCGACGTTCCGCATGCCCGGACTGGCGTTCGGCGTGGTGCTCGGCACGCGCCGGTTTGCGCGGATCGTGGGCGCCACCGCCGCCACGAGCATCCTCGGCGCGCAGCAGACCTTCGACGCGGAACAGGGCCGCTCGCTGGGCTTCGTGAACGACGTGATGGAAGAGGCGCAATGGTCCGCATGCATGGCGGAGCACGCCGCGCAAGCCTCGAGCCTGTCCCCGGCGAGCCGGCGAGCATTGCTGGACGTGCTCGCGGACGGCGACCTCGACCGTGACATGGCCGATCTCGCGCGGTCGGTCTCCGCGCCCGGCCTCAAGACGCGGGTCCGCGCGTACCTCGCATCGAGGAACATCTCCCGCTAGCGAGTCGGGCCGGCAACCGGAGTCGACGAGTCGCGAGGTCGACCCGGGCTCGACGCCGAAGGCCGCGAACGCCGGCCCGGACCATCGTGTCACCTGCATGTCACCTGCCTGCCGCTCACGGCCGCATCGCAGCACGGCATACTCCGGACCGACCCACGATTCGAGGCATCGCAATGATCGTTCTTCTTCCGGCGCGCAGGCTTGCCGCCCCATGCACCCTCCTGTTGCAGTGGACGGGGCTCGCGCTGGTCGCGGCGACGTGCCTGCTGGGTGCGCCGGTCGCTGCCGCTCAGGCGACGTCTCCGCTCGTCGAGACGGTCATCCTGCCCTCCGGCGAGGAGTGCGACGTGACCCGGGTCCTGTACTCGGACTTCACGACCAAGGCGGGCCTCTATCCCGTGGGAACGCAGGTCACCGGACTGGTGGTGGAATGTAACGGCACCGGCAGCCCGGTGACACGCACGTTCATCCTCATCGAGCAGCCCGATGGCGAAGCCAGGCTCGTCGACGGCAGGTCCTCGACGGGCAGCCTGATAGGCCTGGGATTCGCGGCGGATCCGTTCGAAGTGGGCAGGTTCGAGAGCACGGGCTCGTCGTTCTACCCCTACCATGCCTATCGGTTCAACCTCGACACGGAGGAGTTCCAGGACCTCGGGGCGTTGGGCGGATCTGCCGGCACCTCGGTGGCCAGGGGCGTGAACATCGATGGAACCGTCGTCGTCGGCGAAAGTAACCTGACCACGGCGGGCAATTCCGTTGCTCAAGCCTTCCGGTGGACACCGGCGCTGGGCATGCAGAAGCTCGGTGCGATTCAGCCCAACGGCTATTCCAGGGCGAACGCCACGAACCAGGATGGCACGGTTGTCGTTGGCGACACCGATGTCCCCGGCGCCAAGCCTGGCGACTATGACGGATATCACGCGTTCCGCTGGGTGTTGGGCAACCCGGCAACGGGCGCGGGCACGTTCACCGACCTCGGTGCGGCCACGGCCACGGCCTTGGCAGTCAGCGGCGATGGCTCGGTGGTCGTCGGTGCGGGCACGGGCAACAAAGCCTTCCGCTGGACCCAGGCGGGAGGTGCCGTCAGTCTCGGCGCTCTTCCCGGACACAGTTTTTCCCTGGCGACGGCCGTGTCCGCCGATGGCAATGTCGTCGTCGGCATATCGAGCACGAGACTCATTCCGAGCGACGGCTTCAAAGGGGTCTCTCCTACGGTCGAAGACAATGCGTCGCGCGCGTTTCGCTGGACGCAGGCCACGGGGATGGTCGACCTCAACACGCTCGCCGCGGATGCGGGCTACGACATGACGGGCATCACGCTGCTCGGCGCGCTGCGCGTATCGGCCAACGGCCGGACGATCACCGGCGTGGGCATTCGCAACGGCACCGACGACACCACGGGTTTCTCGGTCGTCTACGCGACGCCGGTCACCGCGCTCGCCACGATCGTGACGAATCCGTACGGGGCCGTCGCGGTCGAAGGTGCCACTCTGTCCGGCACGACGATCCGCGCATTCCAGAAGTCGCCCATCATCAAGCTGGGCCCGGTGGCGGGCGCCGCGGGCTCGTTCGCGCAAATCGATCTCGACGGCCTCGGCATTTCGTCCGACGTGGTGCTGACGATCCAGTCGGGGGCCGCGAACCAGTCGATATGGCTGCGCAATACGGCTGCATCGGCGGGGACGATCGCGGGACGCCTCCGCGCCGCCGGAGGCAGTGGCGCGAGCGCGCCGGCGATCTACCTGCAGAGCGCTTCGGGCGTGAAGGTCGTGGCCGGGGGCGCGGTGGAGGCGCCGGGCGGCCTTACGGTCGACGCGCTGGGCGCGACCGTGCTTTCCGGCGGCGTCGTCGACAACGCGGGCGCGCTCCGCGGCGGGCCGTCGTTGCGCCTCCTCGGCGCGCGCATCACGGGTGGCGGCGCGTTCAGTGCGGACGCGATCCTCATCAGCACCTTCGGCAACGCCAACAACCCGGTGAACGGATCGCACTTCCTCGCCAACGGCTTGCAACTGTCGCCCGGCACCGGCGCGAGCGTCGCGCTCACCGTGAACGACTACGGCACGAGCCCGCAGTTCTTCAACCTCAAGGTCCTGGGCGACGGCTCGCTCTCGATGCCGTCGGCGTGGCCCGGCGGGAGCACGCTGCCCGCGAACAACGCGCCGGTCCCGTTCGACGCCACGCGGCCGCCGGGCGTGAGCGAGCCGACGTTCGGCGGCGGCAGCATGATCATCCAGTCGACCGGGAGCATGAAGGTCATGGGCGGGACCTCGGGCGATCTCGCGTTCCCGGGCGCCATTGCCATCATCGCCGCGGGGACGATCGACCTGGGCGGCGTGCGGGTCAACCAGGGCTGGACGACGACCGGCCGGGCGCTCCAGGGCCTGTTCTTCGAGTCCCCGAGCATCGTGAGCACGGGAGGCGACATTCGCGCCCTCACCAACAACCTCAACTGGATCAACTTCAGCACCTTCCCGCACGCGGCGGTGAGGGCGTGGTCGCTGGTCCCGCAGCCGAACGGCGGCGCGGCCTACGCCACCGCGGACGACACCGCGCCGCACCTCAACACCTTCTCGGTCCTCTCGGAGGCCGCGGCGAACGGCGAGTGCTGGGTCTGCCTCGTCAACTCGCCGGTGGTCGACATGCGCGGACCGTAGCGGCGGGCATGGGAGGACGCCGGCTCAACTCGCCGGCCGGGTCCTCGCGAGCAGGCGCGCCCATCGCGGATCGTCGCGCAAGTCGCTGAAGCTCGGCTCGGCCGGGAGCATCATCACGCTCGGGTCGCGACGGGCGATGGCGTCCTCGAGATGCTCGAACGCGAGATCGCGGCGCCCGCAGCGCGTGGCGACGATGGCGAGCGCATACGGCGAGACGGCGCCTTTGCCGAAGCGCGCGAGCGCTTCCGCCACGGTCGCGTCCGCCGCCGCGACGTCGCCCGCGAGTCCCTGTGCCGCGGCGAGGCACGCACGGGCGTTTCCATGCGCAGGCGCAAGCTCGCACACGCGCTCGTACAGCGCGACGGCGGCGCGGGCATCGCCCGTCTCCATCGCGAGCAGCGCCGCGAGGCCGTGGGCAGGCGCGTTGTCGGGGGCCAGGTCGCGCATCCCTTCGAGCTCCATCGCCGCGTCGGCGAAGCGGCGCTGGGCAATGCGCAGGTTCACCATGTGCATCCGAGTATTGAGGTAAAGGGGGTCGAGGCGGCGCGCCAGCAGGAGCTCGGACTCGGCTTGCTCGAGCTCGGCGCGCGCCACGAGGTGATAGCCATACGCGGAGTGGACGAACGCGCGCTCCGGTGCGAGAGCGATCGCGCGCTCGAAGTGGGCGCGCGCCGCGGGCCAGTCGTACTCGAACTGATGCAGCACGGCGCCTCGCAGCGCGTGGGCGGTGGCGTTGGAAGGATCGAGGTCCAGCGCGCGTTGCAGCGCCTCGCCCGCGTGGTCCGCGGCAGGGCGCGGGTCGTGGTGCCATCCGGTGGCGAGATTGAGCCAGGCGCGTCCCGTGCCGACGAGCGCGGGCACGTGGTCCGGCGACTCGCGCAGAGCGGCGTCGAAGCGCGCCAGCGCGGCTTCGAGCGAAACCTTCGACAGCGGCTGCCTCAGGAAATAGTCGCCGCGCTCGACGAGCTCCCGCGCACGTGCAGCCGCGGTGTCTTCTTGCGCGTCTCGCCGGCGTAACACCGCGACGTAGCTGCCGACCGGCAGGCGTATCTCGAACGCCCCGTCGCGACCCTCGACCTCGTAGTAGCGCTCGAGGCGCTGGCGCAGTCGCCGCGCTTCCACCCGCACGATGGTGTCGCGGGTCGAGTCGAACGTGTCGTGGCGGCGATCGAACACCTCGATCGCGAGGACGTGCTCCTTGAGCGCGCCCGTATTCCCCGCGAGCGCCTGCTGCACGAGGTGACGCAGCAGTTGCTGGTGCCGCCGCGATGCCTTGAATGACCGGCTGGCGGTGATCCGCGCGAACTCGCCTTCGATCGCGGCAGGCGCCATTGCGCCGTCGAGGGGGACGGCGAAGCGTGTCGCGGCGGAAGGCTCGTGGTCGGACATGGGCAGGCGGGCGCTCGAATGGCGCAGCCTACCCTGCTTCCTCGATCCGCGCGCGACCGCCGCATCCCTTCCGCGGCGCGGTCGCGGCTCAGTCCCGGGCCTGTTAGGCGCCGGATCTTCCCGAGGGCGCTGCCGGCGCCACCGGCGTCTCCGTGTGCATGACGCATTGCCACTTGCCCGCGGACTTGACCCACGTCGACGTATCGTTCATGTCTTCGGTCGTCTCCTTGCCTCCGCCCCGCGGCGCGACCGACTGCGTCACGCGGTAGAGGAGGATCGCGGTGGAATCGCTCGGATGCACGACCTCCACGTCGTGCAGCTCGAACGAGGTCACGATCATGGTCCCTTTCTCGGCCATCTTGCGATAGCCGGCGTGGTCGAATTTCATCGCGCCGTGCGCGCTCACCATGAGCGCGGGCTCCGCGAGCAGGTCGAGCGCGGCCTCGGTGTCGGCGTCGACCATCGATTGCCAGAATCGCTTCTCGAGCTCGACGAGCTCGTTGTCCGCAGCCGCCATGGGATGCCTCCGTTCATTGAGGTGACGGGGGCATGGTGCGCGACGGGCGCCTGCGCCGTCGATCGGACTCCCCGCCGATGCGCGGTCCGACGCGGTCCGACATCTCGCCGCGCGTGCATGTCGCGAAAGCGAAGGGATTGCGCGTGCTGCGCAGCGCTCGCACAATGCGCCGCCAGGCCCGTCCAGCGAGGAGCGATTCCGTTGCGCTATGTCGTCGTCGGCACCAGCGGCGCAGGCAAGTCCACGTTCGCGCGGCGACTGGCGGCCGCGACGCGCGCCGCGTACGTCGAGCTCGATGCGCTGCACTGGGGCCCGCATTGGACGGAGCGGCCGGACCCGGAGTTCGCGGCCTCGGTGCGCGAGGCTACCGCGGGGGAGCGCTGGGTCGCCGACGGCAACTACAGCGCGGTGCGCGAGGTCCTCTGGCCGCACGCGACGCACGTCGTGTGGCTCGACTTCGGTCGCGCGCTCGTGTTCGCGCGCGTGCTGCGCAGGACGCTCTCCCGCGCGCTGCGGCGCGAGAGCCTGTGGCACGGCAATCGCGAGTCGCTGCGGCGCGCTTTCCTCGCGCGCGACTCGATCCTGCTGTGGTCGCTCACCACTTACGGCAAGAACCGGCGCAAGTACGACGCGCTGCGGGCGAGCGGCGACTATCGGCACGTGCAGTGGGCGCGGCTGCGCACGCCGCGCGAAGCGGAGGCGTTCCTCGCTCGCCACCGCCTCGCGGATTGAGCCGCTCGTCCACGGCGCGCGAGCGATTCGACGAACGCCGGCGCGTCAGTGCTTGGCCGGTAAGAAGAGCTCCGCTTCGGCGTCGACCACGCGGCGCAGGTAGTCCCACACCGCGCGCACGCGACGCAGCCGATACCAGTCGGCGTGCGTCGCGAGCCAGAACGTGCGATTCCACACCGCGACGTCGGGCAGGAGCTGCACGAGCTCGGGGTCGCGCGCGAGATAGCTCGTCAGCACGCCGACGCACAGTCCGGCGCGTACCGCGGCGACTTGCGCGAGCATGCCCGACGTGGCGATGGGCACCGACGGTCGCGGCGAGAGCTCGTCCAGGTAACGAAGCTGCGGGCTCAGGAGCTGGTCGTCCATGTAGCCCGTGAAGCGATGGCCGCGCAGGTCCTCCGCCTTCGTGATGGGTCCGTGACGCGAAAGGTAGTCGCGCGTGGCGAAGAGGCCATAGCTGAAGTCGGCGAGGCGCGTCGCGATGTAGCGGCCCTGCTGCGGAGGGTCGAGGGTCACGAGGATGTCCGCCTCGCGCGTCGCGAGGCTCGGGAACCGGGGCAGCGTGAGGAGCTCGACCTCGAGCTCCGGGTGCTCGTCGAGGAGGGGCCCCAGCCGCGGCGCGAGGAAGGCCGTGCCGAAGCCCTCGGGCGTGCCGACGCGCACCACGCCGCTCACGCGCACGCCCTGGCCGGTGGCCTCGTCGTGCAGGAGCGCGACCGCATTCTCGATGCCTTCGGCGTGCGCGAACAGGCGCTGGCCCGGCTCCGTCAGCACGTACCCGGCGGCGGTCGACTCGAAGAGGCGGCAGCGCAGCGCGCTTTCGAGTTGCTCGATGCGCCGCGCGACCGTCGTGTGGTCGACGCCGAGCTTCTGGCCCGCGTGGCTCAGTCGCTTGTGGCGCGCGAGCTCGAGGAAGTACCGGAGATCGTCCCAGGTCATCGGATTCTGCTGCGAAAAATTGCACAACGGGTGCGCCTGAATACTCCAACTTGGACCCGCTGTCGAGCGATACCATCGCCGCGACGACCAGCCGCCCAGCGGGCGCCATGGTTCGACGTCCAACGACAAAGGAGGAAGCCTTGAACGTCTCGCCCATTCGCCTGGCGGCCGTGACCGCCGCGGCCTGCGCCGCGGCCGTGCTCGCCGCCTGCAACGGCGGCAATGCGTCGCAGCCCGATTTCAACGTGCTCCCCGCCGGCATCACGAACCTCGTCGGCCCGACGACCTACGACGGCACGAGCGACGACCTCCTCACCGCCGGCCTAGGCAAAACCGGCATCGGCGGTGCTGCGCCCGGGTTCGTCGACCCGGTCAACCCGACGTCCGCGGAGCTTCGCCGCCGCGCGATCTACACGGGCTATCGCGGCATCCTCGACTTCACGGCGGCCGGCGGCTACGGCACGCTCTACGGCCCGAACATCGACGTCAACGGCAACGACACGCTCGGCGAAGGCAAGATCGCGGGCAAGGAGATCCTCGCGTTCGTCGACGACGGCACCGGGAAGAAGAACGTCTCGCTCATGATCCAGATCCCGGCGAGCTTCGACAAGAACAACGCATGCATCGTGACCGGGCCGTCGTCGGGCTCGCGCGGCATCTACGGCGCCATCGGCACGTCGGGCGACTGGGGCCTGAAGCACGGCTGCGCGGTCGCGTACACCGACGCGGGCAAGGGCGTGGGCTACCAGGACATGGTGGCCGACAAGGTGAACCTCATCGACGGCCGCCTCGTGACCCGCGCGAGCGCGGGCAGCCTCGCGACGTTCGCGTCCGACCTCACGGGGACGTCGCTGTCGTCGTTCAACGCGGCGTTCCCGAACCGCATCGCGTACAAGCACATCCACTCGCAGCAGAACCCCGAGAAGGACTGGGGCAAGAACGTGCTCGACAGCATCCGGCTCGCGTTCTGGGCGCTGAACGAGCAATTCGGCGACACCGACATCGTCACCGGCAAGCGGCTTCGCACGTTCAAGCCCGAGAACACGATCGTCATCGCGTCGTCCATCAGCAACGGCGGCAGCGAGTCGCTGCAGGCGCTGGAGCAGGACACCGACGGCCTCATCGACGGCCTCGCGGTCGCGGAGCCGAACGCGCAACCCAACAGCATGGCCGGCGTGACCGTGAACTTCAACGGCGCCGCGGTGACCACCACGGGCAAGCCGCTCATCGACTACTTCTCGGTCAAGATGATCTACGAGCTCTGCGCGTCGATCTCGTCGCAGGCGCAGGCGCCGAACGGCATCCGCCCGGGCTGGTTCGGCTTCGGCACCGCGCCGCTCGGCAGCGCGCTGACGCAGGTGTCGGGCGTCGAGCTGCAGACCATCGCCACGGCCCGCTGCCAGGGCCTCGCGGACAAGGGCCTCGTCAGCGGATCGACCACCGCGCAGCAGGCCGATGCCGCGCTCGCGAAGCTCGAGGCATACGGCTGGACCGATCCCGTCGGCCGCGCGCTCTTCGCGTCGCACTACCGCCTGGCCGACGCGTACGTCGCGTTCGGCTACGTGGTGGCCTACGGCAAGTTCTCGGTCGGCGACAACCTGTGCGGCCTGAGCCTCGCCAACGTGAGCGCGACCGGCGACGTCGCGGCGCAGGTGCCCGCAGTGCAGGCGAGCCTCTTCGCGACGAGCAACGGCCTCAACACGGGCGCCGACATCATCTACAACGACTCCGTCGGAGGTGCCAAGCAATATCACGTCGGCGTGTCGCCCTCGACCGGGCGCCAGGACGGCGCGCTCGACGCGTTCCTGTGCCTGCGCAACATGGTCACGGGCGTCGACACGGTGACCGGCGCCGCGCTCACGGGCACCGCGCTCGCGAACAGCCAGCGCGTGCAGGCCGGCATCCGCGACGTGCTGCTGAACGGCAACCTGCGCGGCAAGCCGGCGGTCTTCGTCCACGGCCGGAGCGACACGCTCGTGCCGGTGAACCATGCCTCGCGCGCCTACGCCGCGTTCAATTCCAAGGTCGAGCCGGGCAGCGGGCTGCGCTATTACGAGATCGAGAACGGCCAGCACTTCGACGTCTTCCTGCCCAACGCCGCGGCCGGCGGCGTGCAGGGCTACGACGCGCTCCTCGTCCCGGTGCACTATTACTTCATGAACGCGATGGACCTCATGTGGTCGCGGCTCAAGAACAACGCGCCGCTGCCCGCGAGCCAGGTCGTGCGCGCCGTGCCGCGCGGGGGCACGCCGGGCTCGGCGCCGCCCATCACGACGGCGAACGTGCCGAAGATCGCGTCGTCGCCGTCGTCGGCCAATACGATATCGATCGGCGCGGGCGTGA
This sequence comes from Casimicrobiaceae bacterium, assembly GCA_044225355.1. Lineage (GTDB taxonomy): Bacteria > Pseudomonadota > Gammaproteobacteria > Burkholderiales > Casimicrobiaceae > VBCG01. The sequence continues at coordinate 898 of JBGAIS010000047.1, read as the reverse complement.
TCAACGTGCCCAACTGATCGCGCGGCGACGTGCTCGCGTCGTAGAATGTGCCCCGGTTCGCCGGGGCATTTTCCTTTGCGAGGGACGCGCGTGATCACGCTTCACTACCACCCGGGCAACGCGAGCCTCGCGCCGCACATGCTGCTGTGCGAGATCGGCGTGCCGTTCGAGCTGGCGCTCGTCGACCGCGAGCGCGACGCGCACAAGGCGCCCGCGTACCTCGCGCTCAACCCGAACGGCCAGATCCCGGTGCTCGTCGACGGAGACCTCGTGCTGTACGAGGCCGCCGCCATCTGCCTGCATCTCGCCGACGCGCATCCCGAGGCGCGCCTCGCGCCGCCGCTGCGAACGGCCGAGCGCGCGCACTATTACAAGTGGATAACGTGGTGCACGAACACGCTGCAGGCGATGCTCATGCACTACTTCTATCCCGAGCGCATGGTCGACGACGGCGACGAAGCCGCCGCGCGCGAGGTGAAGCGGCACGCGCAGGCGCGCATCGCGCCGATGCTCGATCGCCTGGACGAGCAGCTCGCCGCGCACGGCGGGCCGTGGCTCCTGGGTGAGGCATTCAGCGCGGTGGACCCGTACGCGCTCATGCTCTGCCGGTGGACGCGCGGCTTCGCGCGGCCCGCGCGCAGCCTGCCGCACGTCGGTCCGTACCTCGCGCGCATGCTGGAGCGCCCGGCGATCCTGCGGGCGTTCGAGCGCGAGGGCCTCGCGGCGCCGTTGGTCTGATCCCGCCCGCGGCCGCGCGTCGGCCTCGGGCCCGGGGTCTCGTATGGGCGCCCACCCCCGGGGCGCGGGTATAGTTCGCCTCCTCCCGAGCGCATCGACGCCCTTTTTTCCCATGAACTTCTCCGGACTCTTCGGCGCCGTAGGCAAGCTCGCCAATGCG
>JBGAIS010000298.1:0-2746 GCA_044225355.1 Casimicrobiaceae bacterium | reverse complement strand
TGAGCGAGGCGGCCGCGTCGGCCCGGCCTCGCGCAGGGACGCCATGAGCCACTTCCGCTACCTCACGAACGACGACAAGGCGGCCATCGAGGCGCGCGTCGGCGCGCTCGAGAACGCCACGGGGGTCGAGATCGTGACGGTGGTCACGGGCAAGTCGGATACGTACCCCGAGACGGTGTGGACCGCCTTCGCGCTGGGCGCGTCGTTCGCGGCGCTGGCGGTGATGATCGCGGACGTGCTGCGCCCCGACTGGATCACGAGCGCGACCGTGCTTGCCTCGATCGTCACCATCCTGGGCGTCGGCGCGGCGTGCGCTCTCGCGTGCATCTACCTGCCGTGGTTCGCGCGATGGTTCCTGCGCGACGCCCGCGCGTCGGCCGAGGTCGCGCAGTACGCCAAGATGCAGTTCATGGAGCGCGAGCTCTTCGCGACGCCCTCGCGCGCGGCGATCCTCGTGCTCGTCAGCATGCTCGAGCGGCGCGTCGTGGTGCTCGCCGATCGCGGCCTGCGTCCGCACGTCACCGCGGCGCAATGGGACGGCGTGGTGGCGCGCATGACGGCCAGGCTCGCCGACGGCGCGACGGGCGCCGCGGTGCAGGTCGGCCTCGACGCCATCGGCGCGCTCCTCGACGGCAAGGTGTTCCCTCCGAGGCGCGGCAACGCGTTCGCGGACCGTCCCATCGAAGAGGAAGGCCCTTGAGGGCGCTCGCGCTTGCGCTCCTCTTCGCGACGTTCGGCGCGCTCGCGGCCGACGTGCCGTATCTCTCCGGGCGCGTCGTCGACGACGCCGAGATCCTGTCGCCGGCCGCGCGCGCGGACCTCGCGGCGAAGCTCAAGGCGCACGAGGACAAGACGACCAACCAGGTCGTGGTGCTGACGGTGCCGACCATCGGCTCGGAGAGCATCGAGGAATATGCGAACCAGGTCTTCACGCAGTGGAAGCTGGGGCAGAAGGGCAAGGACAACGGCGTGCTCGTGGTGGTCGCGCCGAAGGACCGCAAGATGCGCATCGAGGTGGGCTATGGCCTCGAGGGCACGCTCACCGATGCGATGGCCGCGCGGATCATCCGCAACGAGATGACGCCGAAGTTCAAGAATCAGGACTACGACGGAGGCATCGGCAGCGGCGTGTCGGCGATAGTGGCGCTGCTCGAGACCGGCGCGGAGCCCGCGGCGGACGCGCCCGCGTCTTCGTCGTCATCGAAGGGCTTCATGAGCATCGACGAGGACCTTCCCCCGTGGCCGGTGCGCATCCTGCTGGGCGCGTTCATCTTCGGCATCATCCCTGCTGGGCGCGTTCATCTTCGGCATCATCGGCCTCTTCACCGTGATAGGCGTGCTCACGCCCGGCGTGGGATGGTTCCTGTACGTCTTCCTCATCCCGTTCTGGGCGATGTTCCCGATCATGGTCGTCGGCGTGAAGGGCGCGCTGGTGCTCCTTTGCACGTACCTCGTGGTGTTCCCGCTCGCCAAGCTCGTCCTGAGCCGGACGGCCTGGTACGAGAAGGCGAAGGCGGAGTTGAAGCAGAAGGGATCGACCACGCTCGGCGGCATGGTCATCTCGGGCGGATCGAGCTCGTCGGGCGGCGGATCGAGCTGGTCGTCGGGCAGCTCGTCGTCGGGCGGCTTTTCCGGCGGAGGCGGCAGCTCGGGCGGCGGAGGCTCGTCCGGGTCCTGGTAGCGCGGGCGTCAGGCGGCGGTCGCGGCGACGAGGAAGGCGTCGCCCGCTCCCTCTTGCCCCTCTTTCGCGGGCGCGGCCGTCTCGTGGATCGCGGCGCCGCCAAAGCCCGCGTCGCGTAGCGCCTGCGCGATCTCACCGCGCTCCCACCAGGTCGCGGTGACCACCTCGTGCTCCTCCGCCTTGCGCTGCGCGCCGTGCCGGCGCGTGTAGCGATGCGCCGCGCGAACGAGGCGCGCCTCCGGCGTCCACGTCGTCTCCGATCGGCGGACGAGCTGCGTGCCGTCGGCCAGGCGCACGGTCTCGACCTCGACCAGCGGGGCGGCGAGCCTCTGCCTGTCGGGTGCCGGGATGCGGCATTCGACGACGAGCACGGCCGGCGGGACGAGGTGCGCGCGAAGACGCTCGAGCGCGGCGGCGAGCGCGGACGGGTCGGTGAGAAGGCCGAGCGCGCCGCCCGCGACGAACGCCGCGGCGTAGCGAAACGGCAGGTTCATCTGCGCCACGTCCTGGCGGAAGAGGGGCGCTGCCAGGCCGTCGGCGGCGAGCTTCGCCTCGCAGCGCTCCAGCATGGCCATCGAGCGGTCGACGCCGTGAACCTTGTCGCCGCGCCGCGCGCGGGGCACGAGCGCGCGGCCGGTGCCGCACATCACGTCGAGGAGGAGCCCCGCGTCGCGCGGGATCAGGCGATCGAGGTGGGCGAGGCGGGCGTCGTCGTCCGGCGGGTGCGAGGCATCGAAGAACTCCGCGGCGAGCGGCCCGAACGGGCTCGCTACAGCTGCTCCCACGGCAGGCCTTCCTTGCGCCAGCCGGATCGGGTGCCTCGGTGATGCTTGTCGTCGAGCGGACCTTCGAAGCCGTCGAGCACGTTGTAGACGTCGGTGAAGCCGGCCTTCTCGAGCGCGATGCCCGCGTCGACCGAGCGATGGCCGCTGCGGCAGATGAGTACCACCGGGCGATTCATGCTCGCCACCTTCTTGGCCTGCCCGACGAAGTGCGGGTTGATCTCCCAGTCGGGGCCGTCGTTCCACGCGACGTGCTGAGAGCCCACCGGGTGGCCCACGAAGT
>JBGAIS010000046.1:0-22367 GCA_044225355.1 Casimicrobiaceae bacterium | reverse complement strand
CCGCGGCGATCGTGCCGTCGCTCGCGACCGACCTGCCGTTCGGCATCGCCGCGGACGCCATCGCGCTCGTGGGCTTGTTCGCGCTCGCACGGGTGTTCATGTCGCTCGCCGCCATGGACATCGGCACGGCGTTCGGGTCGCTCGGCGCGCGGCGCGACATGTTCATCGGCTTCCTGGCGGAGCCCGCGCTCCTCATGGTGCTCTTCACGGCTTCGCTCATCTCGAGCTCGACGTCGCTGCCGGAGATCGTCGACACGCTCGCGCATCACGAGATCGGCATCTACCCGAGCCTCGCGTTCGCCGGCGTGGCGTTCACGATGGTCTCGCTCGCCGAGAACGCGCGCATCCCGATCGACAATCCCGCGACGCACCTCGAGCTCACGATGATCCACGAGGCGATGCTCCTCGAGTACTCGGCGCGACACCTGGCGCTCCTCGAGTGGGCCTCGGCGCTCAAGCTCTTCAACTACTCGTGCATCGGCCTCGCGCTCTTCTTCCCGTTCGGCATCGTGTCGAGCGGCGCGAGCCCGGCGGCGGTCGCCGGCGCGGCCGGTCTCCTCGTCGTCAAGCTGGCCGTCGGGGGCACCGCGCTTGCGCTCATCGAGACGCTCTCGGCCAAGATGCGCATCTTCCGCGCGCCCGAGTTCCTGGGCACCGCGTTCATGCTCGCGGTGCTGGCGATGCTGGTCAACCTGCTCCTGGGCGCGTGACCATGGCGCACCTTCCGCTGTACGCCCAGCTCATCAACCTCCTGGCCGCGATCCTGCTGCTCCTCGCCTTCGCGATGCTCGCGCAGCGACGCGTGGTGACGCTGATCGACCTCTTCGCCGCGCAAGGTATCGCGCTCGCGTGCTCGACCGCGATAGTTGCGTACGCAACTAATCAGCCGCACTTGTACTTCTCCACCGCGCTCACTGCGATCCTCAAGGTGGGATTGCTCCCGTGGCTTTTGTACCGGCTGGTGCGCGACCTCGACGTCAAGTGGGACGTGGAAGGGCTCATCAACGTGCCGACGACCATGATCGTCGGCATCGTCCTGGTGGTGTTCTCGTTCAACCTCGCGGTCCCCATCTCGCAGCTCGCGAGCACCGTCACGCGCGCGACGCTCGGCATCGCGATGGCCACCGTGATGCTTTCCTTCCTCATGATGATCACGCGGCGCAAGGCCATCCCGCAGGTCATCGGCTTCCTGTCGATGGAGAACGGCCTCTTCTTCGCGGCCACCAGCGCCACCTACGGCATGCCGATGGTCGTCGAGCTCGGCATCGCGCTCGACGTCCTCGTCGGCGTGCTCGTCCTCGGCGTCTTCTTCTTCCAGATCCGCGAGCAGTTCGACAGCCTCGACCTCAAGCACCTGGAAAAGCTGAAGGAGGAGCCGTGAGCGGCGCGCGAGGGCTCACGCGATGATCGAGATCCTCGCGGTCCTGGGGCTTCCGCTCGCCGGCGCGGCCGTGCTCGCGTGGGTCGGGCACAAGCCCGTCGCGCCGAAGGTGAACATCGCGGTCAGCCTGGCGACGTTCCTGGCGGCGGTCGCGCTCACGCTGGAGGTGGCGCGCCACGGACCCATGCTGGTGCTCGACCGGCAGTTCTTCGTCGACCCGTTCAACGTGTTCCTGGTGGCGCTCACGGCGTTCGTCGGATTCACGACCGCCCTCTTCTCGCAGCCGTACATGCGCATCGAGGAGGAGAGCAAGCGGCTGTCGCCCGCGCGCCTTCGCCTGTACCACAGCATGTTCCAGCTCTTCGGCTTCACCATGCTGCTCGCGCTCCTCACGAACAACATGGGCATCCTGTGGGTGGCCATGGAGGCGGCCACGCTCACCACCGTGCTCCTCGTCTCGCTCTACCGCACGCCCGCGAGCCTCGAGGCCGCGTGGAAGTACTTCATCCTCTGCGGCGTCGGCATCGCGCAGGCGCTGTTCGGCACCATCCTCCTCTACTTCGCGGCGGAGAAGCTCCTGGGCGCGGGCGGCGGCGCGCTCCTGTGGACCGAGCTCGACCGCGTGAAGGTCGACTTGGGCCCCACCGTGCTCTCGCTCGCGTTCGTGTTCCTGCTCGTGGGCTACGGCACGAAAGTCGGGCTCGTCCCGCTTCACAACTGGCTGCCGGACGCGCACGCGGAAGGCCCCACACCCGTGTCGGCGGTGCTGTCGGGCCTGCTGCTCAACGTCGCGCTGTACGCGGTCGTGCGCTGCAAGGTGCTGGTCGAGGGGGCGGTCCAGACGACGTTCGCGAACAACCTCATGATGGGCTTCGGCCTCGTGTCGGTGGTGGTCGCCGCGCTCCTCCTCTCGCGCCAGCGCGACATCAAGCGCCTCTTCGGCTACTCGTCGATCGAGCACATGGGCATCATCACCTTCGCCTTCGGCATGGGCGGCGCGGTGGCCAACTTCGCGGGCCTCCTGCACATGACCGTGCACTCGCTCACCAAGTCGGCGATCTTCTTCACCGTCGGCCACGCGACGCAGAAGACGGGCACGCAGGTGATGGACGACATCCGCGGCCTCGTCACCATAAGCCCCCTCGTCGGATGGGGCCTGGCGATCGGCTCGCTCGCGATCCTCGGCATGCCGCCGTTCGGCGTGTTCGCGAGCGAGTTCCTGATCCTCACCACCGCGATGCGCCAGCAGCCGTGGGCCACGCCCTTCCTGCTCGCGGCGCTGGGCCTCGCGTTCGCCGCCGTGTTCGCGAAGGTCCAGCCGATGATCTTCGGCGAGACCACGGCCAGGCGCCTGCCGCTGCGGCCGTCGATGATCCCGGTCTTCGCGCACCTGGGCCTCGTGCTGATGCTGGGCTTGTGGATGCCGCCCTTCCTCGCCGAGTGGTACCGGCAGGCCGCGAGGCTCATCGGATGAACCTGTCGCCCATCGGCCTCACGTCGGCCAGCGTCCCGTGCAACGTTCCGGCCCGGCGCGCGTCCGCGACCGGCGCGCAGCTCCTGGCCGCCGCGCGCGCGTTCGCGACGCAGGGCGGCGAGCTCGTGGCGCTGTGGATCGCGGACGAGCGCGACCGCGACGCCGGCTTCTGCCTGCGCGTCGCGTTCCGCGACGACGAGGGCCTGACCGTCATCGAGCACACGATGCCGGACGGCGGCCAGTACCCCGACCTGTCCGCGATGTTCCCCGCCGCGAGCCGCACGCGCGCGCCGCGTTCGACCTCACCGGCATCCCGTCCGACGGCGACGATGCTCGTCCCTGGCTGCGCCACGCGAGCTGGCCCGCCGACCGCTTTCCGCTTCGCCGCGACTTCGTCGACGATGGCGGCGGCGCCCAAGCCGGCGACGAGGACTACGCCTTCGTGAAGGTCGAGGGCGAAGGCGTGCACGAGATCCCCGTGGGCCCCGTGCACGCGGGCATCATCGAGCCCGGGCACTTCCGCTTCCAGGTGGTCGGCGAGAAGGTGCTGCGGCTCGAGGAGCGCCTGGGCTGGGTGCACAAGGGCATCGAGAAGCGCTTCGAGTCGATGACGCTCGCGGAGGGCGCGCGCCTCGCGGGGCGCATCTCGGGCGACAGCACCGTCGCGTACGCGACCGCTTACGCGCAGGCCGTCGAGGGGCTCGCCAAGGTCACCGTGCCGCCTCGCGCGCGGTGGCTGCGCGCGCTTCTCCTCGAGCGCGAGCGCATCGCCAATCACCTGGGCGACCTCGGGTACCTCGGCAACGACGCGGGCTTCGCGTTCGGCCTCGCGCAGTTCTCGCGCCTCAAGGAGGACGTGCTGCGCGCGCACGCGGCGGCGTTCGGGCATCGGCTTCTCATGGACGTCGTGGTGCCCGGCGGCGTCGGCCGCGACCTCGACGCCGAGGCGGGCGAGCGCATGCGCGATGAATGCGCCCGCATCGAGCGCGAGGTTGCGGTCCTGCGCGAGATCTACGACGAGCACGCGGGCGTGCAGGATCGCTTCCGCACCTGCGGGCGCGTGACGCCGGAGCTCGCGCGCGCGCTCGGGCTCACCGGCCTCGCGGGCCGCGCGAGCGGGCGCGCATTCGACCTTCGCTGCGACTTTCCCGACATGCCGTACGACGTCGTCGGGCCGCGCAAGGCGGGCTCGAGCGCGGGCGACGTCGCGGCGCGGGCGGCCGTGCGCTTCGACGAAGTCGTGGAGTCGCTGCGGCTCGTGCGCGCGATCATCGAGGCCATGCCCGACGGCGACGTCGCGGTCGCGCCGGGCGACGCTCCCGAGCAGCGCGCGTCGCTCGGCTACGTCGAGGGCTGGCGCGGACCGGTGCTCGTCGCGATCACGAGCGGGCCGGGCAACTCGATCCGCCGCTGCCATCCGCACGATCCCTCGTGGCAGAACTGGCCCGTGCTGGAGCACGCGATCATCGACAACATCGTTCCCGACTTCCCGCTCATCAACAAGTCGTTCAACCTGTCGTACAGCGGCCAGGACCTCTGACCATGCTCACGATCCTGAAGCAGATCGCGCGGGACCGGCATCCGCACCGAGGCTCCGCCCGCGCCGCGGAGGGAGACGTCGCGGTGTCGCGCCTGCAGGAGGAGATCCTGCGCGTGCTCGGCCGCGCGCTCACCCTCCGCCACGTGGACGCGGGATCGTGCAACGCCTGCGAGCTCGAGATCCACGCCCTCGGCAACCCGTACTACAACATCGAGGGGCTCGGCATACGCTTCGTCGCGAGCCCCCGCCACGCCGACATGCTGCTCGTCACGGGGCCCGTGTCGAAGCACATGGCGGTCGCGCTCAAGCGCACGTACGAGGCCACGCCCGAGCCGCGCATCGTGGTCGCCGCGGGCGGCTGCGCATGCACCGGCGGCATCTACGGCGAGAGCTACGCGAGCCTCGGACGCGTCGCCGCCGTCATTCCCGTCGATGTCGAGATTCCCGGATGCCCGCCCACGCCGGCGGAGCTCCTGGCCGGGATCCTCGCGGCGATCCGCCGGTAGCCGGACCGTGCGGCAGCTCATCGTGCAGGGCGGCGGCGGCTTCCTCATGGAGAAATCGCGGCTCCTCGACCGTCACTTCCTGCGCGCCACCGGCAAGCCGAATCCGCGCGTGTGCTTCGTCGGCACCGCGAGCGGCGACGCGGAGTCCGGGCGGTACAAGTTCTACGAGGCGATGGCGACGCTCGAGTGCCGCCCCACGCACCTGTCGCTCGTCCAGCCGCCTACCGCGGACCTCGCGGGATTCGTGGGCGAGCAGGACGCGATCTACGTGGGCGGAGGCAACACGCGCTCGCTCCTTGCGCTCTGGCGGGAGTGGGGGCTCGACGTCGCGCTGCGCGCCGCGTACGAGCGCGGCGTCGTGCTCGGCGGCATCAGCGCGGGAATGATCTGCTGGTTCGAGTACGGCATCACCGACTCGGTGCCGGGCGCGCTCTCGCCGCTCAAGTGCCTGGGCTGGCTGTCCGGAACCGCGTGCCCGCACTACGACGGCGAGGCCGAGCGCCGGCCCGCGTTCCACCGCCTGCTCGCCGCCGGCCGCGTCCCGCCAGGCTACGCTGCCGACGACGGCGCCGCGCTGCACTTCGTCGACGAGTCCCTCGCGGAGGGTCGCGGCCCGCCGCGCGCGCCTACCGCCTCGCGATGGACGGCGACGTCGCCACCGAGACCCCGCTACCCGCGCGCCTCCTCGGCATTTAAGTAGGGTCAGAGTCGACTTAATTCGCTCGCCGTGAGGTGACGCGCGACTTGCCTCGAGCTGGCCGAGAGTTACGAAGGACTCGCAAGAGGTGCACTCCGGTCGCTCTTGACCAACACGACCACCAGGCGACATGAAGTCGACTCTGACCCTGCTTGATTCGCCCCCCTCTGGCGTCACTCGATCGCGCTGCGCCGAGGCGCTCGAATTAAGTCGACTCCGACCCTACTAAACGCTAGCCGAGCAGGTCGCCTGACACCTTGCGGCCGCGCCCGGCGCGTCCCGCGGCGGCTCCGGGCGCGCGGCGCTTCGTGCCGGCGTCGAGCACCGGCTTCAGGTAGTGCCCGGTGAAGCTCGCCGCGGTGGCCGCGACGGCCTCAGGCGTGCCTTCGGCCACGATGGTGCCGCCGCCGGCGCCGCCTTCCGGCCCGAGGTCGACGATCCAGTCAGCCGTCTTGATGACGTCGAGGTTGTGCTCGATCACGACCACCGTGTTGCCGTGGTCGCGCAGCCGATGCAGCACCGTGAGCAGCATCTCGATGTCGTGGAAGTGCAGGCCCGTCGTGGGCTCGTCGAGGATGTACAGCGTGCGGCCCGTGTCGCGCTTCGAGAGCTCGAGCGCGAGCTTGACGCGCTGCGCCTCGCCCCCCGAGAGCGTCGTCGCCGATTGTCCGAGCGTGATGTAACCCAGCCCGACGTCGAGGAGCGTCGCGAGCTTGCGCGCCACCGCCGGGACCGGCTCGAAGAATGCGTGCGCCTGCTCGACGGTCATCGACAGCACTTCGTGGATGTTCTTCTGCTTGTAGCGGACCTCGAGCGTCTCGCGGTTGTAGCGCTGGCCGTGGCACACGTCGCACGGGACGTAGACATCGGGCAGGAAGTGCATCTCGACCTTGATGAGGCCGTCGCCCTGGCACGCCTCGCAACGGCCCCCTTTGACGTTGAACGAGAAGCGGCCCGGGCCGTAGCCGCGCTCGCGCGCCTCCTTCACCTGCGCGAAGAGCTCGCGGATGGGCGTGAAGAGCCCCGTGTACGTCGCCGGGTTGGACCGCGGCGTGCGGCCGATGGGGCTCTGGTCGACGCTGATCACCTTGTCGAAGTGCTCGAGGCCCTCGACTTCCGCGAAGGGCGCGGGCTCCTCGGAGCTGTCGTACAGGTGCCGCGCCACCGCGTGATAGAGCGTGTCGTTGATGAGCGTCGACTTGCCCGACCCCGAGACGCCCGTCACGCACACGAAGAGGCCGACGGGCAGCCGCAGGTCGACGCGCTTCAGGTTGTTGCCCGACGCGCCCGTGATGACGAGCGTCTTGTCGGCATCGCCGCGGCGGCGCGTCGCCGGCACGGGAATCTCGCGACGGCCCGCGAGATACTGGCCCGTGAGCGAGTGCGCCGCGTGACGGATCTCCTCCGGCGTGCCTTGCGCCACGACCTGGCCGCCGTGCTCGCCCGCGCCCGGTCCCATGTCCACGACGTAGTCCGCGGCGTTGATCGCGTCCTCGTCGTGCTCGACGACGATGACGCTGTTGCCCAGGTCGCGCAGGTGCTTCAGCGTGGCGAGCAGGCGATCGTTGTCCCGCTGGTGCAGGCCGATCGACGGCTCGTCGAGCACGTACATGACGCCCGTCAGTCCCGAGCCGATCTGCGACGCGAGGCGGATGCGCTGCGCCTCGCCGCCGGAGAGCGTCTCCGCCGAGCGATCGAGCGAGAGGTAATCGAGCCCGACGTTGTTCAGGAACTGCAGGCGGCTCACGATCTCCTTGACGATGCGGTCGGCGATCGCCGCCTTCTGGCCGTCGAGCTTCACCGTGCGGAAATACCCCATCGCGCCCTTGAGCGGCATCCCGGAGATCTCGTAGATGGGCCGCGCGGTATCGCCCTCGCCCACCTTCACGTAGCGCGCCTCGCGCCGCAGCCGCGTGCCGTTGCAGTCGGGGCACGGCTTGTTGTTGAGGTACTTCGCGAGCTCCTCGCGCACCATCACGGAGTCGGTCTCGCGATAGCGCCGCTCGAGGTTCGGCAGGATGCCCTCGAACGCGTGCTCGCGCGTCATCGGCTTGCCGCGCTCGGAAAGATACGTGAACGGGATCTTCTCGTCGCCGCTGCCGTGCAGGACGAGGCTCTGCACCTTCTCGGGAAGCTTCGCGAACGGGCGGTCGATGTCGAAGCCCACGTGCTTCGCGAGGCTCGTCAGGAGCTGGAAGTAGAACTGGTTGCGGCGATCCCATCCGCGGATCGCACCCGACGCCAGCGAGAGCTGGGGAAACGCCACCACGCGCTTCGGGTCGAAGAAGCTGATGCCGCCCAGCCCATCGCAGCGGGGGCACGCGCCGATGGGGCTGTTGAACGAGAAGAGGCGCGGCTCGAGCTCCTGCAGCGAGTAGTTGCACACCGGGCACGCGAACTTGGCCGAGAACAGGTGCTCCTTCCCCGTGTCCATCTCGACCGCGATGGCGCGGCCGTCGCCGTTGCGCAGCGCGGTCTCGTACGACTCCGCGAGGCGCTGCTTGAATTCCTCGCGCACGCGAAGCCTGTCGACGACGACCTCGATCGTGTGCTTCGTGGTCTTTGCGAGCTTCGGCACGGCGTCGATCTCGTGCACCTTGCCGTCGACCCGCACGCGCACGAACCCCTTCGCGCGGAGCTCCACCATGAGCTCCAGGTGCTCCCCTTTGCGATTGACGACGACCGGCGCGAGGATCATGAGGCGCATGCCCTCGGGGTCGGCCGCGCCCGGCGGGACGAGCGCGAGGGTCGCGTCCACCATCTGCGAGATGGTCATCGCCGCGAGCTTCTGCTCGGGGTGGTCGGGGCAATACGGATCGCCCACGCGCGCGAAGAGGAGGCGCAGGTAGTCGTGGATCTCGGTCACCGTGCCCACGGTCGAGCGCGGGTTGTGCGACGTGGCCTTCTGCTCGATCGAGATCGCGGGAGACAGGCCCTCGATGAGGTCGACGTCGGGCTTCTCCATGAGCTGGAGGAACTGCCGCGCGTACGCCGACAGCGATTCCACGTAGCGGCGCTGGCCTTCCGCGTACAGCGTGTCGAACGCGAGCGAGCTCTTGCCTGAGCCCGAGAGCCCGGTGATCACGATCAGCCGGTGACGCGGCAGGTCGAGATTGAGGTTCTTGAGATTGTGCGTGCGTGCGCCGCGGATGCGGATCGAATCCATGTAGGACGTCTTGCCTTCGCTCGTGCCCGCCGGGATGGCCGGCTTGCTTGCGTGAATCGGACGTTCGCCCTAGGCCATGAGTCGTAAGGCACGAAGGCGAACCTGTTAGTATATTGCGTTTCGCCTCTTCGAGAGCCACTCGCAGCACGCCACGCAAATGGAAAGCACCTCGCCGACTGCGAAGCCTCGGATGACGCCCGCCGAGCGGCGCGCCACGGCGAGCCTCGCCAGCATCTACGGACTGCGCCTTCTCGGCATGTTCGTCATCCTGCCGGTGTTCGCGCTGTACGCCGAGACGCTCCCGGGCGGCGCCAGCCCCACGCAGATCGGCCTCGCGCTCGGCGCCTACGGCCTCCTGCAGGCCGTGCTGCAGATCCCCTTCGGCTGGGCCTCCGACAGATGGGGGCGCAAGCCCGTCATTTACAGTGGCCTGCTCCTCCTGGCGGCGGGCAGCTTCATCGCGGCCTTTGCCCAAAGCATCGAGGGCGTCATCCTCGGCCGCTGCCTGCAGGGCGCCGGCGCCATCTCGGCGGCGGTGGTGGCGCTCGCGGCCGACCTCACTCGCGACGTCGTGCGCACGCGCGCCATGGCGGCCATCGGCATCACCATCGGCGTCACGTTCGCCGTATCGCTGATCCTGGGTCCCGTGCTCAAGGGCTCCATCGGCGTGCCCGGCATCTTCGTCATGACGGGCCTGCTCGCGCTCGCGGCCATCGCCGTCGTGCGCTTCGCGGTCCCCATGCCCGAGCAGCAGGCCACGGCGTCGGGCGCGGCGTCGGGGCACCTGCGGGCGGTGTTGCGCGACGGCCAGCTCCTGCGGCTCAACTACGGCACGTTCGCGCTGCACGCGGTGCTGATGGCGCTCTTCACGCAGGTGCCGTTCGCGCTGCGCGACAACGGCATGGCAGCCGAGCGGCACTGGGTCGTCTACTTCCCCGTGCTCATCGTCTCGATCTTCCTCATGCTGCCGTTCCTGCGGCGCGTCGATCGCCCGGGCCAGGGCAAGCCCCTCATGAACTCGTCGGTGGCGATCCTGCTCGCGTCGCTGTGCGCCCTCACGCTGGCGCTGCACTCGCTCCTCGCCCTGTGCATCGCGCTCACCGTGTTCTTCGCCGCGCTCAACCTGCTCGAGGCGATGCTGCCGTCGCTCGTGTCGAAGTACGCGACGAGCGACGCGCGCGGCGCCGCCATCGGCGTCAACTCGAGCGCCCAGTTCCTGGGCGCGTTCGTCGGCGCGGCGGCAGGCGGATGGCTCGCCCAGCACGCGGGCAACATCGCCGTCTTCGTGTTCTGCGGGGTCCTCACTGCCCTGTGGCTCGCCGCCACGGCCACGATGCGACCGCCCGCGCGTCCTGCAACCAATTACTCGATGGGAGAAACGTAAAGATGGCCTCCGTCAACAAGGTGATCCTGCTCGGCAACCTGGGCCGCGATCCCGAAACGCGCTACACCACCGGCGGCGACGCCGTCACCAACCTCAACATCGCCACCAGCGAGCAGTGGAAGGACAAGGGCGGCGAGAAGCAGGAGCGCACCGAGTGGCATCGCGTGGTGCTCTTCGGCCGCCAGGCCGAAGTCGCCGGCGAATACCTCAAGAAGGGCCGCTCCGTGTACATCGAGGGCAGGCTCCAGACGCGCAGCCGATCGCATGCAGCTCATCGGCGGGGCGCGTGAAGGCGGCAGCGGCGGCGACGCCGACTTCGGCAGCGCGCCGTCCGCACCTCGTCGCGAGAGCGGCGGCAGCGGAGGCGGGGGCCGCCCGTCGGGGGGTGCCGGCGGCGGTGGCGGGAAGAAGAACGTCGACGACTTCGACGACGACATCCCGTTCTGACGAAGTCCGCGGGCACGCCCGCAAGAGGCCGTCGCCCGCGCGGCCGCGCGCCCGGCCCGCAGCGTCTACGACATCTCGGCGGCCGCGCGCTCGCGCGCCTGCGGCTGCGTCGCGGTGACGGCTATCACGCCCCCGCCCAGGCACACGTCGCCGTCATACGCCACGAGATATTGCCCCGGCGTCGGCGCCCATTGCGGGGCATCGAACGTCGCGGCGTAGCGGCCGTCGCTGCGCGCCGCGAGCGTGCACGGCGCGTCGGGCATGCGATAGCGCGTCTTTGCACCCACCCGCGCCGGAAGCCCGGGAGCCAGACCCGCGATCCAGTGCATGTCGAGCGCCTCGACCTCGCTGCGATACAGGAGGGGATGGTCGTGCCCCTGCACCACGATGAGCGCGTTGCGGGTGGCCTCCTTGCCCGCGACGAACCACGGCGCGTCCGATCCCGCGCGCGTGCCGCCGATGCGCAAGCCCTGGCGCTGCCCGAGCGTGTAGTACGCGAGGCCCTGGTGCTCGCCCACCACGACGCCGTCGGGCGTCTCCATGGGGCCGGGCGTGCGCGGCAGGTAGCGCGCCAGGAAATCGCGGAACGGCCGCTCGCCGATGAAGCAGATGCCCGTCGAATCCTTCTTGGCGTACGTCGGGATGCCCTCGCGACGCGCGATCTCGCGCACCTCGCGCTTCGTGATCTCGCCCAGCGGAAACAGCACGGGAGCGAGCTGGCGCTGCGTGAGGCGGTGCAGGAAGTAGCTTTGATCCTTGCTCGCGTCGAGCGCCTTGCAAAGCTGCACCTGCCCGCCCGCGCGGCGGACGCGCGCGTAGTGGCCCGTCGCGATGTGATCGGCGCCGAGCTGCATCGCGTGATCCAGGAACGCCGCGAACTTGATCTCGCTGTTGCACAGGACGTCCGGGTTCGGCGTGCGGCCGGCCTCGTACTCGCGCAGGAACTGCGCGAACACGCGCTCGCGATACTGGGCCGCGAAGTTGACCGCCACGAGGTCGATGCCGATCACGTCCGCCACCGACGCCGCGTCCACGAGATCCTCGCGCGACGTGCAATATTCGTCGGTGTCGTCGTCTTCCCAGTTCTTCATGAACACGCCGACCACGTCGTGGCCCTGCTGCTTCAGCATCCACGCGGCCACCGAGGAATCGACGCCGCCCGACAGGCCGACGATCACGCGGCTCATCGCGCGCCGCCTTGCGGGTCGTCGCCCGCGGCGCCCGGGACGGCCACGTCCTGGACGAGGCCCAAGGGCAAGCGCATGCCGGACCGATAGTCGTCGATGCAGCGGAGCACGAGCGGGCTACGATGCTCCGTGCGGCTCGCGACGACCTCGTCGTAAGTCATCCACACGGCGCGCAGGATGCCGGTGTCGAGCGTGCGCGCGGGGTCGCGGGAGAGCGCGCGGCCCTCGAACGAGAAGCGCACGTACGTGGCGCCGGACTCGGGCGCCTCCCACCGGTACACGCCGATGAGCGCGACCGGCGCCACCGACCACGCCGTCTCCTCGAGCGCCTCGCGCACGGCCGCCGCAGGCAGGGATTCGCCGGCCTCGAGGTGCCCCGCCGGCTGGTTGAGCTTGCGGCCGGTACGCGTCTCCTCCTCGACGAGCAGGAAACGGCCGTCGCGCTCGACCACCATCGCGACCGTCACGGCCGGCCGGGGAGAGATGCGCTCGCTCATCGGGAATCGCTTGCGTTCGGGTCGCCAGAAAAGACAAAGGCAGGGCGCGTGCCCTGCCTTGCCTTGCGGGAAACGCGCGGAGTTACTTGCCGCCGCCGCCGTCCTTCGACGCCTTTTGCAGCTCTTGCGAAAGCTGCTTCTGGCCTTCCTTCGTCTTGAGCTCGGTGTTCTGCTTCGGCGTGGCCTTCGATTCCATCGTGTTCATCTTTTGCTGGGCAGCCGTGCCCGCGACGCTGCCCGACGGGTTGTCGGGGTTCACCATCGCCTTGTTGACGTCCTTCGCCATCGCCTTCTTTTCCTGCGTCGTCATCTTCGGCACTTCCTTCGACGCCTTGGTGTTCGCGGCTTGCTCAGCGGCGGTCTTCTGCGTGCTGGCCGAGCTGCCCGAGCCCGCTTGCGTGGCCGACTGGACGTCCTTCTGCTTTTCCTTCGCCGTGGTGGCGGCGGGCGTCTGGGCGACCGCAACCGACGCCAGCGCTGCGCCGATGAGTGCAACGAGAAGCTTGTTCATGTTTGATCCTCTGTGGGTTCGGGTTTGGACAGGAGTTCTACTTCGCGGGCGAGGCGGCGGGCGCACTGGCCGCGCCCGTGGATTTCTTCGCCTTCTTCTTCTTGGCCTTCTTGGTCGATCCGGACTTGGCCGGAGCGGCTGTCGACGCCGAGGCCCCGGGCGTGGACGCCGACGGAGCGGTGGTGCCTTGAGCAAACGCGACAGCCGAGAACGCCGTCACTACCAGTGCCGCAATCAATTGCTTCATGTCTGTATCAATCCTTGTCGAGAGACGACACCGGTATCCCGTGTCGAGGCCATTAACGGTCGCGTCCGCATGGCGGTTGACAACGCCTGGACGTGCCCTGGCCCGGCAAGGGAACGTCATATTTTACCTTGGCAATCAGCGAACTAACAGACAAATGCGGCCCTCGCGGCCTCGTTCGCGGCAAAACCGTGCGTTTATAGCAACATCGCGGGTCGCGCCCTCAGGGCTCGAGGGGAGGGTCCTGCTGGAGCCACGCGCGCAGGAGCGGCACCGTGATCGGGCGCTTGGTGGACAGGGAATGCCGATCGAGCGCCGCGAGCGTGGCCACGAGGCTCGGCATGTCCCGCCGCCCGTGGACCAGGAGGTAATCGATGACCTCCTTCGAGAGCTTGAACCCCCGGTCGCGGGCGTGGCGGGCGAGCGCCTCGGGCTTGTCGGCGTCCGAAAGGGGAAGGACTTCGTAGGCAAGCCCCCATCCGAGACGAGTCCGCAGGTCGTCCCGCAACCCGAGCCGAGCCGGGGGCGACGATGCCGCGGCCAGGAGCTGGCCTCCCGTCTCCGCCAGCCGGTTGAACAGCGTGAAAAGCCGCGCCTGCGCTTCGGCGTCGGCGGTATCCACGTCGTCGACCGCCACCAGCGCCCCGGGCCCGGGCGGGTCGTCTGGAGCCTCGCCCGGCAGCCCGAAGCGCACGGGGCGACCCCCGGCCTCCGCCGCGGCGATCGTGGCGCGCACGAGGTGCGTCCGCCCGCTCCCCGGCGGACCCCACAGCAGCACCACGGTCTCGCGCACCTCGCCGGCCGCGAGCGCGCGCAGGCGAGCGAGCAGCTCGTCGTTGCGACCGGTCACGAAATTGTCGAACGCCGGCGGGCCCGCGGGCGCGAGCTCGAACGTGAGCTGCTCCATCACTCGTCGTCGCCGTAGACCGGCGAGGCGAAGTACGCGAGGCGCAGGTGGCGCAGGCCCACGAGCAGCGCCGCCGACGCCGGCAGCGCGAGGAGCACGCCCGCGAAGCCGAAGAGCTGGCCGAACGCGAGGAGCGCGAATATCACCGCCAGCGGATGCAGCCCGATGCGATCGCCGACGAGATACGGCACGAGCACGTACGACTCGATGAGCTGGCCGATGCCGTAGACCGCGAGGACCGCGATGAAGCCGCCCCACCCCGTCCACTGCAGGAGCGCCGCCATGACGCCCAGCGTGAGACCGAGCCCGAAGCCCACGTACGGGATGAAGACGAGGAGCCCCGTCAGCACGCCGATGGCGAGCGCGCGGTCGAGCCCCGCGAGCCACAGCGCGACGGAGTAGTACACCGCGAGCACCACCATCACCATGAGCTGCCCGCGCAGGAACTCCGCGAGCACGCGATCGATGTCGCCGGCGATGGCGTGCGTCTTGCGCATCCACGCGCGCGGCACCAGCGCGAGGATGCGATCCGCGATCATGTTCCAGTCGCGAAGCAGATAGAACATCACGACCGGGATGAGCGCCAGGTTCACGAGCACCGAGACGAGGATCATGCCTCCGGTCTTGAGCCCGGAGAGAAGCTGCAGCGAGACCTCGCGCGCGTCGTCCATGTTGTCGGCGACGAGCGTCTTGAGCGACGCCATGTCGAAGGCGAGCGTCACGCCGAACTGCTGCTCGATCCACGGCGACACGCGCGCCGCCACCTGCGCCGCGAGGTCGGGCAGGCGCCGCATCACGAGGGCGAACTCGGACTGCACGAGCGGGAAAAGCACGAGGAACAGCGTGAGAAGCGCGATGCCGAAGAGCAGCACCACCAGCGTGGTCGCTAGGCCGCGCGATACCCGGTGCGCCTGCGCCCAGTTCACGATCGGGGTGCCCAGGTAGGCGAGGATCGCGCCGATGAGGAACGGCGTGAGCACGGGCCCCAGGTAGCGCAGCCCGAGGAAGAGGACGACGGCCGCGCCCGCGATCCACAGGTAGTTGCGCGGCGTGAGCGCGCGTCGCGGGCGCGGCGGCGCCGCGGGCGGCGTCGACGGCGGCTCCGCCAGCGCGGGAGGCGGACCCGCGCGCGGGTCGTCGGCGGGAGGCGTTGGGCGGGGCTCGTTCATTTCCGGTAAAATCCGGCGCGCAGGATAGAGGCGTTCATGACGCCGCGGGTGGGGCGCATTGTAGTGGTTCGGCGCTTCACGCGCGCACCCGACGAGTCCCATGCCCTCCCCCGAGCCCAGCCCCAATTCCCTGTCCTACCGCGAGGCCGGCGTCGACATCGACGCAGGCGACGCGCTCGTCGAGCGCATCAAGCCCTTCGCGAAGCGAACGATGCGCCCCGAGGTGCTCGCCGGAATCGGCGGCTTCGGCGGCCTGGTCGAGATCGGCAAGCGATTCAAGGAGCCGGTGCTCGTCGCCGGCACCGACGGCGTGGGCACGAAGCTCATGCTCGCCTTCGAGCTCGGCCGCCACGACACGGTCGGCATCGACCTCGTGGCGATGAGCGTCAACGACGTCCTCGTGCAAGGCGCCGAGCCGCTCTTCTTCCTCGACTACTTCGCGTGCGGCAGGCTCGACGTGGACGTCGCGGCCGCCGTGATCAAGGGCATCGCCGCCGGCTGCGAGCAGGCGGGCTGCGCGCTCATCGGCGGCGAGACCGCCGAGATGCCCGGGATGTACCCGCCCGGCGAGTACGACCTCGCGGGATTCGCGGTGGGCGTGGTCGAGAAGTCGGCCATCATCGACGGGCGCACCATCGCGGCGGGCGACGCCGTGATCGGCATCGACTCGTCGGGCCCGCACTCCAACGGCTTCTCGCTCATCCGACGCATCGTCGAGCAGAGCGGCGCCGACCTCCGCGCGCCGTTCGACGGCGCCACGCTGGGCGCCGCGCTCCTCGCGCCCACTCGCATCTACGTCAAGCCCGTCCTCGCGCTCATGCACGCGCTGCCGGTCAAGGGCATGGCGCACATCACGGGCGGGGGCCTCCTCGAGAACGTCCCCCGGATGCTGCCCGACGGCCTCCAGGCGCGACTCACGCGGTCGTCGTGGAGCCGTCCGCCCATTTTCTCGTGGCTGCAGCGCCACGGGAGCGTCGCCGACGACGAGATGCATCGGGTGTTCAACTGCGGCATCGGGATGGCCCTCGTCGTGGCGGCCGAGCACGCGGACCGCGCGATCCGCCTCCTGGCCGACGCCGGCGAGCACGCGCAGCGCATCGGCACGATCGTGGCGCAGCGCGCGGGCGAGCGCCCGACCGTCGTCGTCTGACGCGCCTCGCGCTCGCCGCCTCCGGGCCCATGCCCACGCCACGCATCGCGGTCCTCATCTCCGGCCGCGGCTCGAACCTGGGCGCGCTCCTGGACGCGATGGCCGCCGGCGCGCTGGGCGGCGCCGTCACGCACGTGCTGTCGAACCGCGCCGACGCGAAAGGCCTCGACCTCGCGCGCGCCCGGAGCATCGCCACCACCGTCGTCGACCATCGCGCCTACGCGTCGCGCGAGGATTTCGACGCCGCCCTCGCCGCCGCCATCGACCGCGACCCGCCCGACCTCGTGGTGCTCGCGGGCTTCATGCGCGTCCTCGGAGCCGCGTTCATCGGCCGCTACGCGGGCCGCATGATCAACATCCATCCGTCGCTCCTGCCGGCGTATCCCGGTCTACACACTCACCGGCGCGCGCTGGCGGACGGCGTTCGCCTCGCCGGATGCACCGTGCATTTCGTCACGCCCGAGGTCGACGTCGGCCCCATCGTCGCTCAGGCCGCGGTGCCGGTGCTGGACGATGACGACGAGGACACGCTGGCCGCCCGCGTCCTCGCCGCGGAACACGTGGTCCTCCCGAAGGTCGTACGGTGGTACTGCGAAGGCCGGCTCGCCATCGATGGCCGCCGCGTCCACGTGCGGGACGCGAGCTCGACCCAGGGCGCGCCGCTCTTCTCTCCCGGCTAGCTCCACGGCTGGGGATCGCCACCCGACGAGCCGCCGTGTCCACCCCCGCCCCCGCCCCGACGCTCCTGGCGGTGACCTTGCGCCTTTCCGAGGCGCGGGCGATGGCGCGCACCCGCCGCGCGCTGGGCGTGGCGGTAGCCGTCTCGCTCCTCCTGCACCTGGCGCTCACCCTCTGGCCCGTCGAGCCGCTCGAGGGCCCGGAGTCGACGCCGCTCACGGCGACCATCACCGAGCTGCCGCCGCCCCCCAAGCCCGCTCCCGCCCCGGCGGCGAAGGAGCGTCCCGCGGCCCGGCCCCCGGCGCCCCGGCGCACGTCGCCGCTGGTGCCCGCTCCGCCCGCCGACGCCGCCGCCGAAGCGCCGGCCGAGCCCGCGCCGGCGCCCGCGGCGGCCGCAGCCCCCGCCCCCGCGGAGGTCGCGGAAGAGCGCGCCGCCGTCGTCCCCGGCGCGGTCGTCGACCAGAAGACCCTCCCGCCGCGCATCGACCTCGCGTACAAGGTGTTCTGGGGGACGCAGGGGTTCCTCATCAGCGAGGCGGTCTATCGATTCGAGCACCGCGATCATCGCTATCGCATCTCGACCATCGGCGAGGCGCGCGGGATCGCGGCCCTGGTGCTGCGCGGCCAGGGCAAGATCGAGAGTCGCGGCCTCATCACCGACGAGGGCCTGCAGCCCACGCTCCTGCGGGTCGAGCGCGGCGGCCCCGATCGCGTGGAGACCGCCGTGTTCGACTGGGAGGCGGGCATCGTCACGCTGCACGACAACAAGACCGAGCCGCTCGACGTGCCCACCTTCGACCCGCTCTCGCTCATGTGGCAGTACTACTTCACGCCGCCTACGTCCGACGTGGTCTCGGTGTCGGTCGTGACGCCGCGGCGCGTCGCGCGCTACACGCTCACGCGCGAAGCCCTCGAGACCATCACGTGGTCGCACGGCCCCATCGAGGCCGAGCGGTGGCACCGGCGAAGCGACGACGGCAAGACCGACTCCTACATCTGGCTCGCGCCCTCGCTGCGGTACATTCCCGTCAAGATCCGCGTGTCGAACACCGATCGCGGCACGGCCGAGGTGCTGCTCGATTCCATTCGCGTCGATGAGGATGCGGCATCGGTGGGCCGCGACGACCTCGCGATGCCCTCGCGCCGCGACAACTCGCCGCCCCCCGACGCGCCGCTCGCGCCCCCGCGCCCGGCCGAGACCTTCCCCACCATGACCGGCCAATGACGATACGCGCAAGCGAGATCGCGGCGCTCGCATCGGCCATCGCCGATATCCGGCGCTTCGCAACGCCCGCCGACAGCGGGCTGTCCGCGTTCTTCCGCGCGCATCGCGAGCTGGGCGCGCGCGACCGCCCCTTCATCGCCGACGGCGTGTTCGCGATGCTGCGCAGGATGCGCTCGCTCGAGGCGCTCGCGGAGACGAGCGATCCGCGGCGCCTCGCGCTCGCGGTCGTCGTGCGCGACATGGGCCGGTCGCTGCGCGATCTCTCGGCCCGCGCTCAACGCCTCCGACGACGATCTGGGTGCGCGCGCTCAAGTCGCACTGCATCGCGAGCTCCCGCCCGCGGTCGCGCACGACTTGCCGGACTGGCTGTGGATCGCCTGGGCGCGTACGGCGACGACACCCGCGCGGCGCTCGCCCGCGCATGGCTCGCGCCGGCGACGCTCGACCTGCGCGTCAATGTGGTCAAGTCGACCCGTGACGCGGCGCTCGCGGCCCTCGCCGTCGACGGCTACGAAGCGCGCCCCACACCCTACTCACCCGTGGGCATTCGCCTCGCCGGGCACCCGTCGCTCGTCAAGCATCCCTGGCTCGCCGACGGCCGCATGGAGGTGCAGGACGAGGGCAGCCAGCTCATCGGCTACGCGGTCGCGCCGCGCCGGAGCGACATGGTCGTCGACTTCTGCGCGGGTGCGGGCGGCAAGACGCTCCTCCTCGGGGCGCTGATGCGCTCGCAGGGGCGGCTGTACGCCTTCGACGTGTCCGAGGCGCGCCTCCTGAAGCTCACGCCCCGGCTCGCGCGGTCGGGCTTGTCGAACGTGCACCCGCAAGTGCTGGGGAGCGAGCGCGACGCGAAGGTGAAGCGCCTGGCCGGCAAGATCGACCGCGTGCTCGTCGACGCCCCCTGCACGGGCTTCGGCACCCTGCGCCGCAATCCCGACCTCAAGTGGCGCCAGCCCGAGGGCGCGGTCGCCGAGCTCGCCGCGCGCCAGTCGTCGATTCTCGCGGCCGCGGCGACGCTCGTGAAGCCGGGCGGGCGCCTCGTGTACGCCACCTGCAGCGTGCTCCCCGACGAGAACGAGGACGTCGTCGGCGCATTCCTCACGCAGAACCCGGCCTTCACGATGGGCAACGTCGCCGCGGAGCTCGCACGCGCGGGCATCGATCTCGACACGGGGCCCACGCTCAAGCTCATGCCTCACCTCCACGGCTGCGATGGCTTCTTCGCGGCAATCCTCGAGCGCTCGCGCTGACCGCTATGATGTCGATCATCCGCGCTCCTCGCCCGGCGCATCCGACTCATCCTCCCGCCCGCGACTAACACGTGAGCACACGCGACCGCAAGAGCATCCTCGTCACCGGCGGGGCCGGATTCCTGGGCTCGTTCCTCTGCGAGCGGCTCATCGCCGCCGGCCACGAGGTGGTGTGCGTCGACAACTTCTTCACCGGCAGCAAGCGCAACGTCGCGCATCTCCTCGATCACCCGCGCTTCGAGCTCATCCGCCACGACGTCACGTTCCCGCTCTACGTTGAGGTCGACGAGATCTACAACCTCGCGTGCCCCGCGTCGCCGGTCCACTACCAGTACGACCCCGTGCAGACCACCAAGACGAGCGTGCACGGCGCCATCAACATGCTCGGGCTCGCGAAGCGCGTGCGCGCGAAGATCCTTCAGGCGTCCACGAGCGAGGTGTACGGCGACCCCGAGATACATCCGCAGCGCGAGGAATACTGGGGTCGCGTCAATCCCATCGGCATCCGCTCGTGCTACGACGAGGGCAAGCGCTGCGCGGAGACGCTCTTCTTCGACTACCACCGCCAGCATCGCTTGCGCATCAAGGTCGCGCGCATATTCAACACCTACGGCCCGCGCATGCATCCGAACGACGGCCGCGTCGTGTCCAACTTCATTGTCCAGGCCCTGCGCGGCGAGCCCATCACGCTGTACGGCGAGGGCACGCAGACGCGCTCGTTCTGCTTCGTCGACGACCTGATCGAGGGCCTCGTGCGGCTCATGGACAGCGGCGACGACGTCACCGGCCCCGTCAATCTCGGCAACCCCGGCGAGTTCACCATCCGCGACCTCGCGCAGAAGGTGATCGACCTCACCGGCTCGCGCTCGGCGCTGGTCTCGAAGCCGCTGCCCGCCGACGACCCCGTGCAGCGATGCCCCGACATCTCGCTCGCCGCGCGCACGCTCGACTGGCGGCCCGCCGTCGACCTCGACGCGGGACTTCGCGCGACCATCGCCTACTTCGACGGCCTGCTTCGGGAAGGCGCGGCGCCCGCGGCCTAAGACGCGTCCCATGCTCGCGCCCATCGACTTCTCACGCCTCCAGGACGCGCTCTCGTCGCCCCGGTACTGGGTGGAGCTCGCCGTCGTCGTCGCGTGCCTGGCCGTCGCATGGTCGATCGACCGCCGGCTCGAGGCCCACGCCCGCGCCACCGACGGCAAATCGCGGCACCTGCAGTTGCGCAAGGGGGTCGGCCGCGTCGTGTTCTCGCTCGTCGCGCTCCTGCTCCTGTTCGTCGCGCGCCCCGCCTTCCGCCTCGCGGGCGGCAAGCCCTTCTTCATCGACATGGCCATCCCGGCGCTCATCGCGCTCGCGATCATCCGGATGCTCGTGTACGTCATGCGGCGCCTCTTCGCCGACTCGGCGTGGCTCAAGACGTCCGAGCGCGCCATCGCCTTCTCGATCTGGGTGCTGCTCCTCCTGTACTTCGTCGGCGTGCTGCCGGAGATCGGCCGCGAGCTCGACAACATAGAGCTGCCCATAGGCAAGGGCAGCGTCTCGCTCCTCACCATCGCCGAGGGCGCGCTCGCGATCATCGTCACGCTCACCGTCACGCTGTGGCTGTCGGGACTCATCGACCAGCGCCTCGCGCAGGCGACGTCCATCGACAACACCACGCGCGCCCTCGTCGCGAAGCTCATCCGCGCCGTGCTGCTGGTGGTTGGCGTCCTCGTGGCGCTCGAGTCGATCGGCTTCGACCTGACGCTCCTCACCGTCTTCGGCGGCGCGCTCGGCGTAGGCGTCGGCCTCGGCCTGCAGAAGCTCGCCGCGAACTACATCGCGGGCTTCACGATCCTGCTCGAGAAATCCATCCGCCTCGGCGACATGATCACCGTCGACAATCGCCAGGGCCGCGTGGCCAAGGTGTCCAATCGCTTCGTCGTGCTGCGAAGCCTCGACGGCATCGAGGCGTTCGTGCCGAACGAGCTCCTCGTCACGACCACCGTCCTCAACCACTCGCATGCCTCGCACGACATCCGCGTGTCGGCCACCGTGCGCATCGCCTACGCTTCCGACGTCGAAGCCGCGCTGCGGCTCATGGAGGAAGCCGCGCGCGCCGAGCCGCGGCTCGTGAGCACGCCCGACCCTCCCGCCGCGTTCGTCAACGCGCTCGGCGAGAACGGCGTCGACCTCGAGCTCATCCTCTGGGTCGCGGGGCCGGGCGCCGGCGTGCAAAGCCTTCGAAGCGGTGTCAACCGGAGGATCCTCGCGTCGTTCGCGGCGTCGGGGATCGAGATCGCGCCGCAGAGGAGGCTTATTTTGGGAGCTGGCGACGAGCCTCCGCCGCCCGGTATTCGCGGCTAGCGGCTACGGCATCGCCCCGCGCGGCGTAGGCGTCACCCCGTCGCGAATATTCGTCGGCGGTCGGTGGGATGCATGGTCGATCCAGGTTCGCGGGATCGATGCGCGGCTCGACGTCCGCCAGGATCGCGCGCACCTCGTCGTTGCCCGGATCCGCCGCAAGAATCCTTCTCGCGACCGCTGCGCCCTGCGCCCACATCTGCGAAAGGAGGCAGTTGTGCATGAGCTGGTCGCATTGCGGGGACCGGGCGATCGCGTCGGAGAAGAGTGACGGCAGGGTACGGAGCTCCGCGGGCGGCACGACACGATGGAAGTTGAAAAGCCCGTGGAAGCCGAACTCGCGACCCGTCGGATACTCGGATTCGAACGCGAAGCGAGCAGCGGTGGCCTCGTCGGCGAAGCGAATGCCGTAGTCGCGCTCGAGGATAGGACGATAGGTCCGGCAGATCGCCTCGTCTTCCGGGCCCGCGCTCGAGATGCGTGGATCGCGCAGCGCTTCAATGAGTCGGCGGGACCGGAGTGAGAAGCCGCCATTGCCGACGCGCATCGGGCCATCGTGCCACAGCCATGGCGCACCGATGTAATCGAACGCGAGGAAGTCGTCGGTCCAT
>JBGAIS010000045.1:0-23180 GCA_044225355.1 Casimicrobiaceae bacterium | reverse complement strand
GATGCTCGTCGCATTGCGCCTGCGCGCGGCGCCCGCGGCGGTGGCGGCGATCGCGCTCGCGCTGTCGATGAGCGTCGCGGACCGCGCCGACGCGCAGTCGCGCAAGCCGAAAGGCCCTTCGAACGTCCTGCTCCTCCCGGGCCACTACGACGGCGACGCGGGCTCGTTCGACGCGCTGCCGAAGGAGGTCGCGCAGAGCGGCTGGTTCGTGCTGGTGAAGGACTCCGCCGGCACGTACCTACGCGCGATTCCCGACACGCCGGGCCAGCGGCCGCTCTTCCTGCGCGAGCTCGAGCACGCGACGATCGACAACAGCGCGACGCTGCAGTCCGCGCTCGGCCAGCTCTACTACCTCAACCTGCCGCGCGCGGCGCTGGTCGCGGGGCCCATCGCCGAGGTTGCGCTGCGCCGCCGCGCGCTCGTCCCGGCCAACGGCCGCGCCTACGCGCTCACGATGGGCTCGTCCGCGTTCACGCTGACGGTGGAGAACGGGTGGAAGGGCCGCGCGGGCGCGCACTACGTCGTCGAGCAGGGCGGCGAGCGCTTCGAGTGGCTGCTCGACGGATTCGGATGGGACAGCGAGATCCAGGTCGCGGGCGACCTCGATCGCGACGGCCGTCCCGACTTCATCGTCTACGTCAACGGCAACAACGCCGGGACGTGGTACGTGCTGCTGTCGAGCGAGGCGAAGCCGGGCATGAACAAGCCGTCGGCGAGCCTCACGGCGCACGGATGCTGACATCGAACGACTTTCACACCACCACCGGGAAACGAATCATGAATGCCGCTGCCGACAGGGGAGGACCTTTCGCCGATGCCAACGGGATGGGGCCGCCACGCAACCGGATGAGGGCGGGCGCGCCCGGGATCGCATTCCGGTTCCCGCGCGGCGAGTCTTCCCCTGTCGGCAGCGGAAAGGCCAGGCGCCGCGGGCGCGGCCTCGTCGTCGCGCTGGCCGCGCTGCTGGCGATCGCGGGCGTGGCGAGCATGGGCCAGGGCGCGTACATCCTCGTGAAGGCGCAGGCCGCGCAGTGGCTGCTGCACGGCGCGTGGGCGAAGACGCGGGAGACGGGCGTCGCGGCCAGGCCGTGGCCGTGGGCCGACACGCATCCCGTCGCGCGCCTCATCGCGCCGGCGCAGGACGCCGACGTGCTCGTCCTCGCGGGGGCATCGGGCCGCACGCTGGCTTTCGGCCCCGGCCACCTCGACGGCTCGGCGCTGCCGGGCGACAGCGGCAACGCCGTGCTGACCGCGCACCGCGACACGCACTTCCGCTTCCTGCGCTCGGTAGCGCCGGGGGACGAGCTCGTGGTGGAGCGCGCCGACGGCGCGACGCGCCACTTCCGTATCCGCGGTACGTATGTCGCCGACTACCGGGACTTGCGCATCGCGCGCGACACCCCGGTGCCCACGCTGACGCTCGTCACCTGCTATCCGTTCGACGCGATCGACCCGGGCGGGCCGCTGCGCTACGTCGTCGTGGCGGAGGCGGCGTGAGGCGCGCGCATCGCAGCGACGCGCGCGGGGGCGGCGGGCCTGGGCCGGATCGCGCTGCCGGGCCGCGCCGCGATTCGAGGACGATCCGGCGTCAGTTCGTGCGGGCGGGAGGAACGCCCGGGCTCATCGCCGACGCGTCCATCGTGGTGGTCGGCGACGAGCTCGTCGTGTCGCGCACCGGGATGCGGCTGCCCGTGCGGAATTCCTTTTCCTCGCGCGGCTGCGCGGATTGCGCGGTGGACGACGTGCCCGAGGGCTGGGAAGCGCAGGCGCTAAGCGCGAGCGCGACGGCAACGAGGATGAGGCGGTTCATCTTGGCGGCTTCCGGAAAAAAGGGGCGATTGTACCCCAGCGCACGGGGCCGACGCCGTAGCGCCGGGCCGCGCGGCGACGGCCGCTATTCGAAGCGCAGCGCGAGGCCGGGCAACCCGAGATCGCCGTAGTCGCTCGTCCACACCTGGCCCGCCGCGACCGGCCATGCGTCGGTGACGGTCCCCGTGGTCACCATCTCGCCGTCCCGCAGGGGCGGCATCGCGGGCTGCGTCGCGAGGACGCGCGCCAGGTGCGCGAGCGCCAGCGCCGGGCTCCCGAGCACGTTCTCGCCGACGCCGCGATCGACGACGCGATCGCCCTCGCGCAGCGTCAGCGTGAACGCCGGCAGCGCGCGGGCAATCGCGTCGCGGTTGCCCGCGTCGACCGCGGTGCGCGGCCCCACCACGAGCGCACGGTGGAGTCCGAGCGTCGCGGTGCAATCGGGCGAGGTGAATTTCCATCCCGGGAAATGCGACTGGACGATCTCGAAGCCGGGCGCCATCCAGCGCACGGCGCGGAGGACCTCGCGCGCGTCGTCCGTCGCCGGCACCGGCCCCGCGATGCCGAAGACGACCTCCGGCTCGATGCGAGGCTCCGCGGCGCGGTCGAGCGAAAGCGTCGCGTGCGCCTTGGGAGCGGCGGTCACGGTCTCGCGCCACACGTGCGCCCACATGGGCCGGTAGACGCCGTAGCGCGGCCAGATCGTGCGATTGGTGAAGCCGATCTTGCGGCCGACGGGCCGCCAGCCGCGCGCGGAGAGCCGGCGCTCGGTCTCGCCCAGCACCTCGTACGCCGCGTCGGCATCGAAGCCCACGTGGCGCGCGCTGATCGACGCGAGCGGCGTGCCGCGGTCGTACGCCTGCAGGATCTCGTCGGCGATCGCCGCGACGTTCACGAGATGACGCCCGCCTTGCGCAACAGCACCGTGATGAGGATCCACACGGCGGTGGCCACGACCATGCCCACCACCGCGGCCACCAGCGCCGCGACCACGCCCGCGGTGCCGATGAGCCCCACGACGCCCCAGCCCGCGAGCGCGCCCGAGAAGCCGCTCACGAGGATGCCGACCACGCTCCAGGCAATGGAGCCCGCCGTATTCGCCATCGCGCTATCCCGGGAACGTGCGCTCCCACTCGCCGCGGTCGAACCCGACCAGGATGCCCTCGTCGGACTCGACGACCGGGCGGCGAATGGCGGTGGGATTAGCGACCATGAGCTGGATCGCCGAGCGCTCGTCGATCACCCGCGCCTGCGCTTCCGGCTCGAGCTTCTTCCAGGTCGTCCCGCGCCGGTTGAGCAGCGTCTGCCAGCCGGCGGCCGCGCACCAGGCGGCGAGCTGATCTCGGGTAGGCGGCGTCTTCTTGAAGTCCACGAAGCGATGCGTGACGCCGCGCTCCGACAGCCACTGGCGCGCTTCCTTGACGGTGTCGCAATTCGTGATTCCATAGACGTTCATGCGGTCTCCCCATCGTCTCGTAAGGCGGGTGTGTCCCCGCTGTGCGCCATGATAGCGCCCGGCCGGCCGCGCGGTTGCCCCGACAGCGGCTGCGAAGTATAAGGGGTGATGCACAGGACGCATCGCGTGGTCGACCTTTCAGCACGCAAGGCGGTACGCGAGCTCGCGCCGTCGCTCATCCGCGAGGTCGCGAACGAAGGGATGAGCGATCCGCGCGTGCTCGCCTTCTGGTTCGGCGAGCCCGATGAGGTGACGCCGCAATTCATCCGCGACGCCGGCGCGGCGTCGCTCGCCCGCGGCGAGACGTTCTACACGCAGAACCTCGGCATCCCGCCGCTGCGCGAGGCCATCGCCTCGTACGTCGGGGCGCTGCATCGCGCGACGTCGCCGTCCACCATCGCGGTCACCGCGTCGGGCATGTCGGCGCTCATGCTGGCCGTCGAGGCGCTGGTGTCGCCGCGCGACCGCGTGGTGGCGGTGACGCCGCTCTGGCCCAACCTGGTGGAGATCCCGAAGATCCTCTCCGCGGACGTGACGTGCGTGCCGCTCGACTTCCGCGCCGGCGCATGGACCCTCGACCTCGACCGCCTCCTCGACGCGCTGACTCCCGAAACGCGCGTCCTGCTCGTCAACTCGCCCAACAATCCCACCGGCTGGACGCTCACGCGCGACGAGCAGCGGGCGATCCTCGACCATTGCCGCGCGCGCGGCATCTGGATCGTCGCCGACGACGTCTACGAGCGCCTTTACTACCGCGACGACGCGCCGTCGGCGCCGTCGTTCCTCGACCTCGCCGATCCCGACGAGCGCATCGTGAGCGTCAACAGCTTCTCCAAGTCGTGGCTCATGACCGGATGGCGCCTGGGCTGGCTCGTCGCGCCGGCGGCCCTCATGGACAGCATGGGCACGCTCATCGAGTACAACACCTCGTGCTCGCCTGCGTTCGTGCAGCACGCGGGCGTGGCGGCCATCACGCACGGCGAGCCCGTGGTGGCGGCCACGAGGTCGCGCTTCCGCCGCGCGCGCGACTTCCTCGTCGGCGAGCTCTCGCGCCTGCCCGGCATCGAAGTCGCGCCCCCCGCGGGTGCCATGTACGCGTTCTTCCGCGTCGACGGCCTCGCCGACAGCCTTCCGCGTTCTGCAGGTCGCTCGTGCGCGACGCGCACCTGGGCCTCGCACCCGGCCGCGCGTTCGGCCCCGAGGGCAGGCTTCGTGCGCTGGTGCTTCGCCTCCGACGAGGCGCGCCTCGCAGACGGCGTCGCGCGCCTCGCCGCCGCGCGCGGAGCCTTGGCGGACGGCGCCAGCTCGCTCTAAGGACGACGCCCAGGGGAGGGCGATATCGGCGGGCCCTCCCCCGAACACGAAGCCGCGACCGGGAGCGGCCGCGAGCAGCCTGCTCGTGCTGTAGGCGTCGCGCGGCGCCTCGAATACCTGCGACCGTGCCGCACCCGACGATGCGTCCTTCGACATCACGGCGACGCGGTCACCACCTGCGCCGGGGTGATGCCAGGTCGTGACGAAGAGCATGGCGAGGTCGAGCTCCTGCCGGATCCGGCTCGAGGG
The DNA here is from genome assembly GCA_044225355.1 of Casimicrobiaceae bacterium. Taxonomy (GTDB): domain Bacteria; phylum Pseudomonadota; class Gammaproteobacteria; order Burkholderiales; family Casimicrobiaceae; genus VBCG01. Next base: position 18,352 of record JBGAIS010000045.1, on the reverse strand, counting down.
TGCCGGCCAGCACCTTCGTCGCGCGACGTAGACGCCGAGCGCCGATGGTCGGCTCGTCGGCGACGAGGACGTCGTGGGCGACAGGGCGAAGCGCGCGGCGCAGATGGCGTTGGCGCTGGCCGCCCGAGAACTGGTGATAGCGGTCGAGCGGCGTCGGGTCGAAGTCCGGACGAGCTGAGGAGGCCTTCACGGCGGAACAGCAGGTCAGCGCCGCTGGTCATCGGCCCCTCGATCGGCGGACGCCCACGGTGCGCGACGAGCGGTACGGGTCCTGGAACACGATCTGCACGCGACGGCGCAGCGCGCGCAGGTCGGCGCGGACATCGACGCGACGTCGGCGCCGCCGACCACGATGCGCCCGCGCCGGCTCCGCAGGCACCACGCAGCGCGCGCAGCGGGTCTTGCCAGACCCCGACTCGCCGACGATGCCGAGCGTCCGCCGCGGCGCACCTCGAACGACACGTCGGCGGCGGCCACGTCGCGCGCGCCGCCCAGGAATCCGCGGCGCGAGTACGTCTTGGCGGTTCCTTCCGCGCGCAGCACGACCGGCGCCTCGACGGGCTCGCGATGCCCCGGCACGAGCGACGGGCACGGCATCCAGCAGCGCGCGGGTGTGGCGTGCGAGGGCGCCTGCAGCGTCGATCGCGGGGCCGGACTCGACCACCTCGCCGCGGCGCAGGACCGCGACGCGGTCGGCGACCTCCGCGACCACGCCGAAGTCGTGGGTGATGAAGAGCACGCCGGTGCCGCGCTCGCGCTGCAGCTCATCGATGAGCGAGAGGATCTGCGCCTGGCGGTCACGTCGAGCGCGGTGGTGGGCTCGTCGGCGACAAGGAGCGCGGGGCCGAGCACGAGCGCCATCGCGATCATGATCCGCTGCCGCTGGCCGCCCGAGAGCTCGTGCGGATACGATCGGATGATGCGACCCGGATCGGGCAGGTGCACCTCGCGCATCATCTCCTCGATGCGCGCGCGGCGCTTCGCGGGACCGAGCGTGGTATGCGCGCGCAGCACCTCCTCGACCTGGTCGCCGCAGCGCATGACCGGGTTGAGCGCGGTCATGGGCTCCTGGAAGATCATTGCCATGCGCGTGCCGCGGAGCTCGCGCAGGCGCGTGGCGCTCGCGCGCAGCACGTCCTCGCCCGCCAGGACCGCGCGGCCCGACGTCACGCGCAGCGCGCGCGGGAGGAGGCCCATGACGGCGTGCGCGATGACGCTCTTGCCCGACCCCGACTCGCCGACGAGGCAGACGGTCTCGCCCGCGCCGACGGCGAAGCTCACGCCGGACACCGCGTGCGGCCGCTCCGCGCCGCGGGGCAGCGCCACGGTGAGGCCCTCGACCTCGAGGACGGCCTCGCTCATCGCCGCGCGCGCCCTTGGCCCACGCCCTCGCCTCGCTCGCTCGCGCGCGGGTCGATCGCGTCGCGCAGGCCGTCGCCCAGCATGTTGACCGCGAGGATCGTGAGGGCGAGGAACACGCCGGGGAAGAGGATGTTGTGCGGGAACACGCGGAACAGCGTGCGGCCCTCGGCCATGATGTTGCCCCACGTGGGAGTCTGCGGCGGCACGCCCACGCCCAGGAACGAGAGGATCGCCTCGACGAGGATCGCGGACGCCGCGATGTACGTCGCCTGCACGATGAGCGGCGCCACGGTGCTGGGGAGCACGTGGCGCACGAGGAGCATCGGCGTCGCCGTGCCGACGGCGATCGCCGCCTCGACGTACGGCTCGCCCCGGACCGACAGCACCACGGAGCGCACGAGGCGCACCACGCGAGGGATCTCGGGCACCACGACGGCGACGATCACGATCGCCACGCCCGCCGACGACAGCGATACGAGCGCGAGGGCGAGCAGGATCGCGGGGATGGCCATGAGGCCGTCCATCACGCGCATCACGATCGCGTCGAGCCAGCGGAGGTAGCCCGCGACGAGGCCGATGGCGAGGCCGATCGCCACGCTCGCGACGGCGACGGCGAGGCCCACGGCGAGCGACGTGCGCGCGCCGTAGAGCACTCGCGCGTACACGTCGCGGCCGAGCGAATCCGTGCCCATCCAGTGCGTGACGACGCTCCTCGATCCGTCCGCGTTGCGCACGGTCTCCTCCGCGCCCGGCGTCTTGTTGCGGAACGCCGGGTTGATCGCGGCCGGGTCGAGCGGCGTGAGGAGCGGCGCGGCGATGCCCAGGAGCGCGACGACGAGGAGGATCAGCGCGCCCGCGACCACGACGGGATCGCGCAGGAGCCGGCGGATGACGTGCGGCCGCGGAAGCGGCACGCTGTCGGGCGCCTCGAGGCCGATGGCGTCGGCGGTGGCGCTAATGGCGGATCCTCGGGTCGAGGGCGGTGTACGTGAGGTCGACCAGCAGGTTGACGATCACGTAGGTCACGGAAAAGAGCAGGATCACGGCCTGCACGGTGGGATAGTCGCGCGCAAGGACCGCGTCCACCGTCAGTCGGCCGAGGCCCGGGATGGAGAACACGCTCTCCGTCACCACCACGCCGCCGATGAGGAGCGCGACGCCGATGCCGACGACGGTGACGATCGGGACCGCGGCGTTGCGAAGCGCGTGGCGCAGCAGCACCGCGCGCTCCGTGAGGCCCTTCGCGCGCGCCGTCCGGATGTAGTCCTCGCCCAGCACCTCGATCACGCTCGTGCGCGTGATGCGCGCGATGAGCGCCACGTAGATCACGGATAGCGTGAGGCTCGGCAGCACGAGCCTCCGGAGGCAGCCCAGCACGCCCTCGCGCAGCGGCTGGTAGCCCTGCACCGGAAGCCAGTCGAGCTCGATCGCGAAGAGGTAGATGAGGAGGTAGCCGATGACGAACACCGGCACCGAGAAGCCCAGCACCGAGAAGCCCATCACCAGGCGATCGATCCCGCTTCCCTGCCGGTGCGCCGCGACCAGGCCCATGGGCACCGCGACGGCGACCGACAGGACGATCGTGACCAGGGCGAGCATGAGCGTCGGCTCGATGCGATCCGCGACGAGCGACGCCACCGATTTCTTGAAGAAGAACGACTCGCCCAGGTCTCCGGAGATCACGTGGCCCAGCCACACGAAGAACTGCGCGGCCACCGGCTGGTCGAGGCCCAGCTTCGACCGGATCGCCTCCACGTCCTGCGACGTGGCCGCCGCGCCCGCGATGAGCGCCGCAGGGTCGCCCGGCGTGAGGCGCAGCAGGAAGAAGACGAAGAGCGCGACTACCGCGAGGACGGGCAGCGTCGCGAGGAGCCGGCGGGCGATGAAGGCGAGCATGCGACGAAGGCCCGGGCACCTACCCGTGCATCGCGCGCATCGAAGGCACGCTGGCCTCCGCCGTCTCCTGCGCCGTCACTTCTTCGAGATGTTCCAGAACACCGACGCCGGAGCCACCACCACGCCGTCGACGTTCTTGCGCGCGGCGCCGGGCTGGTACCACTGCCCGAGATGCACGTGCGTGGGATACTGCGTCCATCGCACCTGCACCGCCTCGGCCAGCGCCTTCTGCTTCGCGGCGTCGGGCTCGCGGGCGAATTCGTCGCGGAGCCTCTCCATCTCCGCGTCGCAGGGCCAGCCGAACGGGGCCTTGTCGCAGCTCGCGTTGAGGAAGGCGGTGGCGACGGGGTTCAGGATGTCGGACGACGCCCACGACGTGAGCATCGCGTGCCAGCCGCCCTGCGCCGGGGGTTCCTTCTTCACGCGCCGCGCGACGACGCTCGCCCAGTCCATCGACTGCATGTCGACCTTGAAGCCGCCCTTCTCCAGCAGGGACTTCGCGACCGGCCCCAGGTTGGTCAGCACCGCGAGGTCGGTGGAGTGCAGGAGCACGATGGGCGTGCCGTCGTACCCCGCCTCCTTGAGCAGCGCCTGCGATCTCGCGAAGTTCGACTCGAGGAGTCCGTCCATGCCCTTGTCGGACGCGAGCGGCGTGCCGCACACGAAGAGCGCCTTGCACGTCTTGTAGTACTGCTTGTCGCCGATCACGGCCTGCAGGAAGTCCTCCTGGTTGAGCGCGTACAGCACCGCCTGGCGCACTTTCGCGTTGTCGAACGGCTTGGCGGTGACGTTGAAGCGGAACGCATACTGGTTGCCGAGCGGGTTCCAGTCGACGAGCTTGACGTTGGGGTCCTTGCGCAGGATCGGCAGGAGATCGTGCGACGGCTGCTCGATGAAGTCGACCTCGCCCGCGATGAGCGCGTTCACCGCGGTCTGCTGGTCGGCGAGCTGCCGCCACTCGACGCGATCGACGCGCGCGACCTTGCCGCCCGCGAGCCCGGACGCGGGCTCGCCGCGCGGCTTGTACTTGTCCCACTTCACGTACACCGACTTGTCGCCGGGCTTCCACTCGTCCTTCCTGAACACGAACGGACCCGACCCGGTGTAGTCGGAGATCTGCGTGTTGGGGTCGGTCATCGCGACGCGCTTCGGCATCATGAACGGCACGTTCGAGGAGGGCTTGCCGAGCGAGGCGAGCACGAGCCCCGTCGGCGAGGCGAGCACGATGCGGAACGTCTTCGCGTCGACGACGGGCATGTCCTTGACGAACGTCATCATCTTCTGGCCCATCGCGTCCTTCGCGGCCCAGCGGCGGATGGACGCGACGCAGTCCTCGGCGGTGACGGGCGTGCCGTCGTGCCACAGGAGCCCGTCGCGCAGCGTCATGGTCCACGTGAGCTTGTCGGCCGACAGGTCGTAGCGGTCGATCATCTGCGGCTTGACCTGGCCGCTCGCGTCGGTGGCGAACAGCGTGTCGTAGATCATGTAGCCGTGATCGCGCGTGATGTACGCCGTGGTCCAGATCGGGTCGACGATCTTCAAGTCGGCATGCTTGACGACGCGCAGCGTGGTCTGCGCGAGCGCGGGCAGCGACAGCGCCGCGGCGAGCGCGGCGACGACGGCGAATCGGTGGCGGGCGAGCATGGCGGCTCCTTCGAAAGGCGTCGGGAAATAGTAGCGCGGATCGCGCCGCGCGAGCCGCGGGAGCGCAAGGCCATGCGCACGGCGATCGCCTGCGCCGCCCGGCGCAAGCGCGCCGGGGTCGGGCACGCCCCCTGTGCTACGCTGCTCTTCGCGTCGCGGCCCGATCGCGGGCCGGCCGCGCCGATGGAATACCCGGAGCAGCGATGGGCGTCATTGCGGTCGGCGGCTTCCAGCACGAGACCAACACCTTCGCGCCGACGAAGGCGGACTATAGCGCGTTCGAGCAGGGCGGCGGCTGGCCCCCGCTCGCGTTCGGCGACGACATCGCGCCGCGGATCGCGGGCGCCAACATTCCCGCCACCGGCGCGCTCGGCGCGTTCCACGCCGCGGGGCACCGCACGCCCGGGCTCGCGTGGGGCGCGGCTTCCCCGTCGGCGCACGTGACGGAAGACGCGTTCGAGCGCATCGTCGGCGAGATGACCTCGCGCCTCGCGCAGGCGGGCCAGGTGGACGGCGTGTACCTCGACCTCCATGGCGCGATGGTCACCGAGCACCTGGACGACGGCGAGGGCGAGATCCTCGCGCGCGTGCGCCGCATCGTGGGACCGCGCGTGCCCATCGTCGCGAGCCTCGACCTGCACGCCAACGTCACGCGTCGCATGAGCGACATCGCCGACGGCATGGTCGGCTACCGCACGTATCCCCACGTCGACATGGCCGCGACGGGCACGCGCGCCGCGGAGCTCCTGCTGCGCACGCTCGAGGCGGGCCGGCCGCTCGCGCGAGCGATGCGCCCGCTCGATTTCCTCACGGGGCTCTCCTCGCAGTCGACGTTCATCCAGCCGGGCAAGCGCCTGTACGAGCTCCTCGACGCGCTCGAGCGCGAGCACGACACCGTGCTGTCGTTCTCCCCCGGCTTCCCGATGGCCGATTTCCCCGAGTGCCAGATGACGGTGCTGGGCTACGGCCCCGATGCCGCGCGCGTGCAGCGCGCCGTCGACGCGCTGGCCCGCGCGATCCACGACGCCGAGCCCGAGTTCGCGCTCGAGCTGTACTCGCCCGCCGACGCGGTCGCGCGCGCCACGCAGCGCGGCGACGTCGGCGCGCCCGTCGTGCTCGCGGACACGCAGGACAACCCCGGCGCGGGCGGCAACGGCGACACCACGGGCCTCCTGGCCGCGCTCCTGGAGCGCGACCCGCGCGACGCGGTGCTGGGCCTCCTCATCGACAAGGCGTCGGCGCGGCAGGCGCACGAGGTGGGCCTCGGCCGCACGTCGCGGTTCCGCCTGGGAGAGACGTCCGGCGTGCCCGGCCACGTCCCGCTCGAAGGCGAGTTCGAGGTCGTGGCGCGGAACGACGGGCGGTTCACCTGCACCGGACCCATGTTCAAGGGCTTCCGGATGCAGTTGGGCCCCATGGCCGTGCTCAAGAAGGGCCACGTGCGCGTCGTGCTCGCCTCGAAGAAGGTGCAGGCCGCCGACCAGGAGATGTTCCGGCACGTCGGCATCGAGCCCGTGAAGCAGCGCATCCTCGCGCTCAAGAGCTCGGTGCATTTCCGCGCCGACTTCCAGCCCATCGCGCGCGAGGTGCTGGTGGTGGTCGCACCCGGGCCGGCGAAGGCGGACCCGACGATGTTCCGCTGGACGCGCCTGCGAAAGGGGTTGCGGCTCAAGCCCCTGGGGCCCGCGTTCGGCGCGGCGACGCTCGCGGAAGGCGGCTGATGGCGGCACCGCGCGGCGCCGCCTTCGCCTCCCCGCCTCGCGCCCGCGCGGCGCGCGCGCGAGCCTTCGCCTGACTATCGCGATGCGACGCTTCGTCTGCGCCCTCATCAAGCACGAGACCAACACGTTCTCGCCTGTCGACACGCCTTTGGCGTCGTTCGGGCACGGCGAGGGACCTGCGTTCGGCGAGGCCGCGCGTGCCCGGTTCGAGGGGACGAACACGCCCATGGCCGCGTTCCTCGACATCGCGCGACGCGAGCGCGCGGAAATCGCGACGCCCGTGGCGGCGGAGTCGTGGCCGTCCAACCGCGCGTCGCGCGCGACGTTCGAGGCGATCGTGCGTCCGCTGGAGGACGCGGTTCGCGCGGGCTGCGACGCCGTCTTCCTCGACCTGCACGGCGCGATGGTGATCGAGGACTGCGACGACGCGGAAGGCGAGATCGTGCAGCGCGTGCGGCGCATCGCGCCAGGGCGTGCCCGTCGCGGTGGCCCTCGACTATCACACGAACCTGTCCGCCGCGCTGGTCGACAACGCCACCGCCATCGTCGGTTACAAGACGTACCCGCACGTCGACATGTACGAGGCGGGCATGCTCGCGGGCGGCATCGTGGTGGGCGCGCTCGACGGGATGGTCGACCCGGTGATGGCGTGGGGCTGGAAGCCGCTCCTCGCGTCGATCATGCGTCATGCGCCGGAGGACGGCCCCTCGGGCGACATCATCGCGTTCGCGCGCCGCATGGAGGCCGACGGCACGGTGCTCGCCGCGACGCTCCTGCCCTCGTTCCCGCATGCGGACACGCCGCACACGGGCGTGTCGGCCGTCGTCGTGGGCGACGCCCGGCGCGGCGGCCGCGAGCACGCCCGCGCGGTATGCGCCCACATGCTCGAGATGGCGTGGACCCGGCGCGACGAGTACGTCTTCCGCGCGCCGCCGCTCGCCGAGTCGGTCGCGCACGCGAAGGCGCTGGGCCTCGCCAACCCCGGCGCGCCGGTGCTCGTCATCGACCATTGCGACAACTGCGGCTCGGGCGGCGCGCAGGACGTCATGGCCGTCGTCGGCGAGGTGATTCGACAGGCGCTGGACGACGTCGCCATCGCGCCCATCCGTGACGCCGCGGCGGTGGCCACCATGATCGATGCGGGCGTCGGCCAGCGCGTGCGCCTGTCGCTCGGCGGGCGCACCGACATGCCGTCGATCGGGCTTCGCGGCAAGCCGCTCGAGATCGAGGGCCGCGTGCTGGCCGTCACGGACGGCGAGTTCACCGTCACGGGGCCCATGTACACGGGCCTCCGCATGTTCCTCGGGCGCACCGCGGTGCTCGACACCGGCCGCGCGCAGATCGTGGTGACCGAGCGCCCGCACGAGCCCTTCGACCTCGGCGTCTTCACGCACGCGGGCATCGATCCGCGCCGCAAGCGCTACGTCATGCTGAAGTCGCGCATCCACTATCGCGCCGGGTTCAAGCCCATCGCGTCGCACATCGTGGAATGCTCGGGCGAAGGCGTCACCAACGCCGACCTCTCGGTGTACCCGTACCGGAAGCTGGTGCGCCCCATATTTCCGCTCGATCCGATGTAAGCTTCGGCCCCTCACGACGGCGCCGCCCACGAGCCACCCGCCATGCCCAACGCGCGTCACTACACCCTGCTGGTCGACATCGGCAACACGTTCCTCAAGTGGGGCCTCTTCCAGCCCACGCCGGGCGGCAGCGCGCGCGAGAATCGCGTCGAGTCGGGCCACGCGCTCCTCGAGGAGATCACGGCGCTGCCCGCGCAGCTCGCGAAGCTGCCCACGCCCACGCGCATCGTCATCTCGAACGTCGCCGGCACGCGCGCGCGGGCCAACACGATCCGCATGCTCGAGGTGTGGCCCGACGCGCCCGCGCCCTATTGGCTCGTGCCGCAGGACGCCCAGTGCGGCGTGGTGAACAGCTACCGCAACCCGCAGCAGCTCGGAAGCGATCGCTGGGCCGCGCTGATCGGCGCTCACCATCTCCTGGGCTCGCGGCCGGTCATGGTGGTCGTGTGCGGCACCGCCACCACCATCGACTTCCTGACCGGCGAAGGCGTCTTCAAGGGCGGCGTCATCATGCCGGGCGTGGGCCTCATGCTGCGCTCGCTGCACGAGGGCACCGCCGCGCTGCCCGACCAGGGCGGCGAGTTCTTCGTCTATCCGACGCAGACCATCGACGCCATCGCGAGCGGCTGCCAGCACGCGCAGGCGGGGGCCATCGAGCGCCTGTTCGCGCACGAGAAGCGCGTGCAGCCCGACGTGGTGTGCATCCTGTCCGGAGGCGCATCGGGCGCGGTCGCGCCGCGGCTGTCGATCCCCTTCCAGCTCCAGGAGAACATCGTCCTCGAGGGCCTCTACCGGATCAGCCTGTCGCTCGTGCCGGGCGGCGCCTAAAGCCCCCTCCCGCCGTGGACCGCATCGCGTGCTCGTCGTGCGGCGGCGCCCTGCAGAAGGTGGCCGGGACGCAGTACCGCTGCCTCTTCTGCGGCACGGCGCACGAGCTCGACGTCCGCGACGCGCCGATGCGCGCGCTCATGGACGAGAACAACGCGCGCTGGCACGACATCAATCGCCGGATGGAGCAGTTCTTCTCGGCGGTGAACTACGCGTCCACGCTCGATCACACGCGCCGCAAGCTCCGCACCCCGTTCTTCGTCCTGAACGTGGCGGGTATCGCGACGATCGCATGGCTCGTGTCGGCGATGCGCACCGCGCTCGCGTCGCAATCGCGCGCCTTCGTCCCCTCCGACCTGGCACCCATCCTGGCCGTGGCGGGCTTCTTCGTCGTGGTGAACGTCATGCTCCTGATCTCGTGGACGACCGCCCGCTCGCGCCACCGGCGCGCGATGTCGGAGGCGCGAGAGCTCGTGACCGATGCGCTCGCCTCATACCGGGAAATGTCGACCAGGCCGCCCAAGGAGATCCTGGGCGCGCTGCACAACCGGCGCCTGCTGCAGGACGACGAGGCCGAGGCGCTCGCGTTCCGCCTCTACGACGAGGCGGCCGCCGCGGCCTGACGCGTCCTTACTTCGCGAGCCCGAGGAGCTTCGCGGAGCTCATGTACGCGGCGGTGCGGTCGGCCATGAACTTGGGCATCTGGTCGTACGTGACGTCGATGACCTCGAAGCCCAGGTCGTACATCTTGCGGCGGGTCTCCGGGTCCTTGTTGATGGCGTCCATCATGTCGGAGATCTGCCGGCGCAGCTCGGGGGGCGTGGACTTGGGCACGCCGACGCCGCGATAGGCGCCGTCGACCCAGTCAACGCCCAGCTCGCGAAACGTGGGCACGTCCGGGAACTGCGGCAGCCGGCGGTCGCTCGCGACGGCGAGCATGCGCATCTTGCCCTTCTGCTGGATCGCGAGCGTCGAGTACGAGAGCGACGCCGCGACGTGCCCGCCCAGGATCGACGACACCATGTCGCCGGTGCCCGTGAACGGCACGTACGTGGTCTTGACCTTGAAGTCGCGGTCGAAGCGCGCCCACGCCGCGTGATTCGCGGTGTTGGTGCCCGAGCCCGCGAACGTGACCGACTCGGGCTTCTCCTTCGCGGCCTTGATGAGGTCGTCGAGCGTCTTGTACGGGCTGTCCGCCGCGACGATCACCGCGTCGGGCGTGTAGTGGAACCAGTAGACGGGCGTCGTGTCCTCGGTCTTGAAGTTGGTGCCCGCCTCGAGCGGCTGCAGCACGATGTGCGGCAGGTTGACGCCCGTGATGACGTAGCCGTCGCCGGGGACGTTGTTCATGGTCGACCACGCGAGCGCGCCGCCGGCGCCGGCCTTGTTCACGACCACCATGTCGTGGCCGTACTTCTTCTTGAACACCTCGGCCTGCAGCCGCGCGGCGACGTCCGATTCGCCTCCCGGCGGGAACGGGATCACGTACTGCACAACGCGATCGGGCCACGCCGCGACGGCCGCGCCGCACGCCGCGAGAAGCACGGGAAGGACGGTCCGGCGAACCTTGCCCAGCAGGGTCATCGCGACATCTCCTTTGAAGTTGGCCATGCGGTGCGGCATGGTAGGCCAACGTGCACCGCCGCGCCAGCCCGGGCGCGTCCTACCCCCCCTTGATCGCGCTCATCACCTTCGAGAGGTCCAGCGTGCGCGCCTGCTCGGCGATCTGCCCGGTGTACTTGCCCTGCATCTCCTTCGCCTGCCCCAGCATTTGCGAGAACGCCTGCTGCAGCCCCGCGGTGTCGATGGTGCGGCCGCCGGCGTAGTAGCGCTTGGCCACCTGGCCCAAGGCGTACGTGGTCGCGAACGAGAACGCGGCGCCGGTCGAGGCGCTGCCGAGCCCGCCGAGCAGGCCGCCGCCGATCTTGCCCAGGAGCCCGCCCACGAGCTTGCGTCCGAACTGCTCGAGATACTGCGACGTGAGTCCCACGCCCAGCGTCGCGAGGAGGTCCTTGATGTGCCCCGTGTCGAGCTCGAAGCCGTGCGCCTTGCCGATGCGATACACCATGCGCATCTGCAGCGGGATGATGGCCATCGACGCGAGCGATTGCGGCAGGAGCTCGAGCGCGCCGTTGAGGATCGAGTAGTTCAGGATCATCTTGTCGAGGTCGGCGTCGCTCGCGGGAACGGTCGCGACCAGGGCGCCGTCGAGCGCGGAGCTCGAGGGCGGCACGCCCGCGATGGCGCCCGCATCCTGCGCGAGCTGCTGCGAGGCCGCGCCGTCCTGCGCCAGCGCGCGCGAGAGCCGCGCCAGGAAATCGCGCTCGGCCATCGATGCCGCGCCGTCGGCGTTGCAGACGCCCACCGCCGCCTCGTACGCCGCGCGCCGGTCCTCGGGCGTGGCGAGCGCGGCGGCCACCGCCGACAGGTCGGGCGGGTTGCGCGTCACCTCGTCGTGCAGCGACGCGAACTCGTTGCCGCTGCCCATCGACTCGGCCACCTTGCGGATGGCCGCGATCTCGCGGTCGTCCTCGTAGCGGTCGGCGCTGGCGGCCAGCAGGCAGACGGTGAGCATTGCGCGTTGCGACGAGGCGTCCATGGCGTCGGTTCCCGGCGGTCGAAAAGCGGGAAGTGTAGCCCGCCGCGCGCCACGCTGCGACGTAACGCGGAGCGCCGGACGGGTCCCTAGCGCGCGGGCGGCGGGTGGATGTTGTCGACCCAGTGCACCTCCTCGGGGTTGGGCTCGACGTTGGGCAGGTCCAGGTTGACGACGACGGGCTCCTGGCCGCTCCTGCACAGCACGCACGACAGCGCCTCGGTGTCGCTCGCGTTGATCTCCTGGTGCGGCACGAACGGGGGGATGTAGATGAAGTCGCCGGGACCCGCCTCCGCGGTGAACTCGAGCCGGTCGCCCCACTTCATGCGCGCGCGGCCGCTCACGACGTAGATCACGCTCTCGACCGCGCCGTGATGATGCGCGCCGGTCTTCGCCTTGGGATGGATGACCACCGTGCCCGCCCAGAGCTTCTCCGCGCCGGTGCGCGCGTGCGTGATCGCGGCCGCGCGGTTCATGCCGGCCGTCTGCGCCGTGTTGGCGTCGAGCTCGTTCGCGTGTACGACGCGAACCCCGTGCAGCCTCCAGCCGTTCTTGGTCATGACGCTCTACTCCAGGCAGTCGCGGTCGATCGAGTTGCGCAGCGCGATCGCGAACTCCTCGATCGAGCATGGGAAGCCGGGCGCGCCGCTGCTGCACCCGGGCAGGCGCAACGCGGTGCGCAAAGGCTGCGCGTCGCCGGTCAGCGGCGTCGCGTTGCGCAACTGCTCGACCGACTGCGAGACGAAGCTCGTGTATACGCGGAGCTTCTTGTCCTGCGTCTCGCGCACCTCGAATACGAGGGCGCTGGCGGGAGGCGTCTGGCTCCGCTGGTAGCCCGTCTGCAGCCACGACACGTCCATCATCCCCGCCAGGTTCCAAAGGTTGGCGTCGTCGCCGACGTACGCCACGAAGCGCGCATCGCGCACCGCGGGGTCGGGCGCGCCGAACCCCAGGCTGCGCGCGCTCGTCACCGCCGCCGCGACCTTCGACAGGAGCGCCGATCCCTTCTTCCGCGCGAGGTAGGGCGTGCGCTGCAGGAGGTCGTACTGCTCGGTGTGGAGCCGCCACGCGTCGCGCATCTGGCCCGCCGTGGCGCGACCCCAGCCGACCTCGGTGAGAGGAAGGCCGTCGACGTACTCGAGGAGCAGGAGCTCCGCCGCGCTCGACGCGATGGGAAGCGCGCCCAGCATCGCGAGGCCCGATCCGTCGGGCAGCGGCGAGAGCATCGTCGGCAGCTCCGACAGCGTGCAGCGCTCGCCGCGGCCGAGCGCGCTGCACAGCGCGGGCTTGCAGCACATGAGCACGGATTGCAGCGCATCGAACTGCGGCTTCATGTCGCGCGTCACGCGATTGAGGTCGCCGCCCGCGCGCTCGAGCACTCGCGTCTGCGCGACGAGCGGATCGAGCCTGCAGAAGCCCGCCTCGAGCGGATGGAAGATCGGGTCGATGCGGACATCGTTGCGCGAGCGCACCATGCCGCCGCAATTCGGCGCGAAGCCGTCGAGGATCGCCTTGGCCGTGGACTGCGAGCGCTCGACGTTGTCGGCGTACACGTACGTGGAGGGACAGCCGGCCGCGGTGGTGCCGCCTGCCTCGCTCGCGAACTGGCGATAGTAGCGTCCCATGATCGTGGCGAGCTCCGCGCCGCGCGGCGTGAGCGAGCCCGGGGGCTGCGTCCACGCGGGCCACGGCTGCGCGGCCCAGTTGGCGAGCTCCACGTGCGGCGCGACCGGCGTGCGCACGCCGTGGCGGCTCACTACCACGAGCTTGGTGAGCACCTCCTCGCTCTCCGCCCACGCGGGCGGCGCGGCGGCGAGGAGCATCAGCACGAGGCCTTGCAGGATGCGCACGGGCGTTGGGCTCGCTGGGTCGAGGTGCCTGGTCGGGGCACGACGGCAGGAGCGTACCATCCGCGCGCGCTTCCGGTTGACCGGACGCAAAGACGGCCCGGAGCGGCGGCGTATGATGGCCGTCCCACTTCGAGGAGATTCGCCATGAGCACGCGTGAAGTCGTCATTCTCTCGGGCGTTCGCACCGCCATCGGCGACTACGGCGGCAGCCTGAAGGACATCCCGCCGAGCGACCTGGGCGCGCGCGTCGTGCGCGAGGCGGTGTCCCGCGCGAAGGTCGATCCCGATTCCGTCGGCCAGGTGGTGATCGGCAACGTGCTCCACACCGAGCCCAAGGACATGTACATCTCGCGCCTGTGCGCGGTGAACGGCGGGCTGCCCCACGACACGGGCGCCATGACGGTCAACCGCCTGTGCGGCAGCGGCCTGCAGGCCATCGTGTCCGCGGCGCAGTACATCCTCCTGGGCGACACCGACGTCGCGGTGGGGGGCGGCGCCGAAAGCATGAGCCGGGCGCTGTACGCGTCGATGACGCAGCGCTGGGGCGCGCGCATGGGCGACTCCAAGATGATCGACATGATGACCGGCGCGCTCACCGACCCGTTCGAGCCGATCCACATGGGCGTGACCGCGGAGAACGTCGCGGCCCGATGCGGCTTCAATCGCGAGGTGCAGGACGAGTTCGCGGTGGAGAGCCATCGCCGCGCCACCGCCGCGCTCGCCGCGGGGCACTTCAAGAGCCAGATCCTCCCCATCGAGCTCAAGAGCAGGAAGGGTCCCGTGATGTTCGACACCGACGAGCACGTTCGCGCCGACGCGTCGATGGAAGGCATGGCGAAGCTCAAGGCGGTGTTCCAGAAGGAGAACGGGACCGTCACGGCGGGCAACGCCTCCGGGCTCAACGACGCCGCGGCGGCCGTGGTGCTCATGGAGAAGTCCGCCGCCGCCGCGAAGGGCCTGAAGCCCATGGCCCGCATCGTCGCCTACGGCCACGCGGGCATCGACCCCAGGATCATGGGCCTCGGCCCCGTCTCGGCGGTCAAGCGCGCGCTCGCGAAGGCCAACCTCAAGATCTCCGACCTCGACGTCATCGAGTCGAACGAGGCGTTCGCGGCGCAGGCCCTCGGCGTGTCGAAGGAGCTGGGCCTCGACGCCGCCAAGGTCAACCCGAACGGCGGCGCGGTCGCGCTCGGCCATCCCATCGGCGCGACGGGCGCGATCCTGACCGTCAAGGCGATGTACGAATTGCAACGCACCGGCGGCCGCTACGGGCTCATCACGATGTGCATCGGCGGCGGCCAGGGCATCGCGACGATCATCGAGCGCATGTAGGCCCGACGCTCGTCCGGTCTCCGGCCCGCGCTCGTCGGCCGGAGACCGCCGCTTTCCCGCGCGCCTTCGAAACGCGTTGAACTTCGCGCGCGCCGGATCAATCTATGGCATCTTCCGTGCAATCCGCGTCGCGATGCCTCCGTACTTGGTCCCCTCCCCTGCGCCCGTCCTCTCCGCGCCCCGTCGTGTCGCCGTTCGGCAACGCCTGCGCGCGCTGGCGCTCGCCGCGGCCGTCCTCGCCGCGACCCCTGCACTCGCGTTCGATTTCGACGATGTGAGCAAGCGCGCCGCGCAGCTCGCCGAACGCCCGTACAAGGCGCCGTCGGTGACGCTGCCCAAGACGCTGCAGAGCCTCACCTACGACCAGTACCGCGACATCCGCTTCAAGCCGGCGCAGGCCCTCTGGCGCACCGCCGGCCTGCCGTTCGAGGTGCAGCTCTTCCATCCGGGGCTCTATTACGACGCGCCGGTGCGCATCTTCGAGATCACCCGCGGGCAGCCTCGCGAGATCCGCTTCGACCCCGAGCTCTTCGACTACGGCCAGAACAAGGTCGACAAGGCCCAGCTCTCGGGCCTCGCGTTCGCGGGCTTCCGAGTCCACTTCCCCATCAACAATCCGAAGTACAAGGACGAGGTGCTCGTATTCCAGGGCGCCTCGTACTTCCGCGGCCTGGGCAAGGACCAGCGCTACGGCCTGTCCGCGCGCGGGCTCGCGGTCGACACCGCGCTCGCGTCCGGCGAGGAGTTCCCGCGCTTCACCGAGTTCTGGATCGAGCGGCCCGATCCCTCGGCGAAGGAGCTCACGATCTACGCACTGCTCGACTCGCGACGCGTCACCGGCGCCTATCGCTTCGTGCTGCGCCCCGGCGCCGAGACGGTCACGTCGGTGAAAGCGCGGATCTTCCTGCGCGAGAACGTGACCAAGCTCGGCATCGCTCCGCTGACCAGCATGTTCTTCCACGGCGAGAACCAGTCCGCCGTCGCGCGCGACTATCGTCCCGAGGTGCACGACTCCGACATCCTCCTCATCCAGTCGGGCACCGGCGAGTGGATCACGCGGCCGCTCGTGAACCCGCGCAGGCTCCTGGTCACCTCCTTCGCGCTCACCAACCCCGCGGGCTTCGGGCTCATGCAGCGCGACCGCAGCTTCGACAATTACCAGGACCTCGAGGCGCGCTACGAGCTCCGGCCGAGCGCGTGGATCGAGCCGCGCGGGCCCTGGGGCGCGGGACGCATCGAGCTCGTGCAGATCCCGACGCCCGACGAGACCAACGACAACGTGGTCGCGTTCTGGGTGCCCGATTCGCCGCCACCGGCGCACGTGCCCTTCGACGTCGAGTACCGCATCCGGTGGCAGAAGGAGAACGAGATGCGGCCGCCGCTCGCGTATGTCGCGCAGACGCGCCGCGGCCACGGCTACTCGCGCACGCCCGATCCGTCGGTCGGCTTCGTCGTCGACTTCGAGGGCGCGATCCTCAAGTCGCTGCCGCCGTCGGCGGTGGTCGAGCCCGTCGTCACCGCCGACGCGAACGGCCAGATCGTGGAGAGCCGCGCCTACCGCAACGACGTGACCGGCGGATATCGCCTGCGCGTCCGCGTGAAGCCCATCGACGACAAGAAGCCGGTGGAGATGCGCGCGTTCCTGCGCTCGGGCCAGGACACGCTGACGACCACGTGGAGCTACGTGCTGCCGCCCGAGTGATGTCGAACGACTCCCTGCCCCCGTTCCTCGAGGTCGCCCTCTCGTCCACCGCCGCCGGCCGCGGCGCGCGGGCGCGGCTCGCGACCACGCCGGACATCGTGCGCAGCCCGATGGGCCCGCGCCCGTGGGTGCGCAAGGGCTCCGACGCGCCCGCCACGCATCGCCGCCGCGAGAAGTGGTTCCACGCGGCCAACCGCCGGCGCTTCCTCCTTCTCTCGCTCGTCGTCCTGCAGACGTGGCTCGCCACGACGCTCATGAGCGCCGTGCTCCCGTACCACGGCACGAAGCCCCTCGAGATCGCCATCCTGGTGCTGTTCGCGATCCTCTTCACGTGGGTGTCGATGGGCTTCATGACGGCGCTCGCGGGGTTCGCGGTCATTGCGATAGGCCGCGACCGCTTCGCCATCTCGCGCACCGCGGCGCGCGACGCGCCCATCGCGGAGGACGCGCGCACCGCCATCGTGATGCCCATCTGCAACGAGGACGTCGCGCGCGTGTTCGCCGGCCTTCGCGCGACGTACGAGTCGCTCGATCGCACGGGCCTCCTGCGCCACTTCGATTTCTTCGTCCTCTCCGACACGAGCAACGCCGACACGCGCGTCGCGGAAGTCGCCGCGTGGAGCGCGCTGCGCCGCGACGTGGGCGGTTCCGAGCGCATCTTCTATCGCTGGCGCAAGCATCGCATCAAGCGCAAGAGCGGGAACATCGCCGACTTCTGCCGGCGATGGGGACGTCGCTACCGATACATGATCGTGCTCGACGCCGACAGCGTGATGAGCGGCGAGTGCCTCGCTTCGCTCACGCGCATCGCGGAGGCCAATCCCGACGCCGGCATCGTGCAGACCGCGCCGCGCGCCACCGGCCGCGACACGCTCTACGCGCGCATGCAGCAATTCGCCACGCGCATGTACGGGCCGCTCTTCACCGCGGGGCTCCACTACTGGCAGCTCGGCGAGTCCCACTACTGGGGCCACAACGCGATCATCCGCATCGAGCCCTTCATGCGCCACTGCGCGCTGCAGCGGCTGCCGGGCCGCGGCGCGCTGTCCGGCGAGATCCTCTCGCACGACTTCGTCGAGGCGGCGCTCATGCGGCGCGCGGGCTGGGGCGTGTGGATCGCGTACGACCTGCCCGGCAGCTACGAGGAAATGCCGCCCAACCTCATCGACGAGCTCGCGCGCGACCGCCGCTGGTGCCAGGGCAACCTCATGAACGCGCGGCTCATGCTGACCAAGGGCCTGCATCCCGCGCATCGCGTCGTGTTCATGACGGGCGTCATGGCGTATCTCTCGGCGCCGTTGTGGTTCCTGTTCCTCGTGCTGTCCACGATCCAGCTCGCGATGCACACGCTCGTCGAGCCGACGTATTTCGTGGCCCCCAACCAGCTCTTCCCGATCTGGCCCGAGTGGCAGCCGGAGCGCGCGCTCGCGCTCCTCGCCGGCACCGCGATGCTCCTGTTCCTTCCCAAGGTGCTGAGCGTGCTGCTCGTGCGCCCGAGGCGCATCGCGCGCTACGGCGGCGAGGCCCGCCTCGTCGCGAGCGTCGGCGCGGAAATCCTGGCCTCGGCGCTCCTGGCGCCGATCCGCATGCTGTTCCACACGCGATTCGTCGTGATGTCGCTCCTGGGCCGCTCGGTGCGGTGGCAATCGCCGCCGCGCGAGGATGCGCAGACGACGTGGGGCGAGGCGCTGCGCCGCCACGGCCTGCACACCGCGTTCGGTGTCGCGTGGGCCGCGGGCGTGTACGCGCTCAACCCGATGTTCCTGTGGTGGATGGCGCCCGTGGTGTTCGCGCTCGTCGCGTCGATCCCCATCTCCGTGCTGTCGAGCCGCACGTCGCTC
>JBGAIS010000044.1:0-21869 GCA_044225355.1 Casimicrobiaceae bacterium | reverse complement strand
ACTGCGCGGCGGACAATGCGGCGGCGCAAGCGAGCGCGGTGGCACCGAGCCATCGGCGAACGCGGGCCGCGAAGATCGTCATGGGGACGGGAACCGGGCGTGAGCGAGGCGGAATCGGGATCCTACGAAGCGGCGCATGGCCCGGGGGCGGACGCGAAGTTCCGCGCCAAGCCGGGAGCATTATATGTGGTGGCAACCCCCCTGGGTAACTTGCGGGACGTAACCCTGCGCGCGCTGGACGTCCTCGCCACCGTCGACGCGATCGCGGCCGAGGACACGCGCATCTCGGCGAGGCTCCTCGCCCGGTACGGCATCGCCGCCCGGCCGATGTCCCTGCACACGCACAACGAGGCGGCGCGCGCGGAGGCGATCGTGGGGCGCCTTTCGCGCGGCGAGAGCGTTGCGCTCGTGAGCGACGCGGGCACGCCGGCAGTGAGCGACCCGGGTGCGCGCCTCGTGCGGGCGGTCCGCGACGCGGGGTTCGACGTGGTCCCCGTGCCGGGACCTTCGGCGGTGATCGCGGCGGTGTCCGCCGCCGGGTTGGTGGCGGAGTCGTTCGTGTTCGCGGGATTCGCGCCTTCGCAGGCCAAGGCGCGGGTCGCGTTCCTGGCGGCGCTCGCCGAGATCCCGGCGGCGATCGTGCTGTACGAGGCG
The DNA here is from genome assembly GCA_044225355.1 of Casimicrobiaceae bacterium. GTDB lineage: Bacteria > Pseudomonadota > Gammaproteobacteria > Burkholderiales > Casimicrobiaceae > VBCG01. The sequence goes on along the minus strand of JBGAIS010000044.1, from coordinate 21,215 downwards.
CCGCATCGCGTGCGCGACACGGTCGCCGCGCTGGTCGCCGCGCTGGGCGGCGAGCGCACGCTCGTCGTCGCGCGCGAGATCACGAAGGCGTTCGAGACGATCTCGTCGATGCCGCTCGCGGACGCGCCGGCGTGGCTCGAGGGCGACGCGAATCGCGAGCGGGGCGAGTTCGTGCTCATCGTCGACGCGGCCGCCGGCCGCCTCCGCGCCCGTCGCGGCGCTCGACGCCGACGGCGAGCGCTGGCTCGCGGCGCTCCTCGCGGAGTTGCCGCCGGCGCGCGCCGCGCGCGTGGTCGCGGCGGTGACGGGCGTCGCCCGCGACGCGGTCTACGAGCGAGCGCTCGCCCTCAAGCAGGCGTGAGGTCGAAGAGGCTCGTCGCCTCGAGGTCGACGACGGGCTCGTCGCGCTGGTTGAAGAGGCGCCAGCGCCAGCGCACGATCCCGAGGTTGGGATCGCTCTTCGCCGTGCGCCGCTCGATCACCTCCACGGAAGCCCGCAGCACGTCGCCCGCGCGCACCGGGTTCTCCCACTTGAGGTAGGCGAGCCCCGGCGAGCCGAACGACTCCGAGCCCGTGAGGATCGTGTCGACGGCGAGGCGCATGACGATGCCGCAGGTCTGCCATCCGCTCGCGATGAGGCCGTTCCAGCGGCTCTCCGCCGCGCGCACGGGGTCGACGTGGAACCACTGCGGGTCGTAGGTGCGCGCGAAGTCGAGGATCTCGCGCTCCGTGAGCGAGGCGGTGCCGCATTCGATGACGCGGCCGGGAGCGAGGTCGGCGAATCTCATCAGTAGGTCTCGAGGTGGTAGCGGCCGGCCTCGCGCAGCGCGGGGAGCATCGAGTCCCAGTCGAGCGCGTGCTCGCGGCACAGGTCGCGGAAGGCCTCCGCGACGCCTTCCTCCATGCTGCGCAGGCCGCACACGAAGATGAAGCAATGCGGGTCGCGCAGCAGGCGCACGACGTCGGCCGAGCGCTCGCGGATGAGATCCTGAACGTAGCGCTTGGGCGTGCCCGGCACGCGCGAGAACGCGAGGTTGATATCGATGAACTCGCGCGGGAGCTTCATGAGCGGGCCGAAGTACGGAAGCTCCTCGGGGGCGCGCGCGCCGAAGAACAGCATGAGCTCGCCGCCATCCTTGCTCGAGATGCGCCGGCGCCGGCGCTCGGTCATCGCGCGCATCGGCGCCGAGCCCGTGCCCGTGCAGATCATGAGGAGGCTCGAGCCCGGGTGGTTGGGCATGAGGAAGTTCTCGCCGAACGGGCCGATCACGCTCACCGTGTCGCCTTTCGCGAGGTCGCACAGGTAGTTCGACGCGACGCCGCGCACGGGCTTGCCGGCGTGGTCCTCGGTGACGCGCTTCACCGTCAGCGCGACGTTGTTGTAGCCGGGCCGCTCGCCATCGCGCGGGCTCGCGACCGAGTACAGGCGAACGTAATGCGGACGGCCCTGCGCGTCGGCGCCGGGCGGCACGATGCCGATCGTCTGGCCCTCGAGCACCGGGAACGGAGCGGCCCCGAAGTCGAGCACGATGTGGCGGATGTCGCTCGATGCGCCGTCACCCGTCAGCGGATAGTTGCCGGTGACCGTGGCGAGCGCGGGGGCGCCCGCCTTGTGCGCGTTGACGACGGGCTGCGCGGCCGACCACGGCGCCGGCGCGAGGCCGCCCTGCCCGGCGCTCGCTTCGGACGTGATGCGCGCGACGTCCTGCGGAAGGTCGGGCGCCGGGGCGCTCGCGGCGGCGTCCTGCGCGGGCAGCGCGTCCCAGCCCAGCTGGTCCTCGAGCGAGTAGGCCTGCGCGCGACCGACGTCGCGCCAGTTGTCGATGGCGCCGGTCGGGCACGGCGAGATGCAGGCGTTGCATGCGTTGCACACCGCGGCGTCGACGACATAATTGCGCGAGTCGTGCGAGATCGCGCCGATGGGACACGTCTCCTCGCACGTGTTGCACCGGATGCAGATCTCCGGATCGATGAGATGCTGGCGAAGCACGTCGAGGCTCAAGGTCCGTCCCCGCGGAGATTGCCCGTCACGCCGCTGCCCGGCGTCATGCAAATCGAACGTACTCGAACTCCACCGGCTGCTTGTTGATGCCGATCGGCGGCGGCGCGATCCAGTTCGCGAACTTGCCCGGCTGCACGACGCGTCCCATGAGCGACGCCACGTACGCGCGGTCCTCCGGCGTGGGCAGCCACTCGCGCTCGTGCGCGCGCCACGTGGCCTCGTCGACGACGCGGCCGTCGGGCGAGATGCGCGTGCTGGCGAACGTGCCGATCTTGCGGTTGAACGCCTTGTGCGGCACCGTGAGGCGCATCGCGATGCCGGCCTTCTCGAGCACGCGGTTCCAGCGCCCGATGCCCGCGACCGAGTCCTTGATGAAGTCGTCGCGCAGGACCTCGTTGAGCGCGTTGAGCATGGGCGCCTGCTTCTCGACCAGCGCGCCGCCGACCACCTCGATGACCGGGTAGGTCGCGTCGTGCAGGCGATGGTCGTCGGCACGCTTGCCTTCCTCGAAGCGGCCCTTGAGCCCCGCGCCGTAGAACGTCGCGGCATTCGACGACTGGTCCGCGCCGAAGAGGTCGATCGTCACCGAGTAGTGGAAGTTGAGGTAGCGCTGGACCGTGGGCAGGTCGATGACACCCGCCTCGCGGAGCTTCGCGGGGTCGTCGGTGCCTAGCTCCTTCATCACCTCCGCCGTGCGCGCGAGGACGCGCGCCACGCCCGACTCGCCGACGAACATGTGATGCGCTTCCTCGGTGAGCATGAACTTCGTCGTACGCGCCAGCGGATCGAAGCCCGACTCCGCGAGCGCGCAGAGCTGGAACTTGCCGTCGCGGTCGGTGAAGTACGTGAACATGTAGAACGCGAGCCAGTCGGGCGTGCGCTCGTTGAACGCGCCCAGGATGCGCGGGTTGTCGGTATCGCCCGAGCGTCGCTGCAGGAGCGCGTCGGCCTCCTCGCGGCCGTCGCGGCCGAAATAGCGATGGAGGAGGTACACCATGGCCCACAGGTGCCGGCCTTCCTCGACGTTGATCTGGAAGAGGTTGCGGAGGTCGTACATCGACGGCGCGGTGAGGCCCAGGTGCCGCTGCTGCTCGATCGACGCGGGCTCGGTGTCGCCCTGCGTGACGATGATGCGGCGAAGGTTCGCGCGATGCTCGCCGGGCACGTCCTGCCACGCGGCCTCGCCCAGGTGCTCGCCGAAGTGGATCTTGCGCTCGGCCACGGGCGGCGCGAGGAAGATGCCCCAGCGATAGTCGGGCATCTTCACGTAGTCGAAGTTGGCCCACCCGGAAGGATCGGCGCTGACGGCCGTGCGCAGGTAGACGTCGAAGTCCGTCGTGCCCTCCGGGCCCATCTCGGACCACCACGCGAGGTAGTTGGGCTGCCAGTGCTCCAGGGCGCGGGTCAGCGCGCGGTCGTCGGCCAGGTTGACGTTGTTGGGAATGCGGGTGGTGTAGTCGATGGAGGTCATGTCGCTTCTCACACGCGGTCGAAGTCGAAGTGCGCCTTGCCGCCCTTGCCGTAGACCTTGAGCGCGCCCTTCTCCCCCACGGCGTTGGGCCGGTTGAAGATCCAGTTCTGCCATGCGGACAGGCGCCCGAAGATGCGCGTCGCCATCGTCTCGGCGCCGCCGAAGCGAAGATTGGCCTCGAGGCCCGTGAGCGCGTCGGGCGACATGCTCGCGCGCTCCTCGAGCGCCAGGCGGATCTCGTCGGCCCAGTCGATGTCGTCGGGAGCGCTGGTCACGAGTCCGAGGGCCAGCGCCTCCTCGGTCGCGAGCGCGGCGCCTTTGCGCGACCGGAGTGCCGCGAGCGCCGCGGGATCACCGTGGAAGCGGCGCGACAGGCGGCTCGTCCCGCTCACCATGGGGTAGGCGCCGAAGCTTTGCGCCGACAGCGTGAGGCGCGGCTCGGCGGCGGGCGCGTCGGGCAGGCGCTGCATGTACGTGCGGTCGGCCGCGAGCGCGAGCTCGAGCAGCGTGCCCGCGAAGCACGAGCCCGACTCGACCAGCGCGAAGAGCGTGCGCGACGACACGTCGAGGCGCGCGAGCGTGCGCCGGAGGAGCCCCGTCGTCTCGCGCACGAGCCAGTGCGACGCGTGCTCCGCGAGGACGGCGTCGACCGCGAGCACGGCGGCCGCGTCGCCGCTCGTCTTCAAGAGCCACGTCCCGACCGCGAGCTCGTTGGTGCGCATGGTGAGGATGGCGTCGTCCAGCTCGCGCGCCATCGCGAGCGGCCACCAGGCGGCGCCGGCCTCCTCGATGCCCGCGATGTCGGATGGCTGCGGGTGGTCCGGCGCCCGCACGGTGAACGTCGCGGTGCGCGTCGCGGCGTCGATGGCCACGTCGACGTGCCGGTAGTGATAGCCCGCCGCGTCGTCGGTGCGCGCGACGCGCGGAAGCGCGACGCCGCGGGCGGTGCGCGGGCGATCGCTCTGCGCGGCGAGCGCGAGCGCGCGCTGCCTGACGGCCTGGGCGAACTCGCCCGGCTTCGCGAGCGCGTCGACGAGGCGCCAGTCCTTCGCACGCTGGCCGCGCACGCCTTCGGTCACGGTGCAGAAGACGTCGGCGATGTCGTGGCGCACGTGGCGCTTGTCGGTGAGGCGCGTGAGCCCGCCGGTGCCGGGCAGCACGCCCAGGAGCGGCACTTCGGGCAGCGCCACGGAGGACGAGCGATCGTCGACGAGCCAGATCTCGTCGCAGGCGAGGGCGAGCTCGTAGCCGCCGCCGGCGCAGGTGCCGTTGATCGCCGCGACGAACTTGAGCCCCGAGTGCTCGCTCGAGTCCTCGATGCCGTTGCGCGTCTCGTTCGTGAACTTGCAGAAGTTGACCTTCCACGCGTGCGACGAGAGGCCCAGCATGAATATGTTGGCACCGGAGCAGAACACGCGGTCCTTGCCGCTCGTGAGGATCACGCTGCCCACCTCGGGATGCTCGAAGCGTATGCGCGCGAGCGCGTCCGCGAGCTCGATGTCGACGCCCAGGTCGTACGAGTTGAGCTTGAGCTTGTAGCCTTCGCGGATGCCGGCGTCTTCGGTGACGTCCATCGACAGCGTCGCGACGGGGCCGTCGACGGCGAGCTTCCAGTGCCGGTACTGGGACGGGTCCGTCCGGTAATCGACCTTCAATGCGTCCATGCGCGTCCTCCCGCGGTGCCATGCATCTTGCTGCATGGTCGGGCGCGAGTCAAGGCGGCAAATATGCAATTTACATCATGTTCAAGCGGCGACGTGAGGGCCGAGTGCCGCCCTGAATGCGTAGTACGTCTGGGCGAGGGGCCCGGCCGTGGTGTCGAACGCGAGGTCCGCGCGCGCGTAGGCCGCCTCGCGGCTCGCGAGGATGCGCTTCAGGTCGCTCATGGCTTCGGCGTGCCCCGCCATGGGCCGCAGGTCGCCCTGGTCGACCACGCGCTTCATGTGCTCGTCGGGCGTGGCACGCAGCCACACGGTGAAGCAGCGGGCGAGGAGGAGGTCGAGCGTCTCGGGCTCGGTCACGAGGCCGCCGCCGGTGGCGATGACCGCGCGCTGATGGCCGGCGATCGTCTCCTCGAGCGCGCGGAGCTCGTAGCGCCTGAACCCACCCGCGCCGTACAGCGAGTGGATCTCGCCCACGTCGCAGCCGGCGATACGCTCGATGACGCGGTCGAGCTCGACGAAAGGGACACGGAGGTCGTCGGCGAGCATGCGGCCGAGGGTGGACTTGCCCGCGCCGCGCAGGCCCACGAGCGCTATGCGCGCGGCGCGGTCGGGGCTGCCCGCGGCGCCGCGCAGCGCGTCGGCAAGCGCCTTCCGCGCGCGGGCGAGAGTGGCGTCGTCACGGCCGCGCAGGAGCTCCCGGATGGCCTCCGCCTCGGAGGACTGCGGCGACGCCTCGCCCACCAGCTCCGCGATGGTGGTGTCCAGCGCGAGCGCCAGCTGGCGCAGGAGCATGACCGACGCGTTGCCGAGCCCGGTCTCCAGGTTTGCGAGGTGGCGCTCGGAGACGCGCGCCGCGAGCGCGAGGCGCTTGCGCGTCATGCCCCGTCGGCTGCGGATCGCGCGGACGCGGTCGCCCATGGCGCTCAGGAACGGGTCCTTGGCGGCAGTCTCGACGGAAACGGCATTCTGATTCATGTGTCGCGCTCCGATGCTTGACAGCGTGAACTATGCTGCACTAACTTAACAGAGGCCGTGCCCCATATCAATTGGAAACGCTCACGTTTCCGGCAACATTGACGGCGATCAAACGGAGGAGGACCAAGACGCGATGGCCACGCCGCTCGACCCGCTGCCGGCGCGCTTCAACTTTGCCGCGCATATCGCGAGCCTCAACGCGTCGCGCGCCGCCAAGGCGGCTTACCTCGATGACGCCGACTCGCTCTCCTACGGCGACCTCGCGCGCGACGCCCGCAAGGTAGCGGGCGCGCTGGTGGCGCTCGGCCTGCGTCGCGAGGAGCGCGTGCTCGTGTGCCTGCACGACACGATCGACTACCCGCGCATGTTCCTGGGCGCGCTCCTCGCGGGTGTCGTTCCGGTGTGCGCCAACACGCTCCTCACCGCCGACGACTACGCGTACATGCTCGAGCACTCGCGGGCCCAGGCGCTCGTCGTCTCCGGGGCGCTCCTCCCCGTGCTCACGGAGGCGATGTCGCGCGCATCGCACGAGATCGCGCGCGTCGTGGTATCGCGGGCCGTCGCGCCCATGCCGGCGGGCGCGCTCGCGTTCGACGCGTGGCTGGCCGGCGCCTCGCCCGTGGCGTCGCACGCGGCGACGGGCCCCGATTCCATCGCCTTCTGGCTGTACTCGTCGGGGTCCACGGGCCGTCCCAAGGGGACCGTGCACACGCACGGCAACCTCTACTGGACCGACGCGACGTACGGCAAGCACGTGCTCGGGCTCACCGAGGGCGACGTCGTGTTCTCGGCCGCGAAGTTCTTCTTCGCGTATGGCCTCGGCAACTCACTCACGTTCCCGCTGTCGGCGGGCGCCACCGCCATCCTCATGGCGGAGCGGCCCACCCCCGCGGCGGTATTCAAGCGCCTCGTCGAGCGCAAGCCTCGCGTGTTCTTCGGCGTGCCGACGCTCTACGCGGGCATGCTCGCATCGCCCGACCTGCCGTCGCGCGCCGACGTGGCGTTGAGGCTCTGCGTCTCGGCGGGCGAGCCGCTGCCGAAGGACATCGGCGAGCGCTTCGCGGCGCGCTTCGGGTGCGACGTGCTCGACGGCATCGGCTCGACGGAGATGCTCCACATCTTCATCTCCAATCGCGCGGGCCGCGTGCGCTACGGCTCCACGGGCACGCCGGTGGAAGGCTACGACATCGAGCTTCGCGGCGAGGACGGGCGGCTCGTCACGGACGGCGAGATCGGCGACCTCTACATCCGCGGACCGAGCGCCGCGCTCATGTACTGGGACAACTGCGTGAAGTCGCGGTCGACGTTCGAGGGCTCCTGGACGCGCAGCGGAGACAAGTACGTCCGTGACGCCGACGGCAGCTTTACCTACGCCGGGCGCAGCGACGACATGCTGAAGGTCGCGGGCCAGTTCGTCTCGCCGTTCGAGGTGGAGGCGGCGCTGATGCGCCACGATGCCGTGCTCGAGGCGGCGGTCGTCGGCAAGGACGAGGACGGCCTCACCAAGACGCTCGCCTACGTCGTGCTGAAGCAGGGTCGCGAGGGCAACGCCGCGCTGTCCGAGGCGCTCAAGGCGTTCGTCAAGGACCAGCTCGCCCCGTACAAGTACCCGCGCGAGATCCGGTTCATCGGCGACCTGCCGAAGACCGCGACCGGCAAGATCCAGCGCTTCAAGCTGCGCGAGGCGTCCGCGAAATGACGGTCCGTATCGCGGCGGCGGGCCGCACGCTCGACATCGAGCACGCGTGGGTGGGTGCGAGCGATCCCGGCGCGCCCGTCATGGTGTTCCTGCACGAGGGCCTGGGCTCCGTGTCGATGTGGAAGGATTTCCCGGCGATGCTGTGCGATGCGTGCGGCATGCGCGGCCTCGTCTATTCGCGGCCCGGGTATGGCCGATCGACGCCACGCTCCGCCGGCGAGCGCTGGCCCGTCGACTTCATGCGCACGCAGGCGCGCGACGTGCTGCCGGCGCTCTTGCGCGCGCTCGCCGTCACGTCGCCGCCGTGGCTCTTCGGCCACAGCGACGGCGGGTCGATCGCGCTTCTTTACGCCGCGCTGTTCCCCGACGCGCCCGCGGGGGTGGTGGCGGTGGCGCCGCACCTCTTCGTCGAGGACGTGAGCGTGCGCAACATCGACGCCGCGCGCGTTGCGTACGAGACGGGCGACCTCAAGCCGCGCCTCGCGCGCTATCACGCCGACGTCGACTCCGCGTTCTACGGCTGGAACGGGATCTGGCTCGACCCCGCGTTCCGCGACTGGAACATCGAGGCCGACATGGCGCGGATCCGCTGCCCGTTGCTCGCGGTGCAGGGCGAGGACGACGAGTACGGCACGATGGCGCAGATCGATCGCCTGCGGCACGCGGCTCCGCACGCCCGGCTCGTCAAGCTCGCGGACTGCGGGCACTCGCCGCACCGCGACAAGCCGCGGGCGCTGGTCGACGCCGTGTCCGCGTTCGTCGAGGACGTGACCCTGGCGGGCTCGCGATGACGCCTGGCGGGTGCGGCGACGCCGCGGGCCGTGCATTCGATCGCACACCGGAGCATTCCGTAGTTTTCAAGGCGCAAAGCGGTAGAATTGCGCCGCCACGCAACGAGGGAGGAAGCAGCATGAATTTCGCGAAGACGCTGGTCGCGGCCATGGCCGCAGCGGTCGTGACCACCGCGGGCGCGCAGGCGCCGCTCAAGATCGGCTTCATGGCGGAGCTGTCCGGTCCGCAGGGCGCGCTGGGCCAGGATCAATACGACGCGTTCATGATGGTCGTCGAGCGCAACGGCGGCAAGCTGGGCGGCGTTCCGGTGCAGATCATCAAGGAAGACAGCCAGCTCAAGCCCGAGGTGGCCGTGCAGGTCGTCGACAAGCTGATCGAGAAGGACAAGGTGCCCATCATCACGGGCGTCACCTTCTCCAACATCATGATGGCGGTGAACAAGAAGGTCACCGACCAGGAGGTGTTCCTCATCAGCTCAAACGCGGGCCCCGCGCCCATCGCCGGCGCGCAGTGCACGCCGTTCTCGTACGTCGTGTCCTGGCAGAACGACAGCCAGGCCGAGGGCATGGGCAAGTACGCGACCGACAAGGGCTACAAGAAGGTCGTCATCATGGCGCCCAACTACCAGTCGGGCAAGGACCAGCTCCAGGGCTTCAAGCGCTTCTACAAGGGCGAGATCCTCGACGAGATCTACACGCCGCTCAACCAGCCCGATTTCTCCGCGGAGCTCGCGCAGGTCGCGGCGAAGAACCCGGACGCCGTGTTCGTGTTCTACCCCGGCGGGCTCGGCATCAACTTCATCCGCCAATACAAGCAGGCGGGCATGATGGGCAAGGTGCCGCTCATGTCGTCGTCCACGGCCGACGGCATCACGCTGCCCGCGGTGAAGGACGACGCGCTCGGCGTGCTCGCGAGCACGTTCTGGGGCCCGGACTTCAACAATCCCGTGAACAAGCAGTTCGTCGAGGACTTCGAGAAGAAGTACAACCGCATCCCGTCGCAGTACGCGGCGCAGGCGTACGACTCGGCGCTGCTGCTCGACTCCGCCATCGCGAAGGTGAAGGGCAACGTCGCCGACAAGAAGGCGTTCCAGGCGGCGCTCCGCGCGGCGGACTTCAAGAGCCTGCGCGGCAACTTCAAGTTCAACACCAACGGCTTTCCCATCCAGGACTTCTTCATCTTCGAGGTGGCCAAGGATGCGAAGGGTCGCGTGAGCCTCAAGACCATCGCCAATCCGCTGAAGGACCACAAGGACGCGTACTACACGCAGTGCTCGTTGAAGTAGCGTCCGCGGGCGCCCTTTCCCCATGACGGAACGGGCGCCCCCTTCGGCCGCGCGAGAGTGCGCGGCTCGCGCGATCCCCCACGCGCCGCGACGTCCATGACGCTCTCGCTCTTCCTCACGCAGGCGCTGAACGGCCTGCAGCTCGGCGTGCTGCTGTTCCTGCTCGCCGCCGGGCTCACGCTCGTGTTCGGGATCATGAACTTCGTGAACCTCGCGCACGGGTCGCTCTACATGATGGGCGCGTACTTCGCCGCCGCGGTCTTCGGCCGCACGGAGTCCTTCCTGCTCGCGGCGCTGGTAGCCGTTCCCGGGACGATGCTCCTGGGCATCGTGGTCGAGCGCGTGGCCCTGATGCGCCTGTACCAGCGCGATCACCTGGACCAGGTGCTCGCGACGTTCGGGCTCATCCTCTTCTTCAACGAGCTCGTGCGCATCGTCTGGGGCCCGTCGTCGCTGTACATGAACACGCCGGCGTGGCTGTCGGGAACGGTGAGCCTCTTCGGCATCTCGTATCCCGCGTATCGCTTCGCGATCATCGCGGTGGGCCTCGCGGTGGGCGTGGCGCTGTACGTGCTCATCCACCGCACTCGCGTGGGGATGCTCATTCGCGCGGGCGCCACGCATCCCGAGATCGTGTCCGCGCTCGGCGTCAACGTGCGCCTCCTCAACACCCTCGTCTTCGGACTCGGCGCGGCGCTCGCGGGCCTCGCGGGGCTGATGGCCGGCCCTATCGTGTCGGTTCAGTCGGGCATGGGCGAGCCCATCCTCATCCTCACGCTCGTCGTGATCGTGACCGGCGGCATCGGGTCGATCCGCGGCGCGTTCTACGGCGCGCTGATCGTGGGCATCGTCGACACCATCGGACGAGCGTTCCTGCCCTCGATCCTGCGCGAGTTCCTCGAGCGCTCGCTCGCGCAAGCCGCCGGTCCGGCCATCGCGTCGATGCTGATCTACATCCTGATGGCGGTGGTGCTCGCGTGGCGGCCGCAGGGTCTCTTTCCCGTGAGGCATGGGTAAGGCGATGGCGACGTCCTCCCGCCTGTCGATCCGCGTGGCGGTGGCGGTGGTGCTGCTCGCGGGGCTCGCCCTCGTGCCGATCGTCTCCGCGCTGATCGCGCAGCCTTACTACGTCACGCTCTTCACGCGCATCGTCATCCTCGCCATCGCGGCCGTGGGGCTCAACCTCATCCTGGGCTTCGGCGGGCTCGTGAGCTTCGGCCACGCGATGTACGTCGGCATCGGCGCGTACGCCGTGGGCATTCTCTCGTTCTATGGCGTCGGCAACGGCTGGTTGCATCTCCTCGCGGGCCTGGGCGTGGGCGTCGTCGTCGCCACGGTCGTGGGCTTCGTGTGCCTGCGCACGAGCGGTATCGCGTTCATCATGATCACGCTCGCGTTCGCGCAGATGCTCTACTTCCTCGCCGTGAGCCTCAAGCAGTTCGGCGGCGACGACGGCCTGCCCATCGTCGCGCGCAGCCACTTCGGCCTCTTCTCGATCGAGAGCAACACCGTGCTGTACTACTGCGCGCTCGTCGTGTTGCTCGCGTGCCTCGCGTTGTCCTCGCGCCTCGTGGCGTCGCGCTTCGGCATGGTGCTGCGCGGCGCGCGCGCCAACGAGCGCCGCATGGGGGCGCTGGGGTTCCCGCTCCTGCGCTACCGACTCGCGGCCTACGTGATCTCCGCGCTGGTGTGCGTGGTGGCGGGCGTGCTCTTCGCCAACCTGACGCGATTCACCTCGCCTTCGTACATGGCGTGGCAGGCGTCAGGCGACCTCATCGTGATGATCGTGCTGGGCGGTATGGGCACGGTCGTGGGCCCGGTGGCGGGCGCCATCGTGCTGCTGGTGGCGGAGGAGATGCTCGCGAGCTGGACCACGCACTGGATGGTGATCCTCGGGCCGGCCATCGTGATCGTCGTGCTGACGGCGAAGAAGGGTATCTACGGCTATCTCGCGGACCTCGACGCGCGACGCGGGAGCCGGCCGTGAATCTCCTGGAGGCACGCGGACTCGTCAAGCGCTTCGGCGGGCTCACCGCCACCGATGGCGTCGACTTCGACGTGCGCGCGGGCGAGGTGCACGCGGTGATCGGGCCGAACGGCGCGGGCAAGACGACGTTCGTCAATCTCCTGGCGGGTGAGCTCGCGCCCGACGCTGGGACCATCCTCTTCAATGGCCGCGACGTGACGCGCGAGCCCGTGTACCGGCGCGCTCTCGCGGGCCTCGGGCGCTCGTACCAGATCTCGTCGGTGTTCCCGGAGTTCACCGCGCTCGTCAACGTGATGCTCGCGGTGCAAGGACACGCGGGTCACAGCTTCCGCTTCTTCCGCCCGATCGCGAGCGAGACGGCGCTGGTGGACGCCGCGCGCGCGGCGCTCGCCGAGGTGGGGCTCGCCGGCAAGGCCGACGTGCCAGTGACGGCATTGGCTCACGGCGAGCGTCGCCAGCTCGAGGTGGCGATGACGCTCTCGACGCGGCCCAAGCTTCTCCTCCTCGACGAGCCGATGGCCGGCATGAGCCTCGCCGAGTCGGCGCGCCTCGTCGAGCTCATCGAGTCGATCAAGGGCCGCTACGGCATCCTGCTCGTCGAGCACGACATGGACGCCGTGTTCCGCCTCGCGGACCGCATCTCGGTGCTGGTGTACGGCCGCATGATCGCATCGGGCGACCCGGAGTCGATTCGCAACAATGCCGAGGTACGGACGGCGTACCTGGGCGACCAGGAGCTCGTCGCGTAGTGTCCTGCCTCGCGAACACGCTCGCGAGCGGGCGGCGAAACTCGCCGCCATGCTTCGCTGCCCGGCCGGTCCGCAGCCTCGCGGCGAGCTTCGCTTGCTCGTCCTGCTTCGACACTGGCGGGATGGGACGCTGATGCCTCTTCTCGACGTCGCCGACCTCACCGCGCACTACGGCTCGAGCCAGGTGCTCTTCGGCATGGGCTTCAGCGCCGATGCGGGGCAGTGCATCACGCTCATCGGACGCAACGGCATGGGCAAGTCTACCGCGATCAAGAGCCTCCTCGGCATGCTGCCCGGGGCGCGCGGCCGCGTGACGTTCGCAGGACGCGGCCTCGCGGGATTGCCGTCGTATCGCATCGCGCAGGCGGGCATCGGATACGTGCCCGAGATGCGGCAGGTCTTCCCCACGCTCTCGGTGCGCGAGAACCTGGTCGCCACGAGTCGCGGCACCCGCGCGGGCGGCGACGCCGCATGGACGCTCGAGCGAGTGTATGCGCTCTTTCCGCGACTGTCCGAGCGCGCGCGGCACCTGGGCAGCCAGCTCTCCGGCGGCGAGCAGCAGATGCTCGCGATCGGGCGCGCGCTGATGACCAATCCGCGCCTCCTCATTCTCGACGAGGCCACGGAAGGGCTGGCACCGCTCGTGCGCGCGGAGATCTGGTCGTGCCTCGGCACATTGAAGCGCGAGGGACTCACGCTCATCGTCGTCGACAAGAACATCGCGCCGCTCGCGCGTATCGCCGACCGTCACTTCGTGGTGGAGAAAGGTCGCGTGGCGTGGCAGGGCGATTCCGCGACGCTCCTTGCGGATACGAAGGTCCTGCACGAGTACCTCGGAGTGTGACGGCCCCGAATCCGACTGCACGCCGGCGCGCCGATTCAAGTGGCCGCGGCCGCATCGTCGTCCTCAACGGCTGCTCCAGCGCCGGCAAGACGTCGCTCGCGAAGCGACTGCAGGAAATCGCGACGCGGGAGGCCTTCCTCCACGTCCAGCTCGACGCGTTCCGCGCCATGGAGCCGCCGGGATATTTCGACGTTGCCGACACCGTCGTGCGCGAGCGCCGCTTCGTGGCGCTCTGCAGGGCGATCGACCGCGCCGCGATGGCGCTCGCCGACGGCGGGCAGGACGTCATCGTCGACCACGTCCTGCATCCCGCCGCGTGGGACGTGCTGCTCGACGACCTCGCGCAGCACGACGTCTTGCTGGTGCGCGTGGAATGCGCCGTCGAGGTCGCGGAGGCACGCGAGCGTGGCCGTCCCGACCGCCGCCCGGGGCTCGCGCGCTCCCAGGTCGACGCCATCCATCGCGGACGCGATTACGACTACCAGGTCGACGCGTCGTCCATGACGGCCGACGCTGCCGCCGCGGCGCTCCTCGCCTGGCTGCGTACCGCGCCGCCGGCGCGCGCCTTCGCCGCGATGCGACCCGCGCGACCGGTCGCTCGCTATACTTCCGCCATGACCCAGCAGACCCCAGGCACCGCATCCGTCCTCGCCGGCATGGCGCGTCCCCGCGGCCGGTATCCGCACTTCCGCCGCGCGGGCGACTTCATCTTCGTCTCGGGCACGAGCTCGCGCCTGCCCGACAACACGTTCGCAGGCGCGGAGGTCGACGCGATGGGCACCACGCGCCTCGACATCCGCGCGCAGACACGCGCCGTGATCGAGAACGTCGCGCGCATCCTGGAGGCGGCAGGCGCGTCGCTCGCGGACGTCGTCGAGATCTCGACGTTCCTCGTCGACATGAACGACTTTGGCGGCTACAACGAGGTGTACGGCGAGTTCTTCGGCCACGATGGCCCGGCGCGCACGACCGTGGCGGTGCACCAGCTTCCGCATCCGCACCTGCGCATCGAGATCAAGGCGATCGCGTGGAAGCCGATCGGCAAGGACGCATGATGCGCGCCCCGCTCAACCTCACGCGCTGGATCGACGAGCACCGCGACGTGCTGAAGCCGCCGGTGGGCAACGCGCAAATCTGGGAGGACGGCGACTTCATCGTCACGGTCGTTGGCGGACCCAACCGGCGTACCGACTACCACGATGACCCCCTCGAGGAGTTTTTCTTCCAGCTCGAAGGCGACATGGTGCTCCGGATCATGGAGGAGGGCGGACCGCGCGACATGCCCATCCGCGCCGGCGACGTGTTCCTCCTGCCGCCGCACGTGCGTCACTCGCCGCAGCGCCCGGTGCCGGGAAGCGTCGGCCTCGTCGTCGAGTACCGCAGGCCCCCGGGGCTCGTCGACGCGTTCGAGTGGTATTGCCTCCAGTGCCACACGCGCGTGCATCGCGTCGAGGTGCAGCTCCAGAGCATCGTGCGCGACCTGCCGCCGCTGTTCGAGAAATTCTACGGCGACGCGTCGCTGCGCCGATGCCCCGCGTGCGGCGTCGTGCATCCCGGGCGCGCCGCGGCGCCGGCATGATCACCGGGTGATGGCGCGGTGATCGACATCCATTCGCACGTCTTCCCGCGCATCACGCGCGAGGAGGCGATCGCCGCGGACCCGCGCGCCCCGTGGCTTGCCGAGAGCGGCGACGGCTCCGGCCACATCATGCAGGACGACGCCCGCTTCCGGCCCGTCGAGGCGCGGCTGTGGGATCCGTCCGCGCGCCTCGCGTGGATGGACCAGGCGGGGATCTCGACGCAGCTCGTGTGCGCGACGCCGATCATGTTCGGCTACGGCTGGGATCCGGCGCGGGCCGCCGCATGGTCGAGCAGGATGAACGAGCGCGTCGCCGGGTTCTGCGCCGCCGAGCCGCGAAGGTTGAAGGCGCTCGCGCAAGTGCCGCTGCAGGACATCGATGCCGCATGCCGCGAGGTGACGAGCGCGCGCGCGGCCGGCCATGTCGGCGTGCAGATCGGCAATCACGTCGGCTCGAAGAGTCTCGACGATCCCGGCATCCTCGACTTTCTCCGGCATTGCGCGAGCGAGGCGATGCCCGTGCTCGTGCACCCGTGGGACATGATGGGTGACGAGCGGATGAAGCGCTGGATGCTGCCCTGGCTCGTATCGATGCCCGCCGAGACGCAGCTCGGCATCCTCTCGCTCGTATTGTCCGGCGCGTTCGAGCGGCTGCCGCGCTCGCTTGCGATCGTGTTCGCGCACGGCGGCGGCAGCTTCGCGTGGCTCCTGGGTCGCGTCGACAACGCGTGGCGCGAGCGCGACATCGTGCGTGTCGACTGTCCCAACCTGCCGTCGTCGTACTGCGACCGGTTCTTCGTCGACTCCGCGATCTTCGACGTCCACGCGCTGCGCCTGCTCGTCGAGCGCATGGGTTCCGACCGCGTGCTGCTCGGCACCGACGCGCCGTTCCCGCTCGGCGAGATTCATCCGGGCTCGCTCGTGCGGTCGGCCTATCCCGGCGATGAGCGCACGCGGGACGCGATCCTCGAAGGCAACGCCCGCCGCGTCTTCGCGCTAGCCTGACGCCAGGTCCCGCAGCTTCTGCGTCGTGCCCCAGTTGCGCGTCGTGCCGCAGCGCTCGAGCGCGCGCTGGAGCGTCGCCGTGAGGGGACTTTCGAGCAGGCCGCTCGCGCACCAGGCGTAAGCCGCGTGCTCGCCGACGTGCAGCGCGTCCTCGCCGGTCACGGCCGATGCGAGCGGGGCGAGGGCCGCGAGCGACGCGTGGTCGCGCGTGAACGCGACGACGAGCCTCGACGGGTCCGTCGCGCGGTGCAGGAGCGCGTTGCCGTCGACGATCGACTCGAGGTCGGCGGCGGACTTCACCACGACGAGCGAGCGCACCCCGAGGCGATCGGCCACCGCGCGCTCGACGGTCGCGGCGAGCGTCGCGGCCACCGCGACTCGCGCATCGAAGACGGCGTTGCCGCTGTTCTGTAGCGTGCGGACGTTCGCGCAGCCCAGCGACTCGAGGAGCGCGCGCAGGTCGGCCATCGCGATCCGCTTGGCCTTGCCCACGTTGATGCCTCGGAACAGCGCGACGTAGCGCGTCACGCGATGCGCTCGACGAGATGCGTGCGGGACGCGGGTGCCTCGAAAGGGTCCGGCCAGAACTCGACCATGCGCGAGATGCGGCCTTCGTTCACCGTGAAAAACGAGATGGCGCGTGCCGACTGCACGCCGTCGGTGACGCTCACGTCGGACGCGGCTTGCGCCTCGTCGCCCACGATGCGGTGGACGGTGAAGCGCCACGGGCCGTGCGCGGGGTACTCGGCGTTCATGCGCGCGAAGTTGGCCGCACCGCGGATGCGCTCTCCCGATTGCGGCCAATCGAGGACGAAATCGTCGGCCAGGACGCACGCGAGGTCGTCGAAGCGGTTGCTCGCCATGATGCGCCAGAAGTGCGCCGCTACGTCGGCGGGGCGCGTCCTGCCTGTGTCGCTTCCGGGCGCGCCGCTCATCGCGCGGGCGCCCTCAGATCGGCGGCGTCCGCGACGGCGCGACGACGTCGGTCTGGTCGTCGATCTCGCTCAGCGTCTCGTTGCAGAGCGACAGCGCGCGGGCGACGCGTCCGGCCGCAAGCTCGTCGCGGATGGCCACGATGCGCGCGCGCAGGCGGAGCTCGTAGGCCTCCGCCTCCTCGAGCTCGCGCGCGAGGCGCCGCACGTCGTTCGCATCGTCCTGCGAAGTCATGCGCGCATGGTAGCGCATCCCGGGCGCCGTGCAAGGCGGTGGTAAGCTCGCTCGACTGCACCCCGACGAGGAGAGTTCTCATGGCGATCGAGAAGAAGGCAAGCGTTCATTGGGAAGGCCGCGGCAAGGCGGGCAAGGGCCAGATCAGCACGGAGACCGGCGCGCTGTCGAGTTATCCGTATGGCTTCGCGAGCCGCTTCGAGGGCGACAAGCGCGGCACCAATCCCGAGGAGATCCTGGGCGCGGCGCACGCGGCGTGCTTCGCGATGGCATTCTCGTTCACCTGCGACAAGGCGGGCTTCGAGACGAAGGCGGTCGACGCCACGGCGAAGGTGCGCCTCGTACAGGACGGCGACGGCTTCCTCATCGACCGCATCGACCTCACGCTCGACGCCGAGATCCCGGGCATCGACGAGGCCAGGTTCCAGGAGCTCGCGAGTGCGGCCAAGCGCTTCTGCCCGCTCTCGAAGGCGCTTGCGAGCGTTCCCGAGATCACGCTGGCCGCGACGCTCCGCAAGTAGCCGTTGATAGACTCGCGGGATGCCCGACGCATCCCGCGCCGTCGACGCGATCCCAGGCTGGCTCGCACGCCTCGACCTCGCGTTCGATCGCGACGGCGAGCGCACGCGGCTCGCCCGGCGCGTGCACGAGGGCCCGCTCGTCGTGCAGAAGCCGCTTTATCCCGAAGGCCCCCGCGTGTGCCAGTGCATCGTCGTGCACCCGCCCGGGGGAATCGCGGGCGGCGATCGTATCGAGGTGGCGGTGGACGCCGGGGCGTCGACCCGCGTGCAGATCACGACACCCGGCTCCGCGAAGTGGTACCGCGCCGCGGGGCGCCGCGCGGCGCAGCGCATCGACCTTCGCGTCGGCGAGGGCGCGGTCCTCGAGTGGCTTCCCCAATCGACCATCGTCTTCGACGGCGCCGACGCGGCGAGCGAGATACGCGTCGACCTCGCGCGCGACAGCGCCTTCCTCGGCTGGGACGTCGTGTGCCTCGGCCGATCGGCGTCGAGCGAGCGCTTCACCCACGGCACGTGGCGGCAGCGCGTCGACATCTTCCGCGACGATGCACTGCTTTGGAGCGAGCGCGTCGCGCTGCGCGGCGGCGATCCGCTCCTGGACGCGCGATCGGGCTTGAACGGCGCGCCGGTCTTTGGCACATTCGTGGCCATGGCGACGATGCTCGACCACGATCTCGCGAGGGCCCTGCGAGCCTTCGCACCCGGCCGGGGCGAAGGCTCCGTCACTCGATTGCCGCACGCGCTCGTCGCGCGCTATCGCGGCGACAGCACCGAGGCCGCCCACGAATTCTTTCGCGCGCTGTGGTCGGCGCTGCGCCCGGCGGTGGCGGGTCGCGCGGCGGTAGCACCGCGCATCTGGAACACCTGACATGGAACTCACGCCACGCGAGAAGGACAAGCTCCTCGTCTTCACGGCGGCCCTTCTCGCCGAGCGGCGGCTCGCGCGCGGGCTGAAGCTCAACTACCCCGAGGCGATCGCCCTCATCACCGCGGCCATCATGGAGGGCGCGCGCGACGGCCGCACCGTGGCCGACCTCATGAGCTTCGGTGCCACTGTCCTCAAGCGCGAGCAGGTGATGGAGGGCGTGCCCGAGATGATTCCCGAGATCCAGGTCGAAGCCACCTTTCCCGACGGCACCAAGCTCGTCACCGTGCACGGTCCCATTCCATGATCCCGGGTGAAATGCTCGTCGCGGAAGGCGACATCGAGATCAACACGGGCCGCCCCACGATCAAGCTCGTGGTGGCCAACACGGGCGATCGGCCGGTGCAGGTCGGATCGCATTATCACTTCAGCGAGACGAACTCCGCGCTGTCGTTCGATCGCGCGGCCGCTCGCGGCTTTCGACTGCATATCGCCGCGGGCACGGCGGTGCGATTCGAGCCGGGCCAGTCGCGCACGGTCGAGCTCGTCGCTTACGCGGGCGATCGCAAGGTGTACGGCTTCCGCGGCGAGGTGATGGGCGCGCTCGACGTCGCGCGCAAGCCCGCGGCGGCGAAGGCGGCGAAGGCTTCCGCGAAGAAGCCCGCCGAGAAGAGGCCGGCTGCGAAGAAGCCCGCCGCCAAGAAGCCCGCGGCGAAGAAATCGCGGAGCAAGCCATGAGGATCGGCCGTCGAGCCTACGCCGAGATGTTCGGCCCCACGGTCGGTGATCGCGTGCGCCTGGGCGACACCGACCTCGTGATCGAGGTTGAGCGCGATCTCACGGTTTACGGCGAGGAGGTCAAGTTCGGCGGCGGCAAGGTCATCCGCGACGGCATGGGCCAGAGCCAGCGACTGTCGAAGGACGTCGCGGACACCGTCGTGACCAATGCGCTCGTCGTGGACTGGTGGGGCATCGTGAAGTGCGACATCGCGATCAAGGACGGCAGGATCGCGAAGCTCGGCAAGGCCGGCAACCCGGACGTGCAGCCCGGCGTCGACATCGTCATCGGCGCGGGCACGGAGATCATCGCGGGCGAGGGCATGATCGTCACCGCGGGCGGCATCGACACGCACATCCACTACATCTGCCCGCAGCAGATCGACGAGGCGCTCATGTCGGGCATCACCACGATGATGGGCGGCGGCACCGGCCCTGCCACCGGCACGTTCGCGACGACCTGCACGCCGGGTCCGTGGCACATTCACCGCATGCTCGAGTCGGCCGAGGCGTTCCCCATGAACCTGGGCTTCATGGGCAAGGGCAACTGCGCAACCCCTGGCGCGCTCGTCGAGCAGATCCAGGCCGGCGCCTACGGCCTCAAGCTCCACGAGGACTGGGGCACGACACCCGCGGCCATCGACAATTGCCTGAACGTCGCGGACAAGCACGACGTGCAGGTGACGATCCACACCGACACGATCAACGAGTCGGGGTTCGTCGAGTCGACGCTCGCGGCCATCGACGGGCGCGCCATCGGCACGTTCCACACCGAGGGCGCCGGCGGGGGCCACGCGCCCGACATCATCAAGGCGTGCGGCGAGCCCAACGTCCTGCCCTCGTCGACCAATCCCACCATGCCTTACACCGTCAACACCGTCGACGAGCACCTCGACATGCTGATGGTGTGCCATCACCTGGACCCGGCGATCGCGGAGGACGTCGCGTTCGCCGAGTCGCGCATCCGCCGCGAGACCATCGCGGCCGAGGACATCCTGCACGATCTCGGCGCTTTCTCGATGATGTCCTCCGACAGCCAGGCGATGGGCCGCGTGGGAGAGGTCATCATCCGCACGTGGCAGGCGGCGCACAAGATGAAGCAGCAGCGCGGCGCGCTCGGCACCGACACCGCGCGTCACGACAATTTACGCGTGAAGCGCTACATCGCGAAGTACACGATCAATCCCGCGATCACCCAGGGCGTCTCGCACGTCGTCGGCTCGATCGAGCCCGGCAAGCTCGCCGACCTCGTGGTATGGCGCCCCGCGTTCTTCGGCGTCAAGCCGTCGCTGATCCTGAAGGGAGGTGTCATCGCCGCGGCCGCGATGGGCGATCCCAACGCGTCCATTCCCACGCCGCAGCCCGTGCACTACCGCCCGATGTTCGGCGCGTTCGGCAAGGCGCTGTCGACCTCGGTGACGTTCGTGTCGAAGGCGGCGCTCGCCAACCCCGCCGTGCGCAAGCTCGGGCTCGCGAAGCCGCTGGTCGCCGTGAAGAACACCCGCAAGATCGGCAAGAAGGACATGAAGCTCAACGACGCGACGCCCCGCATCGACGTCGACCCCGAGACCTACGCCGTACGCGCCGACGGCGAGCTCCTCGTCTGCGAGCCCGCGAAATCCCTGCCGCTCGCGCAGCGCTACTTCCTCTTCTGATGCTCACCATCGAGGAGCGCGCGGAGCGTTCCGCGCCTTTCGTCGCGCAGGTCGTGCTGCCGTTCGACCTGCGCCAGAAGAGCCGGCTCCTCACGAAGCTTTCCACCGGCGAGGACGTGGGCCTCATGCTCGACCGGGGTACGGTGCTTCGCGGCGGCGATCAGCTCCGCGCGAGCGA
>JBGAIS010000297.1:0-2773 GCA_044225355.1 Casimicrobiaceae bacterium | reverse complement strand
GAGGACCGCGCCCAGGACCGTGATGGCGGCGGCGCTCATCACGGGCACCACGCGCGTCCACCGCGGTGCCGTCGCGCCCGCGGGCATGCGGGTTCGCGCGTACAGGAAGGCGAGGCCGATGGCCGTGAGCGTCGCGGCGAGCCCCGCGCTGAACGCGACGACGAGCGCGAGACCGAGCGCCGTCCGGCCCATCGCGATGCACGCGAGCAGCAGCACCATCGCGGACGGGCACGGCACGAGGCCGCCCGAGATGCCGAGCGCGAGGAGGCCCCGCCATGTCACCGCCTCGCCGGACGCCCCGGGCGGCAGGTGCGTGTGCCACGTCCCGCCGTGCGAATGCCAGCCGGCCGCCTCGTGGGCGTGCGCCATCGACGCCTGCACGTGGCCGCGCGCCGCGGGCCGCAGCGTGCGGAAGGACGACGCGCGCCGGCGGAGCGCGTCGCGCGCGGCGGGCCATCGCTCGCGCAGGAGCACGAGCCCCATGCCGAGCACGATGAGTCCGGACGCGAGCGCGAGGAGCGGGACTACGCGCTCGGGCACGACGTACGCCGATGCCGCGAGCGTCGCGAAGCCCAGCGCGAACACGCCGATGGTGTGCGTGACGGTGACCGTGAGGCCCAGGAACGCGGCGTGGCGCGCGGTGGCGCGCGAGCCGATGAGGTACGCCCCCACGACCGTCTTGCCGTGGCCCGGCGCGAATGCGTGCAGTGCGCCCAGGACCATCGCGATGGCGAGCGCGGCGAGCATGGAGCCCGCGCCCAGGTCGCGGCGGTCGAGCGTCGCGGCGAGCTTGCGCGTCTCGTCGACGAGCCACGAGGCGGAGTCCGCGGGCGTGGCGGCGGGCGCCGCTGATGCCGTCGACGCGGCGGCGGTCCCGTCCCGCGCGCGAAGCGGCGCGGCGCCGTCGGGCACGCGCCCGCCGGTCACCCGCATGCGCACCGCGCGCTCCGCGAGCGGCCCCGACGCGGGAAGGTCCTTCAACGCTTCGGTGAGGCCGCCCGTGGGCGAGGTGGAGAACGCGTCGGTGTCGAACACCGCAAGACCCGGCGCGGGGGCGACGACCATCTCCTGCCACCCGAACGTGCCGGGGTAGTTGTCGTTCGCGAGCGCGATCGAGCGTGGGTCACCGGATGCCTCCGGCAGGTCGCCGTCGAGGTCGACGTCGATGCGCAGCGAGAAGCCGCCCTGCTCCTCGGGCAGGCTCGCCTGAGAGCGGACGACCCGAAGCGGGACGCGCGCGCCGTCGACGGTCAACACGAGCCCGCGCTCGAGCGTCGCGGCGAGGCGCGAGGCGTACGTCGCGCGCTCAGCGGCCGTGGTCACGCCGTCGCCGTCGGCGTCGGCGGCGTGCAGCTCGCGCAGCGCCGGGAGCTGTCCCAGCACGACCGCGTAGCGCACGCCGATCGATCGTGCGCCGACGTCGAGCTGCGCGAACTGGTTGACGGTGAAGTTGCCGAGGAGGCTCGCGACCGTATCGGCGTGCGCGGGCGGCGCGCCGATCAGGAGCGCCGCGGCGCACGCGAGCGCGGCCCGGCGGATCATTCGTGGCCCGGCGTCGCGGCGTCGTGCACGTGCCGATGCGAGTGCACGGTGCCGTCGTCGTGACGGTGCAGGTGGGCGTGCAGCGCCGGCGTGCGCGCGTAGCGCGATTCGACGCGGCCGAGCTTCCACCACGCGACCGACGCCGCCCACGCGAGGATGAAGAGGCCCACGACGACATAGCCCAGCACGCCGAAGTCGAGCGCGGCGATCGAGTCGTACACGCCGCCCTCGAGGCCCAGGAGGCGAATGGCCACCTGGGCGAGCTCGACGGTACCGATCACGAGCGCCACGACGATCGACAGCGCGGTGGTCGTCATGTTGTAGAAGATCTTGCGCAGCGGATTGAGGAACGCCCAGTCGTACGCCTTGGTCATGAGCACGCCGTCGGCGGTGTCCATGAGCGACATTCCCGCCGCGAACAGGATCGGCAGGCACAGGATCGCGGGGATGGGCAGGTTGCCGGCCGCGGCGCCCGCGGTCATCGCGAGCAGCGCCACCTCGGACGCGGTGTCGAAGCCCAGCCCGAAGAGAAGTCCGAGCGGGTACATCTGCCAGCTGTGGTTGATCACCTTCTGCGCTCGACCGCCCAGGATCCGGTTGAGGAGCCCGCGCCGGGCGAGGAGGCTTTCGAGGTGCGCGTGGTCGTGCGTGCCGGCCTTCGCGAGCTTCCAGACACCGAGGATGTCGAGCAGCACGAGGACGTTCAGGATGCCGATGATCCACAGGAACGTGCCCGAGACCGTGACGCCGATGAGGCTTCCGACCTGCTTCATCTGCGGAATGCCGCCGATGACGGTCGTCGCCGCGAAGGCGAGGGCGATGGCCAGCGCGAGCACGATGGTCGAGTGGCCGAGCGAGAAGAAGAATCCCACGCCGAGCGGCCGCTGGCCCTTCTGCATCAGGAAGCGCACCGTGTCGTCGATGGCCGCGATGTGGTCGGCGTCGAACGCGTGGCGCAACCCGAAGAGGTAGGCGACGAGCCCCAGCCCCACCAGCGCCGGATGCTGCGCGGAGTAGTGGAGATACAGTCCCCAGCCCAAGAGGTGAAGGACGGCGACGGCCCCGAAGAAGCCTCCGACGCGCCACCACTCGCGCGACGTGAACGACAGGCGCCTGCGGGCCGGGGCCGGCGCGAGGATTCGGTAGACGCTGTCGGACATGGAGTTCCTGGGGAGCGGGGCGCGTGAAGGAGCATACGCGCCCGCCGGGCAACTGGATGCGCCGAACCTGC
>JBGAIS010000043.1:16154-23164 GCA_044225355.1 Casimicrobiaceae bacterium | reverse complement strand
CCCACCAGCGCCGTGCCGAAGTTCTCCATCCTATTCAAGGCGGCCCAGGCCACGGAGGGAATGCTGATTGCGAGGTACCTCACTATCGTCTCACTCGATAGTGCGCAGGAATAGATCACCGAGGCCGTATGCGGTGCCGGTGCCTTCGCGCCACTCCTCAGATCTGCGGTGGGGGCCAGGTCGTAGCCGTAGGCAACTCTCGTTGACTATTGCCGTTGGAGCTGACACTCCCGTCAAAGCGGCGGGGACTCATGGAAGGGCATTGACAAGATGGTTCATGACCTTCAGCAAACAGAACCTGGGCTACAAGGCGCCGAAGACTGGGGCCATCGTGCAGGAAATGCCCCTGTCGTATGTCGGCAAGGTGCTGCGAAGGCTCGTGAAGGAAAATACCGGAAGGACAACCAACGCGGTGTAAATTGAGCATCATGACTGACGCAGCCCCAGCACTGTCGTATCCGTTCCCAGATCTTCCGCTCCCCGGCCAGGCCACGGAAATCAAGCCAGGTGTGCTGTGGCTTCGCATGCCGCTGCCGTTTTCCCTGGATCACATCAACCTCTGGGCATTGAGCGACGGTCCTGGTTGGGCGGTCGTGGACACGGGCATTCGCAGCGTGGACGTCAGGAACGCGTGGCTCGCCTTGCTCGCTCCGCAGGGGCCGCTAGCCGGCCGTCCCATCTCCCGTGTGATAGCGACGCACATGCACCCGGATCATGTGGGCATGGCGGGATGGTTGACACGTCGCTTCGAATGCGCGCTTTGGATGACACGAGACGAGTATTTGAGCTGTCGGGTGATGCTTGCCGATACGGGGCGGGAAGCGCCAGTCGATGGCGTTCGCTTCTATCGGAGGGCCGGATGGAGCGACACCGAGGTGGATGAGTACCGCACCCGGTTCGGTGACTTCGGTAAGATGATCCATCCATTGCCTGACAGCTTTGTGCGGCTCACGGATGGCCAGATGTTGCGGATCGGGGACCAGGAATGGGAAGTCATCGTCGGCACAGGACATTCCCCCGAGCACGCGTGCTTCTACTCGCGCGAACTGGATTTGCTGATATCGGGGGATCAGGTTCTTCCCAGGATCAGTTCCAATACCTCCGTGTACGCCACCGAGCCGCATGCGAATCCTCTGCAGGGCTGGCTCGATTCCATCGACCGGTTGATGCAACGCGTACCTGGGAGCGCCCTGATTCTGCCTGCCCACAACGAACCTTTCCATGGCCTGCACCTACGGTTGGAGCAACTGCGTGCGAGCACCGTCAGAGGCACCGACCGCGTCAGGCAACAACTTGTGCAGCCTCTGAGGGTCATCGACCTGGTTCGCGCCCTGTACCGTTCGTCCATTGTTGCGGAGCAAATGCACCTCAACCTCGCGACCGGAGAGACGCTCGCCCACCTAAACTATCTCGACCAGCGTGGGGAAATCGTGTCTGCAGAAGACGAAGACGGTGCAATGCGCTATCGGCTCGCCTGATGCACTAATTTGCCCTCAAGGATATAGAAGTAACCCAATCAAGCCTGTCATTGACTGGGTTCTTTGCTGATGTGTTTCGAGAGCAATGAGTCCTTGCACCAGCGCGTCGTGTACGGCCTCCAGTTCTTTGAACACCGTGTTGGCAAACCAATCCTGGCACGGCACCTTCCACAGATGCTCGACCGGGTTCAGCTCAAGGCTGGCAGAAACTCTAGGCGCATATTCTGTGGCACATCCAAGTGACCCGCGATGTGCCAACCCGCCTGATCCATGACCATCATGATGAACTCGACGGCATGGCGTCGCGCCATCTCGGCCAGGAACACCTGCATCGTCTCAGCGTTGGCCCAGGGCAGCACCAGAGAGTCAATCACGCCATCGTGCGTGCTGACGGCGGCGAAGGCGTACAGGGTCTGGCGTTGAGGCGTGCGCCGACGATGGGGCGTGAGCCCCTGGGCACCCAACACTGCCGGGGTGTTCCCAGCAGGCAGAAGCGCCCTTCGTGCTGGAATATCAGCCGCACGGGCGACCATATTCAGCTTGACGCCTGACCTCTTGGCGCACTTGAACAGTGCTCTCAGAAAGGGGCCGTTTGTCATTCGATCGGGGCGCTTCGTCATCGCGGCTCGCAGCACCGGCACCTAGGATTCCTTGTGTGCGCTGGACGACATGTAGCGGAGCGGCGATGACCGCCGCCCCACGATCCAGAGCCTAACCCAAAGGAGACAAACACGTGTGCCAAATCGACATGCAGAAGCTCGCCGACGACGCTCGCTTCAACCGCTTTCATGCCAAGGTGCTTCTATGGTGCCTGTTGATTCTCATCATTGACGGCTATGACATCGCCGTGGTGGGCATCGCCCTGCCGTCCATCATGCAGCAGATGGGCGTGAACGCATCGACTGCCGGTTTCATGGCCAGTTCGGCCCTGTTCGGCATGATGTTCGGCGCCATGGTTCTGGGCACGCTGTCCGACCGGATTGGTCGGCGCTGGGCCCTCTCCATTGGCGTCATGCTGTTCAGCGTGTTCACCGCGGCCGCCGGATTCACCAAGGATCCCATCAGCTTCAGCGTGGTGCGCTTCATCGCGGGCCTGGGGATTGGCGGTGTGCTGCCGGTCATCGTGGCACAGATGGTCGAGTACTCGCCCAAGAAGATCCGCAGCCTGATGACGGCGCTGATGACTTCGGGCTACGCACTGGGCGGCATCCTGGCCGCGGTGCTCGGCAAGCAGCTGATCGGCGAGTACGGCTGGCAGGTCGTTTTCATCGCAGCGGGTGTGCCGGTCCTGCTGATTCCGTTCATCCTGAAGCTGGTGCCGGAATCAATGACCTACCTGATCTCGCGCAGCCGCAACGGCGAACTGGCCGAAGTGGCCCGTAATCTCCAGCCGGGAGTCAAGCACCCGGCGGACGCCCAGTTCGTCGTGCCCACCGCCGACCGCGTGGCGGGTGCGCCGGTCTCCCGGCTGTTCCAGGACGGGCGAGGCCCGAGCACGGTGCTGTTCTGGATCGCCTTCTTCTCGGGCCTGTTCATGGTCTATGCGCTCAGCAGCTGGCTGACCAAGCTGATGGCTATGGCTGGCTACAGCCTGGGGTCTGCCCTCAGCTTCGTGATCGCGCTGAACGTTGGCGCCATCATCGGTGCCGTGGGAGGCGGGTGGCTCGCCGACAAGTTCAACATCAAGTGGGTGCTGGTGGGGATGTATGCGCTGGGCGGCGTGCTGCTGTACCTGATGACGTTCCAGACCTCGACCGAGCTGCGTTATCTGATCATCGGCGCGGTCGGCGCCTGCACCACCGGCGCGCAATTGGTGGCCTATGCCTACTGCGGGCAGTTTTACCCGATGTCCATCCGCTCGACCGGCATCGGCATGGCCTCCGGCGTGGGGCGCCTGGGCGCGATCGCGGCGCCGCTGCTAATCGGCCAGATCGTTGCGCTTGAGCTGCCGCTGGAGCAGAACTTCCTGGTGATCGGGGCTTTCGGGATCATCGGCTCGATCGCCCTGGCGTTCATCAGGCATGGCGGCCCGGCGTCGGTGGGCCCGCAAGAGGCTGCACGCGAGTTGCGCCCGTCGCAACAGACGCCGCAAAACGCCTGATCGTAGCCATCAAGGAAATTCGCTGTGTCTGTCTACATAGCCCCCCTGCGCGAAATGCTGTTCGCCATGAAAGAGGTCGGCGGCCTGGACGCGATCTGCGCCCAGCCGGACCATGAAGAAACCACGCCCGACCTGGTCGAGGCCATCCTGCAGGAGGCTGCCCACTACGCCACCGGCGTGCTTGATCCGCTGAACCGCACCGGCGACGTGCAGGGCGCGCGCTGGCACGACGGCCAGGTCACGCCAGCCGATGGCTTTCGCGAAGCCTGGGCCAGCTTCTGCGAGAACGGCTGGAACGGCATGCCCGCTGCCACCGAATGGGGCGGCCAGGGCCTGCCCACGCTGGTGTCCACAGCCGTGCTGGAGATGTGGAAGTCGTCCAACCTCGCGTTCAGCCTGTGCCAGATGCTCACGCTGGGCGCGGTGGAAGCCATTGCGCACCATGGCAGCGACGCACTCAAGCGCCGCTTCCTGGAGCCCATGGTCGCGGGCCGCTGGACCGGCACCATGAACCTCACCGAGCCCCAAGCAGGCTCCGACTTGGCCGCGCTGCGCAGTCGCGCCGTGCCCGAAGGCGACCATTACCGCGTCAGCGGAAACAAGATCTTCATCACCTGGGGCGAGCACGACATGGCCGAGAACATCGTCCACCTCGTGCTGGCGCGCCTGCCCGATGCACCGCCCGGCGTGAAAGGCATCTCGCTGTTCCTGTGCCCGAAGTACCTGGTCAACGACGACGGCTCCCTGGGCGAACGCAACGACCTGGCCTGCACCTCCATCGAGCACAAGATGGGCATCCACGGCAGCCCCACGGCGTCGATGAGCTTTGGCGACTGCGGGGGCGCGATCGGCTACCTGGTCGGCGAGCCGAACCAGGGGCTGGCCTGCATGTTCACGATGATGAACCATGCGCGGCTGAACGTCGGCCTTGAAGGCGTGGGCATCGCCGAGCGCGCCTACCAGCGCGCACGCGCCTACGCGCTGGAGCGGGTGCAGGGCAAGCCACTGCTCAGCGGCAGCACCACCATCGCCGGCCACCCGGACGTGCGGCGCATGCTGATGGACATGAAGGCCCGCACCGAGGCCATGCGCGCGCTGGCCTACTTCTGTGCCGGCCAGATGGACCGCGCCGCCGGCCACGCCGATGCGCAGGAGCGCGCGCAGGCGCAGGCCCTGGTCGGCCTGCTGATACCGGTGGTCAAAGGCTGGTGTACCGACAGCGCGCAGGGCATCACGTCCGACGGCGTGCAGGTGCATGGCGGCATGGGCTACGTCGAGGAAACCGGCGCCTCGCAGCACATGCGCGACGCGCGCATCACGACCATCTACGAAGGCACCACGGGCATCCAGGCCAACGACCTCATCGGGCGCAAGACCGCGCGAGATGCGGGCGCCGTCGCCAAGGCCATCGCGGGCGAGATCGACAAGGTCGCGGCGCACCTCGCATCGCGCACCGATCCCGCGCTGCAGGCGATCGGCGTCGAGCTGGCCGCCGCCACGGCCGACGTGCAGTCCGCGATCGACTGGATGGTGCCCGCGTACGGGCAGCATCCCCGCGCGGCGCATGCGAGCGCGGTGGCGTACCTCGAGCTGTGGGGCCTCGTCGCCGGTGGATGGCAGATGGGCCGCGCGGCGCTCGTCGCGGCCGACCAGCTCGCGGCGGGCGAGGGTGATTCCCAGTTCCTGCGCAACAAGATCGCCACCGCGCGCTACTACGCGGATGCGCTCCTGCCCCGCGCGTCTTCCCTGGCGCACACGATCGTTCACGGCGGAGAGAGCGCACTCGCCCTTCCCGCGGAAGCGTTCTAGGACACGCCTGCAAATGGCGTCCGCGGGGACGGCGCACGACGCGACGCCGGCGCCGCGCCTTTGCATCCGCAATGGCCGAGGCATGACCAGGCGGTCGGCGTGGGAACGGCCTTCGCAGCGGGCGCGCGCAATGGCGGCGCGAACGAGCGCGGCGGATCCGGCTGCGCGCGGACGCGGGACTTCACCGGTAAGCGCAGGGTTTCTCCAGGGCCGGGAAAGCCATGGCCCCAGCCCTTCCTCGCGCGCCGATTCGCACGGCGGCGCGACGGTGGGGAACCTCGAGCCGCAGGCGCGTGTCCGACGCACATCATGCGTCGATCGATGAGATCCTGCCTTGCCGCGCTCGCCGCGGCGCTCTTCGCCGCCGGGGCCGCGGCACAGTCGGGGGAGGTGGTGGCGCCGCTTCCCCTGTTCGGCGGCTACACGGTCGCCTGCAGCAACCTCGAGCAGGACTTCACGCGCGTGCCCTCGGGCGAGCTGCCCGATTCGTACTGGGTGGGCCTGCCGCGCAGCGACGGCTCGACGCGCTTCGTGACCGACCTCCTGGTCGACCCTGCGCACTCGCTCGTCTACCAGACCGCCTTCCCGAACAACCCGGACGTGTTCGGCACGTTCGCCGGCAAGACGTACCCGTACGCGCTCGTCGTCTGCTACCCGACCGATCCTTCGAACCCGCGCACGGACTACGTGCTGCCGACGGGCAATACGCTGCCGCACATGCAGCGCGGCAGCGACGCTCCCATCTTCCCGGCGGGGGACAAGCGGTGGCCCGTGGTGCTGTACTCGCACGGGCTGTCGGGCAGCCCCATCTCGGGCGACTACATCCAGTCGGTGAAGCAGGTCGCGAGCTACGGCTACATCACCATCGGCGTGTTCCACGGCGACCTCCGCTTCGCGGACATCGACCTCGACAGCTTCTCCGACTTCGTCTACGCGCTCCTCAACTACAAGGCGTTCGTCGCGCTGCAGGCGGTACGCCCGCTCTCTCTCTCGGGGGCGCTCGACACGGTCCTCAACCACCCGGACTACCGCGACCACATCGATACCGCGAACATCGGCGGCTTCGGCGCGAGCCTGGGCGGCGAGGCGATGCTCCTGCTGGCGGGCGGCCAGCTCTCCGTCACGCTCGGTCAATCGTCGGCGCAGATCACGAAGGACACGCGCCTCAAGGCCGCGGTGGGCTACGTGCCGTACTTCGGCAACGATATCTATCCCGCGTTCGGGCGCGACCTGACGGGCCTCGACGGCGTCACGCTCCCGTATCTCGCGATCAGCGGCACCGCGGACCTCACCGCACCCATCACGACCGTCGAGCGCGGCATGCGCCGCCTGGGCGGAACGCGCCAGCTCGTGGCGCTGACGGGCCTTCGCCACGGGTACGACGCAGCCTACGCCGACGAGATCGATACGTGGATGTTCACGTTCCTCGCGAGCCAGCTCACCGACGACCCGGTCGTACGCGCCACGAGCGCGCGCATGGGGTCCGTCGCCGGCGGGATGGAGGACCTCCAGCGCCTCGATTACATGGCGCCGCGCTTGCCGGCCGCCGCCACGGACGCCGACGTCTACGAGTTCTACAACCCGTCGCTCGACCACTACTTCGTCACCGCCGAAGCCGCGGA
>JBGAIS010000043.1:5156-16096 GCA_044225355.1 Casimicrobiaceae bacterium | reverse complement strand
CGCGGAGGCCGCGATGCTCGACGCCGGCGTGGTGGTGCCGGGATGGCGCCGCACGGGGCTCGAGTTCAAGCTGCATCCCGCGGGATCGCCGCTGGGCCTCGCGGCGTGCAGGTTCTTCGGCACGCCGCCGTCGGGCCCCAACTCGCACTTCTACACGATCGACGCCGCCGAGTGCGCCAAGGTGAAGGCCAATCCGCTCTGGACGTACGAGTCGATCGCCTTCAACGCGGATGCTCCGGCGGCCGACACCTGCGCGGCCGATCGCGTGCCCGTCATGCGCCTGTACAACAACGGCATGGGCGGCCAGGCGAACCACCGCTACACGACGAGCCGCAGCGAGGCGCGCCAGATGAAGGCCAACGGCTGGATCGTCGAAGGCACCGTGTTCTGCGCGGTGCCGTAAGGGAACGTCGGCAGCGCGAGCGGGGTGCGCTCGCTTGCGCGCGGACGTGCGGCTTCACGGACAAGCGCGGAGTTTCCCGAACGGCCGGTCGTCACTCCACGAGCACGCGCTCGATCCACATGATCTCGCACGCGCCGTCGCCGGTGTCGTCGCGGCGCAGCGACGTATTCCACGTGAAGCCGTGCGCCCCGCGCACGTCGACGAGATAACCCGTCAGCGTCACCACCTGGCCGGGCCGCAGCTTGCGCAGGCGCTTGTCGATATCGTCGCTCGCGGGGATCGCGTGGACCTGCGCGGCATGCGTCGCGACGTCCATGGGTGAAAGCGGAAACGTCGTCCAGTCGCGCGGCTTCCAGTAGAGGAAGCGGCCCATCTGCGAGAACTCGAGCTGGTCGACGACGCGCGTGTCGGACATGGCGCCCCAGCCGAGGCCCAAGTCGATGGGCGCGACATCCGACCCGCCGTCGACGCGATAGATCTCCTTGCGCAGGACGCGCGCGGTGATCTCGTAGCGCGCGCGAGGCACCATCGAGTAGCCCCTGGCGTTGAACGGCTGGAGCGCGTCGACGCTCGTCTGCACCGGATCGGCGGCCGCGACCACGCCCGGCGGCACGCTCTCCTCGCGCTCGCGCGACCACCAGTTCCACGCGCCCCACAGGCACAGCGCGATCAGCGCGAGGAGCGCACGGTTCATGCCGCATCCTCCGGCGGGATCACCACGACGCCGTGGCGCGCGAGCGCGATGCCCACCTCCGTGCCGATGGCGACCGGCGCATCGACGGCCGTCGACACGGCGAAGAGCGGGCCGGCGGGGGTATCGATCTCGTATTCCATCACGTCGCCCAGGTACGCGGCCTTGCGCACGTGTCCCCCGAGCGGCGAGGTGTGGGGCGCGACGAAGTCGATGGCCTCGGGGCGGATCGACACCGCGACCGGGCCGTCGGGCAACCCGCGGTGGGGGAGCACCAGCGAGAGGCCGCCGAGCGACACGTCGGCGTACGTCGCGTCGCGGCGTGCGAGAGTGGCGAGGACGCGGTTCGCCTCGCCCATGAAGCCCGCGACGAACGCGTCGAGCGGTGCCTCGTAGATCTCGCGCGGCGTGCCCTCCTGCGCGATGGTCGCGCGGTTCATGACGACGATGCGGTCGGACACCGCCATTGCCTCCGCCTGGTCGTGCGTGACGTACACCACGGTGAGCCCGAGACGCTTCTGCAGGTCGCGGATCTCCTCGCGCATCTCGCGGCGCAGGCGCGCGTCCAGGTTCGACAGCGGCTCGTCGAAGAGCAGCACCGAGGGCTCCAGCACGAGCGCGCGGGCGAGGGCCACGCGTTGCTGCTGTCCGCCCGAGAGCTCCGACGGCAGCCGCGCGTCGAAGCCGCGCAGGCCCACGGTGGCGAGCGCCTCCTGCGCCCGAGCCGTGGCGTCGGGCTTGCGCACGCCCGAGACGTCGAGCCCGTAGCGCACGTTCTCGACGACGCTCATGTGCGGGAACAGCGCGTAGCTCTGGAAGACCATCGACACGTCGCGATCGGACGCGGGCACCGCGGACACGTCCTCGCCGCCGATCCGGATGACGCCCGACGACGGGAGCTCGAGGCCCGCGATGAGGCGCAGCGTGGTCGTCTTGCCGCAGCCCGACGGGCCCAGGAACGTCGTGAGCGTCCCCTGCGGGCAGGTCGAAGCAGAGGTCGCGCACCGCGCGACGTCGCCGTAGAGCTTGTCACGTGCGAGAACGCGATCGACTTGGCGCTCACGCGGCGCTTCCTGAGTGGCGTGGCGAGCGACGCGGCGGCGGGGCGCCGGCCGAGGCGCCGCTCGCCCACGAGCTTCTGGATGGCGTAGATGGCGGCGAGCATGAGCACGATCAGCACCGAGCTGTAGGCGATGGCGACGCCGTAGTCGCCGTTGACGACGCGGTTGATGATGTACGTCGTGGCCCACTCGTACTGCGCGGACACGAGGAAGATCACCGCCGACACGGTGGTCACGGCGCGAACGAAGCTGTAGACCAGCGCGGCGACGACCGCGGGCTTCACGAGGGGGAGGATCACGCGCCGGAGCGTGACCGGGCCGCGCGCGCCGAGGGTCGTCGAGGCCTCGTCGAGGCTCGGATCGATCTGCGCCATCGACGCCATGCCGGCGCGTACGCCGACCGGCATGTTTCGGAACACGTTGCACGCGACGAGGATGAGCGCGGTGCCGGTGATCTCGATCGGCGGCACGTTGAACGCGACGATGTACGACACGCCGATGACCGTGCCGGGGATCGCGAACGAGAGCATGGTGCCGAACTCGAAGGCCGATTGCCCGACGAAGCGCTGCCGGGTGAGGAGGTAGGCCGTGAGGATGCCGAGCGCCGCGGTGAGGGGCGCCGCGATCGCGGAGAGCTCGATCGTCGTCCAGAACGAGCTCCACGCGGCGCCCGCCCAGATGAGCCCGGAGGGCCCCCACTCGAGGCCGAACGCCTTCACGTAGTGCTTGAGCGTGGGCGTGTAGTCGCGCCCCCAGTTCTCGACGAAGCCCCCCGCGAGCGCCATGGCGTACAGCGCGATCGTCATGAGCGCCCATGGCAGCACGACCGCGTAGCACGCGCGCAGCACGCCGGGCGGAAGCGCCACCGGGAGGCCGCCGTCGCCCTTGCCCGCGACCGCGGTGTAGGCCTTGCCGCCCTGCACGCGCCGCTGCACGACGAAGGCCAGGAGCGCCACGCCCAGGAGCACGAGGCCGAGGGCGGACGCGCGCCCCTGGTCGAGCTGCGCCCCGACGACCGAGAAGAAGATCTCCGTCGACAGCACGCCGAAGTTGCCGCCGAGCAGGATGGGGTTGCCGAAGTCCGCGATCGACTCGATGAAGCTCACGAGGAACGCGTTGGCGAGGCCCGGGCGCATGAGCGGAAGCGAGACGTCGACGAACGTGCGCCATGGGCTCGCGCGGAGCGTCTGCGCGGCTTCCTCCAGCGTGGGCGATACGCCCTCGACGACGCCGACCAGCACGAGGAAGGCGATGGGCGTGAACGCGAACACCTGCGCGACGAGGATCCCCTGCATGCCGTACAGCCACCGCGACGGCTCGATGCCGAGCGCCCACTCGAGGACCTGGTTGACGACGCCGGAGCGACCGAAGAGGAGGATGAGCCCGAGGCCGATCACGAAGGGCGGCGTGATGATGGGCAGGATGGACAGGACGCGCAGCGCACGCTTCCAGCGGAACCGCGAGCGCGTCACGATGAGCGCGAACGCGAGCCCCAGCGCCGTGCAAAGCGTCGCGCAGAGGAACGCGAGGACGACCGTGTTCCACACGACGCCGCAGCGCGTGCCGCCGCTCACGCATCCGAGGCTCCAGACGCGAGGCGCCGAGAGCCGATCGAGAAGCGCCGCCGGCGAGATCGCGCCGTGGGCGTCCTGGAACGCCTGGAGCAGGATGGAGCCCACGGGATAGAACGTGAACGCGGCGACCAGCGCGACGATGGCGACCACGCTCGTCGCGACGAACGCGTTGCCGCGAAAGTAGCCCAGCGTTGCGAGGCCGTGTGCTGCGACCATCGCGCGCGCGGCTCCCGCGAGCGCTGCGCCCGCGCCCATGCCGCCCTGCGCGGGCGCGCCGACGGCGAAGCCTTGCGCGGCGAAGCACGATCCGCGCCGCCGAAGCGCACGCCGACGCAGGCCGCGCGTGCGCCGCGAGGGCTCAGGCGAGAAGGGCCACCACGCCACGAGCGCGGCGGCGGCGAGCGCGAGGGCCGGCGGCGCGAGCCACGCCTTGCCGTAGCGCGCGATCTGCAGCAGCGCGGGCGCGGCGTCCTGGCCCGCCCAGTCGCGCAGCCACGCAAGGACGGCCCCAGGTCCTGCGCGTACCAGGGCTGTACAGCGACGCCCAGGGCGCTGATGGCGAGCCAGGCGGCGAGCCCGCGGCCAGGCGCTCATCGCGCCGCGGCATTGACGTCCTTTCCCAGCGATCAGGGAGGCGCTTGCGCGTGTCGCTCGCGCCGTACTTCGCGAAGTCGTAGTCGATGACCTTGATGTCCGTGAGCTTGGGCACCTGCGGCGGCAGCGGCACGCTGCGGTTGGTCGGGATGGCGAATTCCTTGACCTCGAGCCCGACCTTCTGGCCCTCGGGCGTGAGCGCCCAGTCGTAGAACTTCTTCGCGGCGTCGAGGTTGCGGGCGCCCTTGATGATGGCCATCGAGCCACCTCAGCCCACGCCTTCTACGCACGGCAGGATGGGCAGCACCGGGAAGCCGCGCACGATCTCGTTGATGACGCCATGGGGCACGGTGCTGCCGAGGTACACCTCGCCCCGTGTCACGGCGGTCATGGGGCCGATGCCCGAGCGCGCGTAGCCTCGGGCGGTGCGGGTTGACCCTCCACCGCATCGCCACCTGAACGCCATCCTCGCCACGGCCACGCACAGCGCCCGCCCTGGCGCGAGGCCTTGCGGCCAGGAGGAGCGGGTTCGCCGAGCATGACCTCGCCACCTGGCCGGTTCCGGGTCACCAGCGCTTCGGCACCGGCAACCTTCTTGTCGTCTCGGTCTGATGGGTATCAGCAACGCCAGGATGCCGCCGTACACGCCGGCGACCTGGTTCTTCGAGAGGTCGCTGATGCGCTGCGCCCAGTCGTAGAGCTGCGTCACGTTCGGGGAGCGGTACGTCTCCAGGAGACCGTCGTCTGCGGCCTGCAGGTAGCTGTCCGCGGGGCCGGCCCACCAGATGTCGCCCTTCGGGTTCGCGCGCTCGGCCTTCACCTGCGCGAGCATCTCGCCGGTTGCCTTCTGCACCACGAGCACCTTGATGCCGGAGGCCTTCTCGAACCCCACGGCCATGCCCTGGCACCAGGCGGTGTTGGGAGAGCTGCAGTACATGTTGAGCTGGGCGGCGGCGCCGAAGGGAAGGGCCGCGAGCGCGAGCAGCCACCACGATCGATTCATGAGGACGTTCCGGGACGAGGGGTGTTTGCAATAATCGGGCATCGGGCAGAGCATGGTCAATGAGCACGGTCGACAATGGGCGGGCGAGCATGAGACTCGGGGTGGACCTGGGCGGCACCAAGACCGAGATCGTCGCGCTCGACCGGGACGGCGCCGAGCGCTTCCGCCATCGCCTGCCGACGCCGCACGGCGACTACGACGCGACGCTCGGCGTCATCGAGCGCCTCGTGCGGGAGACGGAAGCCGGCATCGGCGTGGCGCCGGGCGCGTGCACCGTGGGTATCGGTACGCCGGGCTCGCTGTCGCGCGACACGGGCCTCCTGCGCAACTCCAATTCGACGTGCCTCAACGGCCGGACGTTCAAGCGCGACGTCGAGGCGCGCCTCGGCCGTGAGATCCGGATGAGCAACGACGCCAACTGCTTCGCGATCTCGGAGGCGCAGGACGGCGCGGCGAAGGGCGCGGAGGTCGTGTTCGGCGTCATCCTGGGCACCGGCGTGGGCGCGGGCATCGTCGTCGACGGCCGCGCGCTCGACGGGCGCAACGGCATCGCGGGCGAGTGGGGCCACAACCCGCTGCCCTGGCCGCGCGACGACGAGCGGCCGGGCCGCGCGTGCTACTGCGGTCGCGCGGGCTGCATCGAGACGTGGCTGTCCGGCCCGGCGTTCGAGCGCGACCACATGGCGCTCACCGGCCGCGACGTTCCCACGCCTCGCATCGCGTCGCTCGCGGCGGCAGGCGACGCCGACGCCGCGGCGTCGCTCGCGCGCTACGAGGAGCGCCTCGCGCGATCGCTCGCGCACGTGGTCAACATCCTCGACCCCGACGTGATCGTGCTGGGCGGCGGGATGTCGAACGTCGACCGGTTGTACGCGGCCGTGCCGTCGCTGTGGGGCGCGTGGATCTTCAGCGACCGCGTGGACACGCGGCTCGTGCGCAACGCGCACGGGGACTCGAGCGGCGTGCGCGGCGCCGCGCGCCTGTGGCCCGACCCGCCCTACATCGAGGTGTAGTTCGGCCCGCCGCCGCCTTCCGGCGTGACCCAGTGGATGTTCTGTCGCGGGTCCTTGATGTCGCAGGTCTTGCAATGGACGCAGTTCTGCGCGTTGATCTGCAGGCGCCTGCCGCCGCCTTCGTCCGCGACGAACTCGTATACCCCGGCGGGGCAGTAGCGCGCCTCCGGGCCGTCGTACAGCGCGAGGTTCACGTTCACCGGGATCGACGGATCGCGAAGCTGGAGGTGGACGGGCTGGTCCTCCTCGTGATTGGTGTTCGAGAGGAACACCGACGAGAGCTTGTCGAACGTGAGGATGCCGTCGTACTTCGGGTAGTCGATGCGCGGCATCTGCGAGGCCGGCGCAAGCGACTCGTTGTCGGCCTTCCCGTGGCGCAGCGTCCAGCCGACGAGCGAGCCCAGGCCGAGGTCGTTGAGCCACATGTGCGCACCGCCGTGGAGGCTGCCGAGCCACATGCCCCACTTGAGGCCGGGCTTCACGTTGCGCACCTTGTAGAGGTCCTCGTACACCCACGATTTGCGCCACGCGCCGTCGAGGTCCGCGAGGTCGTCGTGCGAGCGCCCGGCCGAGAGCGCCGCGTAGGCGGACTCGGCGCCCAGCATGCCCACCTTCATCGCGTTGTGGCTGCCCTTGATGCGCGGCAGGTTGACGAAGCCCGCCGAGCATCCGACGAGCGCGCCCCCGGGGAACGAGAGCTTGGGCACCGACTGCAGCCCGCCTTCGTTGATGGCGCGCGCGCCGTAGCCCAGGCGCTTGCCGCCCTCGAACGTCGAGCGGATCGAAGGATGCGTCTTGAAGCGCTGGAACTCGTCGTACGGCGACAGATGCGGGTTCGCGTAGTTCAGGTGCACCACGAAGCCGACGGCGACGAGGCGCTCGTCGAAGTGATAGAGGAACGAGCCGCCGCCCGTGCTCGCGTCGAGGGGCCAGCCCTGGCTGTGCACGACGAGGCCCTTCTGGTGCTTGTCGGGCGCGACTTCCCACAGCTCCTTGATGCCGATGCCGTACTTCTGCGGGTCGACGCCGTCGCGCAGGTTGAACTTCTGCATGAGCTCCTGCGACAGCGACCCGCGGCAGCCTTCCGCGAACAGCGTGTACTTCGCGTGGAGCTCCATGCCCGGCTGGTAGTCGGGCTTGTGGGAGCCGTCGCGGGCCACGCCCATGTCGCCGGTGGCGACGCCGCGCACCGCGCCCTTGTCGTCGTACAGGATCTCCGCGGCGGGAAAGCCCGCGTAGATCTCGACGCCGAGCGCCTCGGCCTGCTGCGCCAGCCATCGGCACACGTTGCCGAGGCTCGCGATGTAGTTGCCGTGATTGCTCATGAGCGGCGGCAGGAGCCAGCCCGGCATGCGATACGCGCCATCGGACGTGAGCGTGAGGAAGCGGTCTTCCGTGACGGGCGTCGTCAGCGGCGCGCCGCGCTCTTTCCAGTCCGGAAGGAGCTCGGAGAGCGCGCGCGGATCGATCACCGCGCCCGAGAGGATGTGCGCGCCGACCTCGGACCCTTTCTCGAGGAGGCACACCGAGACCTCGCGCTCGTGCTGTGCGGCGAGCTGCTTCAGGCGAATCGCGGCGGCGAGTCCCGCGGGACCCCCTCCCACGATCACGACGTCGTACTCCATGGCTTCGCGCGTCATCGGCTCACTTTCAGGAGCGCCCAGGCGTAGGCGGCTCGTAGGGCCCCTATTATAATTAGGGGCTTCCGGCCGCACCCGCCCACCGTATCCGTACGCCGCGCACGCTCGTGCCCATGACCGCTTCGCGCCTTCTCGTTCACACGACGTCCCTCGCGATTCGCTGGGGCGACATGGACGCGCTCGGCCACGTCAACAACACGGTGTACTTCCGCTACCTGGAGCAGGCGCGCATCGAGTGGCTGGAGCGCGTGGCGCCCGATGCATACGAGCTGCGCCGGGGCCCCGTCATCGCCAACGCGAGCTGCAACTTCATCGCCCCGATCGTGTATCCCGGCACCGTCGAGGTGCGCATGTACCTGGGCAAGCCCGGCCGGTCGAGCGTCGAGAGCTACTACGACATGCACGTGGGCGGCGCCCGGATGGCCGACGGCAAGGCCAGGATCGTCTGGGTCGACTTCACCACCGGCCGGTCGACGCCGTTGCCCGAGGACATTGCGGCGCCGCTGCGCGCGCTCGCGAGCGAGGAATCATGACCAATCTTCTGTGGGAGCCGTCGCCCGAGCGCATTGCAGAGGCCAACATCACCGCGTTTGCGAAGCGGGTCGCGGAGCGACATCACGTCGACGTCGGCGACTACGCGAAGCTCTGGCGCTGGTCGGTCGACCACAAGTGGGACTTCTGGCGCGAGATCTGGGACTACGGTGGTGTCGTCGGCCACTCCGGCGAGCGCGTCCTCGACGACGCCGATCGCATGCCCGGGGCCCGCTGGTTCCCCGATGCGCGTCTCAACTTCGCGCGCAACCTCCTCGAGCGCCGCCGCGCCGACGACGAAGGCGACGCGATCGTCTTCTGGGGCGAGGACAAGGTCCGCCGCCGCCTGTCGCACGCCGAGCTCCACGCGCTCGCGTCGCGCGTGTCGGCGGCGCTCGCGGCGCACGGCATCGGCGCCGGCGATCGCGTCGCGGCGTACATCCCCAACATGCCCGAGGCCATCATCGCGATGCTCGGGGCGGCGTCTCGCGGCGCGATCTTCTCCTCGGCGTCGCCCGACTTCGGCGTCGACGGCGTCGTCGACCGCTTCGGCCAGATCGAGCCGCGCGTCCTCTTCACGGTCGACGGCTACTACTACAACGGGAAGGTCGTGCCCATCCTCGACAAGGTGCGCGACATCGTGGCGCGCATCCCGTCGATCGAGCGCGTCGTCGTCGTGCCTTACCTCGAGCAGGGTGGGGGCGCGCCCGGCGACCTGTCGCAGATCCGCGGTGCGCTGCCGTGGGGTGCGTGGCTCGCCCCGTTCGTCGCGGGCCCCATCGACTACGTCGACACGCCGTTCGCGCATCCGCTGTACATCCTCTACTCGTCGGGCACCACCGGCGTGCCGAAGTGCATCGTGCACAGCGCGGGCGGCACGCTCCTGCAGCACCTCAAGGAGCACCTGCTGCACGGCGACGTGAAGCCCGGCGATCGCGTCTTCTACTTCACGACCTGCGGCTGGATGATGTGGAACTGGCTCGTGTCGGCGCTCGCCGCGCGCGCGACGATCCTGCTCTTCGACGGCTCGCCTTTCGTCGATCGGGGCCGCGTGCTATGGGACCTGGCCGACGCAGAGAAAATGACGCACTTCGGCACGTCCGCGAAGTACATCGACGCGCAGAAGAAGATCGCCATGGTGCCCCGCAAGGACTGGAGCCTCGCGAGCGTGCACACCATCATGTCGACCGGCAGCCCGCTTGCGCCGGAGAGCTTCGACTACATCTACCAGTGCGTGAAGGAGAACGTGCAGCTCTCGTCGATCTCCGGCGGCACGGACATCGTGTCCTGCTTCGTGCTCGGCGTGCCCACGCGGCCCGTGTATCGCGGCGAGATCCAGGGTCGCGGCCTCGGCATGGACGTCGACGTCTACGACGAGGAGGGGCGCCCGGTCACCGGCGTGCAGGGCGAGCTCGTGTGCAAGAGCCCGTTCCCCTGCATGCCGGTCTCGTTCTGGAACGACCCCGACGGCGCCAAGTACCGCGCGGCCTACTTCGAGCGCTTCCCCGGCATCTGGTGCCATGGCGACTGGGCCGAGATCACCGCGCACGACGGCGTCATCATCTACGGCCGCTCGGACACGACGCTGAACCCGGGCGGCGTGCGCATCGGCACGGCGGAAATCTACCGCCAGGTCGAGCAGCTTCCCGAGGTGATCGAGAGCCTCGTCATTGGCCAGGACTGGCCGCCCGACCAGCACGGCGACGTGCGGGTCGTGCTCTTCGTCAAGCTGGCCGAGGGTGTCGCGCTCGACGACGCGCTGGTCGAGCGCATCAAGCACACCATCCGCGTCAACACCACGCCGAGGCACGTTCCCGCGAAGGTCGTGCAGGTGACGGACATCCCGCGCACCAAGAGCGGCAAGATCGTCGAGCTCGCGGTGCGCAACGTCGTGCACGGTCGCGACGTGCGCAACGTGGAGGCGCTCGCCAATCCCGAGGCGCTCGAGCAGTACCGCGATCGCGAGGAGCTGAAGTCGTAGCGATGATCGCACGCCCCGCGCGGAGCGAGCTCGGGTGAGCTTCCTCGCGATCCTCGTCGCTCTCGGCCTCGAGCAGTGGCGCGCGTTCGACTGGCGCGCGGGCGTCGAGCGCGCGTTCGTCCGCTATGCGCGCATGCTCGAGCGCAAGCTCAACGGCGGCACGCGGCAGCACGGCGTCATCGCGGCCGTGGCCGCCGTGGCGCCGCCGGTCCTACTCACGGCGGCGCTTTTCTGGCTCGCCAACGCGGTGCATCCCGCGCTCGGCCTCGTGGTCAACGTGGTCGTGCTCTATTTCCTCATGGGATTCCGCCGCTTCAGCCACGCGCTGTCGGCGATCGTCGCGGCGCTCTCCGCCAACGACCTCGTGGCCGCGCGGCGCGCCCTCGCGTCGTGGCGAGGAGGCAGCTCCACCTCCGAGCTCGGAAGCTCCGAGGTCGCGCGCCTCGCCA
>JBGAIS010000043.1:0-5136 GCA_044225355.1 Casimicrobiaceae bacterium | reverse complement strand
GCCTACCGGCAGGTGTTCGCGGTGCTCTTCTGGTTCGTCGTGCTGCCGGGGCCTGCGGGCGCGGTGCTCTATCGCGCGGCGACGCTCCTGGCCGACGAGTGGAGCGGGCCGCTGCCGGGCATCGAGCCGACGCCGCTCGTGCAGTCGCGCATCGAATTCGGCCGGCCGGCGCGCACGCTCGAGAAGGTGCTCGACTGGCTGCCGGTGCGCCTCACGGCCCTCTCGTTCGCGGTCGTCGGCGACTTCGAGGACGCGGTGGCGTGCTGGCGCACGCAAGCGTCGCGCTGGGCGGCGCAGGAGGGCGGCATGACCATCGGCGTCCTGCTCGCCGCCGGCGGCGGCGCGCTCGGGGTGCAGCTGGGCGGGATGCTCCCCACGCTCTCCGGCGACCCCGACGTGCGCCCGGAGCTCGGCATGGGCGACCCCGTCGAGCCGGACGTGCTGCCGTCGGCCGTCGGGCTCGTCTGGCGCGCGCTGATCCTGTGGATGCTCGTGATCCTGCTCGTCACGATCGCGAACGTCGTGCCGTAGCGCAGGGCGCATCGCGCCCGCCCGTCAGCCGACCTCGCGCGCGATGGCGTGCAGCAACGCCACGCGATGCGGCGCCACGCGACCCGCGTCCACCGCCGCCGTGACCGCGCAGCCGG
Source organism: Casimicrobiaceae bacterium (assembly GCA_044225355.1). Lineage (GTDB taxonomy): Bacteria > Pseudomonadota > Gammaproteobacteria > Burkholderiales > Casimicrobiaceae > VBCG01. The sequence continues at coordinate 4,489 of JBGAIS010000043.1, read as the reverse complement.
GCTCCGCGTCGTGGCGGCAGTCGCGGAATCGGCAGTGCCCGAGGTACGGCCGCAGCTCCACGAAAGCCTCGGCCAGCCGATCACGATCGAGGTGCGCGAGGCCGAACACCTTCACGCCGGGCGAGTCGACGATCCAGCCGTCGTCGCCCAGCATGTAGAGCGCGGTGGAGGTCGTGGTGTGGCGCCCCGCGCCGAGCGACTCCGAGACCTCGCTCGTGCGCGCTTGCGCGTCGGGAACGAGCGCGTTGACGAGCGTCGACTTGCCCATCCCCGATTGCCCCACCAGCACGGTCCGCTGGCCGCGGAGCCACTCGAGCGCCTCGCCGGCGTCGAGCCTCGCCGACAGCGGCACGACCGGATAGCCCAGCGCCTCGAACGGCGCGAGGCGCGAGCGCAGCGAATCGAACGACGGCAGGTCGAGCTTGTTCGCGAAGATCACGAAGCGGCACGGCGCGGCTTCGGCGGCGATGGTCCAGCGATCGATGAGCTCGAGGTCGAGGCCGATGTCGGGCGCGACCACCGCGGCGATCTGCGTCACGTTGGCGGCGAGGAGCTTCTCCTTGAACGCGTCGGAGCGGTAGACGAGGCTCGTGCGCGGCTCGACGCCCGTGATGACGCCGCCCTGCGGCGTGCGCTCGACGCTCACGCGGTCGCCCACCGCGAGGCGCATGTCGCGACCCTTGGTGATGCACGTGACGCGCTCGCCGTCGTCGAGGGCCACGTCGAAGTGGCGCCGGTACGCCGCGACGACGAGACCCATCAGGCGAAGAGCCTCTCCACTCGCGCGGCGCAGATGACGTCGTTCAAGGTGACGCCGCCGGCGTCGTGGGTGGAGTACGTCACGACGCACGTGTCGTAGCTCACCGCGAGGTCGGGGTGGTGATCCTCGCGATGCGCGATCCACGCGATCGCGTTCACGAACGCCATGGTCTCGTGATAGTTGCCGAACGCGAAAGTCTTGGCGACGGCGTTGCCGGCGGCCTGCCAGCCGGGCAGCGACGCGACGTGCGCGGCAAGCTCGTCCGCGCCGAGGCGCGGCGCGCCGCGCCGGCAGCTCATCGCGGCGAGCGCGAGCGTGCGGGTGTCGAGGACGGCCTTGCCGCTCACGGCTTGAACTTGTAGTACGCCTGGTTGAGGTACGCGGCCACGCTTTCCTCCTCCTCCGGAAAGTAGCTCGTTCCGAGCTCGGAATTGCAGCGCTGCACCTGCGCCAGGAGTTGCGCGGGCGTGGTGACGCGGCGGTCGGCGCGGGTGTACATCGCGGTGCCGGGCTTGTAGTGCCGCTCGTGGCAGCCCACGCAGTCGCGGTCGGCGATGGCCTTGCCGGCGTCGACGTCCGCATGCGCGAAGGGCGCGGGCTGTTGAGCCGCGACCGGCAAGGCGAACATCACGATGGCGAGTGAGGCGCGCGCGCTCACGCGGCCAACGCGAGCGGCTCGCGCGTCGCCAGCGCCTCGATGCGCGCGATGCGCAGCGCCGCGGGCGGGTGCGAGTCGTAGAACGCCGAGTGCAGCGGGTCGGGCGTGAGCGTCGCCGCGTTGTCCTCGTACAGCTTCACGAGCGCCGCGCTGAGCGCCGCGGGCGATGCGTGGCGCGTCGCGAAGGCGTCGGCCTCGAACTCGTGCTTGCGCGAATAGAGCGACGTGAGCGGCTCGAGCGCGAAGGTGAACACGGGCAGCGCGAGCAGGAAGAGCTCGAGCGCGACCCCCGGGCGGGACATCGCGACGCCCAGGAGGCCCTCCGGAATGCCGAGCCCGCCGTAGAACCACGGCATGCGCGCGAGCCACGCGAGCAGCCCCAGCACCACGAGGGAGACCGCCGCCGACCACGCGATGCGCTTGGCGACGTGACGCAGCTTGAAGTGGCCGAGCTCGTGGGCGAGCACGGCCTCGACTTCCTCGGGCGCGAGGCGCATGAGGAGGGTGTCGAAGAACACGATGCGCTTGGTCTTGCCGAAGCCGGTGAAGTAGGCGTTGCCATGGCCCGAGCGCTTCGAGCCGTCCATCACGAACAGGCCCGCGCTGCGAAAGCCGCAGCGTGCGAGGAGCGCCTCGACGCGCACGCGCGCCGGGCTGTCGGCCATCGGCGTGAACTTGTTGAAGATGGGTGCGATGACCGTGGGATAGAGGACCAGGACGAGGAGCTGGAACGCCATCCACGCGGCCCATGCCCAGGCCCACCAGTACGCGCCCGCGGCGGCCATGAGCCACAGCACCAGCACGAGCAGCGGCCCGCCCAGCACCACGGCGACGGCGATGCCCTTGGCGAGGTCGGTGAGCCACAGCGAGAGCGTCATGCGGTTGAACCCGAAGCGCTCCTCGATGCGGAACGTCTGCCACCACGAGAAGGGCAGGTTGACGACGCCGTAGACGAGTCCCGCCAGGACGAAGAGCGCGACGTCGCGCGCGATTGGACCCACGTCGAGCGTCTGCGTCCAGGCGACGATGGCGGCCAGGCCTCCGCCGAGCGTGAGGGCTGCGAGAAGCGCCGCATCGACTGCGACGTGCAGCATCGACAGGCGCTGCCTCGCGACCGTGTAGTCGGCCGCCTTGTGGTGCGCGGCAATGCCGATGCGCGACACGAACGCCTGCGGCACCGCGTCGCGGTGCGCACGCACGTGGCCGACCTGGCGCGCGGCGAGCCACAGGCGCACGACCACGGAGGCGGCCAGTGCGAGCGAGAAGACGAGCGTGAAGGCGGCGGGCGACACGGGAAGGGCGGGGAAACGGCAGCCTCGGTGAGAGCCTCCGGGGCCCTCGGCGTGCGAGAATTGCGATAGCTCATTCTACGCCACCCCCCATGCCGCAAGACCCTGGCCACTTGATCTGGATCGACATGGAAATGACCGGCCTGTCGCCCGAGCGGGACCGCATCATCGAGGTCGCGCTCATCGTCACCGACATGAACCTCGCGACGGTCGCGGAGGCGCCGGTGTGGGTCGTTCACCAGGACGACGCCGTCCTGGACGGGATGGACGCCTGGAACCAGTCCACGCACGGCAAGAGCGGGCTCGTCGCCAAGGTGAAGGCGTCGACGCTGTCGGAGGAGGAGGTCGAGGCGCAGGCGCTCGCGTTCCTCGCCGCGCACGTGGGGCCCAAGTGCTCGCCGATGTGCGGCAACTCGATCTGCCAGGACCGCCGGTTCCTCGCGCGATGGATGCCCAGGCTCGAGGACTTCTTCCATTACCGCAACCTCGACGTCTCGACGCTCAAGGAGCTCGTCCGGCGCTGGAAGCCGGAGCTCATGAAGGGTATCCCGAAGGAGGGCCGGCACGAGGCGCTCGCCGACGTGCAGGAGTCGATCCAGGAGCTCGCGTACTACCGCGAGCACTTCATCCGCGCCTGACGTGAGGTACTGCAGCCATTGCGGCTCGGACCGCATCGAGTGGCGCGTCCCCGACGGCGACAACCTCCCGCGCCACGTCTGCGCGAGCTGCCACACCATCCACTACCAGAATCCCAAGGTGGTGGTGGGGTGCCTGCCGCAGTGGCAAGGCAAGGTCCTCCTCTGCAAGCGCGCGATCGAGCCGCGTTACGGGCTGTGGACGCTGCCCGCCGGCTTTCTCGAGAACGGCGAGACGGTCGAGGCGGGCGCCGCGCGCGAGACGCTCGAGGAGGCCGACGCGCGCGTGAGCGTGGGCGACCTGTACACCCTCATCAGCCTGCCGCAGATCAACCAGGTCTACATGATGTTCCGCGCCGAGCTCTCCGATGTGGGCTTCGGCCCCGGCCCGGAGAGCCTCGAGGTGCGCCTCTTCGACGAGGCCGAGATCCCGTGGGAGGCGCTCGCGTTCCGCACCATCACGCGGACGCTCCGCAACTTCTTCCTCGATCGCAAGCAGGGCGCCTTTCCGCTGCGCGCCTCGGCCCTGACGCGCAAGCCTCCGTTGCCGCCGGACCTGCGCGGCGCGGCGTAGCGTCGGTCCGCGGACCGGGATTCCTTAAGGCGGGGCTCGTGGGCACGCCGTCCCGGTCCCAACAATTTGGTTGAACAAGGCGCCGCGCCAAGTATCATTGCCGTCGGCAGGCGAGGGATCGGCAGGGCGACGCGCGTGACCGTCGACCGGCGGACCGCCCGGCGCGGCCGTACGACAAGGGCGGGGAGCCCGAAGCGGCATCGAGCCTTTCGAAAGCCGCGCTCCCGGAGCGACAGGCACATCGCAATCCGACGCCGTCGAAAGCCGGCGTCTTCTCGGAGGAGAACGTCAATGGCAGCTTCCTGGCTTCGTGTCGCCGCGGCGACGCTTGTCTCTTGCGCACTCGCGGCCCCCGCCGCGGCGCAGCAGGGCAATCGCATCTCGATCACCACCGGCGGCACGGGCGGGGTGTACTACCCCATGGGCGGCGGGATGGCGAACATCCTGTCGAAGTACATCCCGGGCCTGCAGGCCACCGCCGAGGTCACGGGGGGCTCGGTCGACAACCTGAAGCTCCTCAACACCGGCAAGTCCGAGGTCGCGTTCACGATGGTCGACGCCGCGTGGGACGCG
>JBGAIS010000296.1:0-2789 GCA_044225355.1 Casimicrobiaceae bacterium | reverse complement strand
CCTGCGCGATGCGCCCGACTCGCCGCTCGTGACGCTCGCGTGCGCACGCACGCTGCCGGCCGGCGCGGAGGTGAAGCTCGTGTGGGGCAAGGGCATCGCCGCGACCACGGGCGTCGCGACGCGCCAGGCACAGGCGCTCGCGTTCTCCGTGCGCCCCGCATTCCGCGCCGCGTTCACGTGCGAGCGCGTGAACGCGCAGGCGCAGTGCATGCCCATCCTGCCGATGACGCTCTCGTTCACGGCACCCATCTCGAAGGCCGACGCGCAGAAGATACGCATCGTCGACGCGGCTGCGGGCGGCAAGTCGTGGCCCGCGGTGGTGCCGAAGGACGCGAGCGAGGGCATCACCGCCGTGACGTTCGGGCCGGGCCTGCCCGAGCAGGCGCAGTTCACCATCGAGATTCCGGCGGGCATCAAGGACGACGCGGGCCGGGCGCTCGTCAATGCGCGATCGTTCCCGCTGCGCGTGCGCACCGACGACAATCCGCCGCTCGTCAAGTTCGCGGCCGACTTCGGCATCCTCGAGCGCGTGCTTCCGAACGCCGAGACGCCGCTCCTGCCCGTGACCGTGCGCAACGTCGAGCCGGTGCTGCCGGGTCGCGTGGCGACGGTCCGCGACGCGCCCGCGGCCGGCAAGGGCAAGGACGCCCCCGTGCCTGGCCGCGTGATGAAGATCGAGCCGGGCGAGGAGATGCAGATCGTCACGTGGCTGCAGCGCCTCGAGGTCGCGAACAAGATCGAGCGCGAATACGACGACAAGAACGACAAGTGGATCGTGAAGCGCAACGGCTACGCGACGTCGCTCTTCGCGAAGGGCGACCGCACGACGTCGATCTCCGTGCCCAAGCCAGGCGGCAGCAAGGCGTTCGAGGTGGTCGGCATCCCGCTGCCGCAGGCGGGCTTCTACGTGGTCGAGCTCGCGAGCCCGAAGCTCGGCGCCGCACTGCTCGCGCAGCCGCGTCCGTTCTACGTGCGCGCGGCGACGCTCGTCACCAACCTCGGGGTGCACTTCAAGCTGGGCCGCGAGTCGTCGCTCGTGTGGGTGACGCAGCTCGACGACGCGAAGCCCGTCGCCGGCGCCAGCGTGGCGGTCCGCGATTGCAGCGGCGTCGTTCACTTCGAGGGCCGCACCGATGCCTCGGGCCTCCTGCGCGTACCCAAGGAGCTGCCGCCGCGCGAGTCGCTGCCCGCCTGCGGCGTCGATCACACGCGCCAGGAATACTTCGTCACGGCGCGCACCGCCGACGACTTCGCGTACGCCTTCTCGGACTGGGGCGAGGGCATCGCGCCGTGGCGCTTCAACGTGCCGGGCGGCAACTGGCAGGGCCCGTACGTCGCGCACGCCGTGCTCGACCGCTCGCTCGTGCGCGGCGGCGACAAGGTATCGATGAAGGTGTTCGTGCGCCGCCAGACCGGCGCGGGATTCGCGCTGCCGCCGCGGCCGTCGCTGCTCGATACGCTCGTCATCCGTCACACGGGATCGGACAAGGAGTACACCGTGCCCGTGACGTGGAACGGCAACGGCCCCGTCTCGGCGGGCGAGGCGTCGTTCGCGGTGCCGAAGGACGCGTATACCGGCACGTACCAGATCTACGTCAAGGACACGCTCGCCGGGAAGGACGCGCAGGAGCGCTCGGCGGGCAGCTTCCGCGTCGAGGCGTTCCGCATCCCGCTCCTGCGCGCGCGGTTGCAGGCCGTCGGCACGCCGCTCGTGGCGCCGAAGGAGGCGAGCATCGACGTGCAGGTGAGCTACCTCGCGGGCGGCGGGGCGGGCGGACTCGCCGCCACGCTGCGATCGCAGGTCGACGCCCGCACCGTGACGTTCCCCGACTACCCCGACTACGCGTTCGCCGGCGGCGACATCAAGGCGGGCCGCGAGGAGCAAGGCGATTCCGCGTCGAGCTACGACGGCTTCTCGTTCTCCGATCCCGACATGGACGAGGACACGTCCGGCGCCGCGCCGCGGCCGAAGCGCGGCACCGACCTTCCGCTCACGCTCGATGCGTCGGGCGGCGCGCGCGCGACGATCCGCGACATCGAGCCCTCCGATCGCCCGCGCGACCTCCTGGCCGAGCTCGAGTATCGCGACCCCAACGGCGAGACGCTCACGGCGGCCACGCGCGTGCCGCTGTGGCCCTCGCGCGTGGTGCTGGGCATCAAGCCCGACTCGTGGATAGGAAGCCGCGAGCGCATCCGGTTCAGCGTGCTGGCGCTCGACGTGAGCGGCAAGCCGATGGCCAACGTGAAAGTGGCGACCGAGGCGTTCAAGCGCGACTTCTTCTCCCACCGGCGCCGGCTCATCGGCGGCTTCTACGCGTACGAGCACGGCTACGAGACCACGCGCGTGGGCGCGCTGTGCGAAGGCACGACCAACGCGCAGGGGCTCCTCTTCTGCGACATGGCGCCGCCCGCGTCCGGCAACCTCATCGTGCGCGCGCAGGCCGCCGACGCGCAGGGGCGCGCCGCGCTCGCGCGCACCGACGTCTGGGTGCCGGCCGACGACGACCAGTGGTTCGCGGCGAGCGACAACGATCGCATCGACCTCGTCCCGGAGAAGCGCCGCTACGAGCCCGGCGCCACGGCGCGCTTCCAGGTGCGCATGCCGTTCAAGGAAGCGACGATGCTCGTGACGGTCGAGCGCGAAGGCGTGCTCGACGCGTTCGTGAAGACGATCTCCCGCGCCGATCCGACGCTCGAGGTCCCGATGAAGGGTAGCTACGCGCCCAACGTCTTCGTGTCGGCGTTCCTCGTGCGCGGCCGCGTGTCGGGTGTCGCGCCGACCGCGTTCG
>JBGAIS010000042.1:0-23002 GCA_044225355.1 Casimicrobiaceae bacterium | reverse complement strand
GCGAGCCTCAAGGTCGAGTACAACCGCGTGCACGGCTTCTACATCGAGGTGACGAACGTCCACGCCGCGAAGGTCCCCGACGACTACCGGCGCCGTCAGACCCTCAAGAACGCCGAGCGCTACATCACGCCGGAGCTCAAGGCCTTCGAGGACCGCGCGCTGTCCGCGCAGGAGCGCGCGCTGTCGCGCGAGAAGGTGCTGTACGAGGCGCTGCTCGACGCGCTCGCGCCGGCCATCGCGCCGATGCAGGAGGTCGCGGCGGCGCTCGCGCAGGTCGACGTGCTCGCGAACCTCGCGGAGCGCGCCGACGCGCTCGACCTCGTGCGGCCCGAGTTCACGCGCGAGCCGGGCATCGAGATCCGCGGCGGCCGTCATCCCGTCGTGCAGCAGCAGGTCGACACGTACGTTCCCAACGACGTCACGCTCGCGCAGGAGCGGCGCCTCCTCGTGGTCACCGGCCCCAACATGGGCGGCAAGTCGACGTACATGCGACAGACCGCGATCGTGGCGCTCCTCGCCTATTGCGGCATGTACGTGCCCGCGCAGAGCGCGAGGCTCGGTCCGCTCGACGCGATCTTCACGCGCATCGGCGCGTCCGACGACCTGGCGGGCGGACGATCGACGTTCATGGTCGAGATGACGGAAGCCGCGTACATCCTCAATCGCGCGACGCCCGAGAGCCTCGTGCTCGTCGACGAGATCGGGCGCGGCACGTCGACGTTCGACGGCCTCGCGCTCGCGTGGGCCATCGCGCACCGGCTCGCCGAGCGCAATCGATCGCTCGCGCTTTTTGCCACGCACTACTTCGAGCTGACCGCGCTCGCCGCGGAGCTGCCCGGTTGCGCCAACGTGCACTTCGACGCCGCGGAGCATCGTGACGGCATCGTGTTCCTGCACGCCGTCGCCGACGGCCCCGCGAGCCGCCGCTACGGCCTGTCGGTGGCGAAGCTCGCGGGCGTTCCCGCGGAGACCTTGCGCCAGGCCCGGGCGTACCTGTCGCGCGTCGACCAGTTCTCTGCGCGCAGCGACCGCCAGGGGGACCTCTTCACGGGTCCCGCGCCCGCGTCGCCCGAAGCGCCGGACGACCGCGGCAACGCGATCGTCGAGCGCCTGTCCTCGATCGATCCCGATGCGCTGTCGCCTCGGGAGGCGCTGGACGCGCTCTACGCCCTCAAGAAGCTGTTGCAGTGATGGAACCGCGACCAGCCCGCCGCAAGACGCTCGTCGTTACGTTGCTGTTCAGGCGGCCGCCGCCGGGCCGCCCCAAGGCGGCCGCGTGACTGGAGGGCAGTCCCCGACGCAAAAGGCGCAACGCCGCCGCCACGCCTCACTGCGACCCGCGAACGCCCTTTTGCGTCGGACTAGTGGTGATGCCCGTGCGCCCCATGGATGTGACCATGCGCGATCTCGTCCTGGGTCGCGGGGCGCACGTCGATCACCTTCGCGTCGAAGCGCAGCCGCTGGCCGGCGAGCTCGTGATTCGCGTCGAGCACCGCCTTGCCGTCGGCGATGTCGGTGACCCGCCACACCACCTCGTTGCCGTCCTGCTCCGCGACGAGGTAGCCGCCGACGGACACGTCGGGCGGCAGGTCCGCGACGTTCTCCATGCGAACCATCTTGGGGTCGTACTCGCCGAACGCGTCCTCGGGCTCGAGCGTCACCGAGATGGAGTCGCCGACCTGCTTGTTGTTGAGCGCTTCCTCGATCTTGGGGAAGATGCCGGAGTGCCCACCGTGAAGGTACACGAGCGGCTCGGGCGACTCCTCGATGAGGCGGTTTTCGGTGTCGAAGAGCTTGAACGAGATCGAGACGGCGGTGTTGGCGAAGATGTTCATCGGGGACTCGCGGGTAGGAAGCGGAATTGTACGCGGGAATGCTACCCTTGCCGTCCATGCCGGATGACGCCATCGCCCTGCTCGGCCAGCGGTCGCCGCGCTCGTTCCTCGCGCGCCATTGGCATCGAGACGCACTGCTCGTTCGCTCCGCGCTGCCGGGCTTCTCGGGAGTCGTGTCGCGCGATGATCTCATGCGGCTCGCGACGCGCGACGCCGTCGAGTCGCGGCTCGTCGTGCGCACCGGGCGCCGCTACGAGCTCCGCCACGGCCCCTTCCGTCGCGCCGACTGGAAATCGCTGCCCGGGCGCGACTGGACGCTCCTCGTGCAGGGCGTGAATCTCCACGACGACGACGCCGACGCGCTCCTTCGCGAGTTCTCGTTCGTGCCGTACGCGCGGCTCGACGACGTGATGGTCAGCTACGCGGCGCCGGGCGGCGGCGTGGGGCCGCACTTCGATTCGTACGACGTGTTCCTGCTGCAGGGCTTCGGGCGACGTCGCTGGCGCTACGGCAAGCAGGCCGACCTCTCGCTTCGCGAGAACCTGCCGGTGAAGATCCTGCGCACGTTCACGCCCAGCCACGACGACGTGCTCGAGCCCGGCGACATGCTCTACGTCCCCCCGTCGTACGCCCACGACGGCATCGCGGTCGACGCATGCACGACGTACTCGATCGGCTTTCGCTCGGCCGCGAACGTCGAGCTCGCGCAGCAGTTCCTGGACCACCTTCGCGATCGCATCGCCCTTCCCGGACGCTACGCGGACCCGGGACTCGCGCCCGCGACGGAGCCTGCGCGCATCGACCACCGGATGCACCGCCACGCGGCGCGCGAGCTCGCCAAGGTGCGCTGGACCGCGAAGGACGTCGCCGGCTTCCTGGGCGCGTTCCTGTCGGAGCCCAAGGCCTCGGTGTACTTCGATCCGCCCGAAGCACCGATGACGCTGCGCGCCTTCGAGTCGGCCATTCGCCGGGGCGGCGTCGTGCTCGACCGGCGCACGCAGCTCCTCTACGACGAGGACGCGTTCTATCTCAACGGCGAGGCGCGCGCGTGGCCCGCCTCGGCGCGTGCGGCGCTTCGCACGCTCGCCAACGCACGCGCGCTGTCCGCGGCGCAGGCGCGCGCGCTCGATCGCGCCGCCGTGGCGGCGCTGCACGCCGACTATCGCGATGGTTGCCTCCGGCCCGCCTGACGCCGCACGAGCGCCCGAGCCTCGCGAGTCGCAGCTCGACACGGTCGCGGCGCAAGTCGCTGCCATCGACGAGCTCGTCGCCCTCGCGTCCCAGCGCTTGCAGGTGTTCGACGTCGATCTCTCGCAAGGCGGATGGCACACCGCGGCGCGTGCCGAGGCGCTGGCGGCGTTCCTGCGCCGCGACCGCAATGCGCGACTCGAGATCATCGTGCACGACACGCGATGGATCGAGTCCTCGTGCGCACGCCTCCTCGCGCTTCAGCGCCGCTACGCGCACGCGATCACGCTTTACCGTACGGGCCCCGAGGCGCGCAACGCGATGGACCCGCTCGTCATCGCCGACGCGCGCCACTTCGTCCATCGCTTCCACGTCGATCATCCGCGCGCGGCGCTCGCGGTCGAGCAGCCGCAGCTCGCGCGCCCGCTCGTCATGCGCTTCGCGGAAATCTGGGCGACGGGCGAGCCCGGGCTCGGTCCCACCGTGCTCGGCCTGTAAAGGGTGATCCCCGGATTGCTGCACCGCAGCATCCCGTGCTACGATTTGGGGCATCGCGATGCGAGCCGCTCGCGAGCAAGAAACCAACGAATCGATCGACCCCAAAGGACCCAATGAACAAGACGCTCATCCTCGCGGCCTCCGCCGCGCTCCTGCTGGCCGCGAGCGGCCAGGACAAGCCGGCCGCTCCGGCCCCGACGCCGGCGCCCGTCGCCGCTCCGGCCCCGGCACCCGCGCCGACGCCCGCGCCCGCCTCCGACGCGAAGCCGGCCGACGCGACGCCCGCCGCGGCCGCGACGCCTGCGCCCGCGACGCCCGCCCCGGCGGCGGCCGCACCGTCGACCGACGCCGCGAAGCAGGACGCGGTGAAGGAAGCGACGCAGGACGCGAAGAAGTAAGCGTCGCCCTTCACGAGGCGAAACGAAAAGGGCCCGCGACGCGGGCCTTTTTCTCGTCGATGCGTCCGGCCTACAACGGCGCGCCGATGCGCCGCGCCACCTCGCGGTAGTTCTCGATGACGGAGCCCAGGTCGCGACGGAAGCGATCCTTGTCCATCTTCTCGCCCGTCCGCGCGTCCCACAGCCGGCAGCCGTCGGGCGTGAACTCGTCGCCCAGCACCAGCGGACCCGAGGGGTCGTCGGTGGGACGGCCGAACTCGAGCTTGTAATCGACGAGGTCGATGCCGGCCGCGGCGAAGAGCGGCTTCAGCACGGCGTTGACCTTGTGCGTCAGCGCGCGCATCTGCGCGATCTCGTCGGCGCTCGCCCAGCCCAGCACGCGGATGTGATCGTCGTTGCACAGGGGATCGTGCAGCGCGTCGCTCTTCAGGAAGAACTCGAAGATGGGCTCGGGAAGCTTCCTGCCTTCCTCGATGCCGTAGCGCTTGGCCATCGACCCCGCGCACACGTTGCGCACCACGCACTCGACCGGGACCATCTTCATCGCCTTGACGAGCGACTCGCGCTCGTTGAGCACGCTGACGAAGTGCGTCGCCACGCCCGCGGCCGCGAGCTTGCCCATCACGTACGCGTTGATCTTGTTGTTCGTCTCGCCCTTCTTGTCGAGCTTCGCAAGCTTGACGCCGTCGAAGGCGGAGACGTCGTCGCGATAGTGCATCACGAGCCGGTGGGGGTCGTCCGTCGCGTAGACCGTCTTGGCCTTGCCGCGGTAGAGCTCCTGTCGCTTTTCCATGGGTGCGTTTTTAGGGGTTCAGGTGAAGGCGCGCCAGCCGAAGCCCGAGGCCTGGTCGGCGATGCCGATCCATTCCTCGGCGCCGCGCAGCGCGCCCGCGAGGGCCGCGCGCGCCTTGGCGGGCGTGTTGTTCTGCTGCGAAAGATGAGCGGCGACGACGTGCTGCAGCTTCGACGCGTCGAGCCGGCCGAGGAGCGCTCCCGCGGCCTCGTTGTGGAGATGGCCGAAGCGCCCCGAGATACGCTGCTTGAGCGAATAAGGGTAGTCGCTGCCCGCGAGCAAATCGAGATCGTGGTTGCACTCGAGCACGAGCGCGTCGCATCCCGACAGGCACGCCTCGACGAAGGGCGTCGACCCGCCGATGTCGGTGAGGAGCCCGAGCCGATGGCGGCCGTCGCTCACGACGAACTGCACGGGCTCGCGCGCATCGTGCGGCACGGGGAACGGGCGCACCTCGAGGTCGCCGAGGGAGAACACGTCGTGGCTGTCGAAGCCGTACACCTGCGCGATGCCGTCGAAGCGATCGCCCATCATCGCCATCGTCCCGAACGTCATCCACACCGGGATGTCGTAGCGGCCGGCGAACGACGGCACGCCGCCGACGTGGTCGCTGTGCTCGTGGGTGACGAGGATCGCGCTGAGCGAGCCCGGCTCGACGCCGATGGACCCCAGGCGCGCGACGGTGTCGCGCAACCCGAAGCCGCAATCGATGAGGACGCGGGTGCCGCCCGCTTCGACGACGAGGCCGTTGCCTTCGCTGCCGCTGCCGATGGAAGCGAAGCGCACCTGGGGCTTCGCCTACTTGAGCTGGTCCTTGAGCAAGGCGAGGATCTTCTCGCTGGTGGGCGTGCGGTCGGGCGCGCCGCCCGGGTCCTGGACGCTCACCACGCTGTTCGCCGCGGCCTCGGCGACGACGATCTGGTATTGCTCGGGCTTGTCCTTCTCGTCTGACTTCCAGAACTGGAGCTTCTGCAGCCAGCCGGCGTCGTTCGCCTTCTTCGCGAGCGCGTCGGGATCGCCGTAGCGCACGAAGTAGACGCCGCGCGAGCGGTCGCGGTCGACCACCGTGAAGCCCGCGCGATCGAGCGCCAAGCCCACGCGCCGCCACGTGCGGTCGAACGGGTCCTGCACGGTGAGCTTGTACGAGCCATCGGCGTTCTTGTCGATGCTCGCGCGATCGGGGGCGATGGAGGCCTGCACCACCGCCGCGCGCGCCGCGGGCTCGGGCGTGCCGAACTTCATCATGAGCCGAGTGAGCATCTCCGACTCGAGCGCCGGATTGGGCGGCATCACCGCCCACGCGAACGCGGCCGGCGAGGAATTGTCGATCTTGCCCGTCGGCACCTGCTCCATCCCGCGGTGCGAGATGAAGATCTCGACGGTATTGGGCTCGGCACCGCGCTCGATGCGCGTCTTGAACTTGTCCTGCTTGTACGTCGTGTAGAACATGTCGACGAGCTTGCCGACCGTGCGGCGAACGAAGTCCTGCGGGATCTCGGCGCGGTTCTCGGCGAAGTCGGTCTCCATGATGCCGACCTGCGGGTTCTCGCTCGCGAGCACGAAGCCCGACTCCTGCCAGAACTCGCGGCACGTGTTCCATGCCTGCTCGGGCGAGGCGCGCACGACGAGCCAGCGCTCGTTGCCCGCGCGGACGAGCTTCGCGTCCGGCGTCTGCGGGAGAAATTCGCTACGGGTGCCCTTGTTGGCGCCGGCGGCGGCGAGGCCGGTGGCGGTCGACACCTGGTAGCGGTCGTCGTACTTGGGCGTGGTGAGATCGGGCGGGAGCTCGAGCGCCGGCCCCGACGACACCGACTTGTAATCGATGCGCTTCGAAGGCGACATGCTGGAGAACGACTCGCATCCCGCGAGTGCGAAGGCCGCCGCGGCGACGGCCAGGAGGCCGCAGGCGTTACGAAGGAATCCGTTCATGCGTCCTTACCTCGTTGCTTGGCACGAGGCAGCCCGCTTCGCGCATCGCGGCGCGGACCGTTTCGTGATATTGCGGCGACAGCCGGACGAGCGGCAGCCGCAACTCGTTCTCGATGAGGCCCATCTCGGTCAGCGCCCACTTGGTAGGAATGGGGTTGGCCTCGACGAAGAGCCCGCGGTGCAGAGCCAGCAGCCGGTCGTTGTGCTTGCGCGCCGCCTTGGTGTCTCCCGCGAGCGCGGCCGCGCACATCTCGGACATCAACTTCGGGGCAACGTTCGCGGTCACCGAGATGACGCCGTGGCCGCCGACCAGCATGAGGGGCAACCCCGTGAGGTCGTCGCCGCTGTAGACCGCGAAGTCGTCGTGGCCGGCATCGTCCAGGGCCTTCAGCAGCTCGCAGCCGCGCGCGAGGTCCGACGTGGCGTCCTTGATGCCCACGATGCGCGGAACGTCGGCGAGGCGCAGCGTCGTCGCCGTCGACAGGTCGGCGACGGTGCGACCCGGCACGTTGTAGAGGATCATCGGCAGGTCGACCCGCTCGGCGATCGTCCTGAAGTGCCGGTAGAGGCCCTCCTGCGTGGGCTTGTTGTAGTACGGCACGACCGACAGGTGGGCGTCGGCGCCCACCTTGGCGGCGTAGCTCGCGAGCTCCAGCGCCTCGGCGGTGGAGTTGGCTCCCGTGCCGGCGACGATGGGCACCCGGCCCGCGGCGTGCTCGACGGCCGTCTTGATGAGGAGCTCGTGCTCGTCGACGTTCACCGTCGGGGACTCGCCGGTGGTGCCGACGATGACGATCCCCGACGTGCCGTTGGCGACGTGGAAATCGATGAGCTTGCGCAGGGCCGGCAGGTCGAGCGCCCCGCCCTCGCGCATCGGCGTCGCGATCGCGACAAGGCTTCCGGTCAGCATAGGAAGGCTAACGGGCGAAAAAACAACATTTTACCCCAAACCCGGGGATCGGGCCGGCCGTCAGTCGATCGCCGAGGGCCACGCGCGGGCCGCGCCCACGGCCGCCAGCCGCTCGACCACCGCGCGCGACTCGGTCACGCCCTGCTCGAAGGCCACCACGGTCAACGGATGCGGCGGCAGGCGGGCAAGCTCCTGGAGCTCGCCGCGGCGCAGGAGGAAGTCCGGATTGCGCGGCCGGCCGAAAGCCTCGTTGCCTTCCGCGAACGTTTCGTAGAGCAGCACGCCGTCCGGCGCGAGCGCGCGGCGCAGGCTCGCGAGGAGAGGCCGGTGCAGGTAGTTCACGACCACGATGGCGTCGAAGCGCTCGCCCTCGAGCGGCCACGCGCCGGCCTCGAGGTCGAGGACGCGGGTGGCCACGCCCGGCGTGTCCGTCGAGCGTGGCGAGCGCCGCGGCATCGCGATCGACCGCCAGCACGCGGGCCGCGCGCGGCGAAGAAGCGCGAGTGCCGGCCGCCGCCGGCGGCGAGGTCGAGCACGCGCGCGCCGGCAGGCACGAGCGGTGCGAAGCGCGCGATCCAGCGGGACACCTCGCCCGAGTGCGCGTGCGTCACGACGCGGCCTTGCGCTTGCGCGGCGCGGCGGCGTGCGCCTCGGCGGACAGCCACGCGATGAACGCGCGCACGTCGGGGCGGTTCGCGGCGTGCGGCGCCGGGATGGCGAAGTAGCCGCGCGGCGCGTCGAAGCGCTTGCCGAACGGGGCCACCAGCTCGCGCGAGTTGAGGAGGCGCGTGATGAGGGGCAGCCGCCCCAGCGCCACGCCCTGCCCCGCGACGGCGGCCTGGATGACCTGGTCGTACAACGAGAATCGCAGCACGCCCGCGGGCTTGAGGTCGGCGGCGCCGTGCGCGGCGAGCCACGGCCGCCAGTCGAGCCAGGGCACGATTCCCAGGCGGTCGTCGTAATAGAGGAGGACGTGGCGGGCGAGGTCGGCCGGTCGCGCGAGCGGCGGGCCGCTCTTCACGAGCGCCGGGCTCGCGACGGGCACCAGGCGCTCGCCGAAGAGATGCACCGCGCCCGGGAACGGCGTGGCGTCGGCGAGGTAGCGAACCGCGATGTCGACGTTGCCGCTCGCGAGGTCGACGACGCGATCCTCCGCCGACACGTAGACGTCCGAGCCGGGCGCCTTCGCGCGAAACCCCGCGAGGCGCGGGATGAGCCACAGGGACGCGAACGAAACGGTGGTCGACAGCGTGAGGATGGGCTCGCGCCGAGGCGCCGTCACCGCGTCCGCGGCCGCGGCGATCTCGCGGAGCTTCTCGGTCACCGAGCGATGGAACGCGGCGCCGGCGGGCGTGAGCGCGAGCGCGCGATGGCGGCGCTCGAACAGCGGCACGCCGAGCGCGTCCTCCAGCGCCTTCACCTGGCGCGAGAGCGCGGACTGCGTGACGAAGAGCTCCTCCGCCGCGAGCGTGAACGAGAGCCTGCGCCCCGCGGCCTCGAAGCCGCGGAGGAAGTCGAGCGAGGGCAGGCGGCGAAGCGTCTTATGCATTCCTGCAAGTCATGCAAGTCATTCGGATTGAGCGTTTGATAGCTATTGGGCCGGGGCGCAGGATTCGATCCGTAACGGTTGCATCATACGCATGCGAAAGGAGTAACGCCATGATGTCCCCCATCGCACGGTCCGCCACGGTCACCATGAACGCCGGCGAGAGCCTTCCCTTCGACGACATCGAGGGGACGGCGCTGGCCGTCGTGCGCGGCACGCTGTGGATCACGCAGGAGAACGATACACGCGACGTCGTGCTGCGCACCGGCGACGTCTGGATGGTGGAGCGCGAGGGCCTCACGATCGTCGAGGCGCAAAGCGACGCCACCTTTCACGCGATCGGGCCCGCGCACGAGCGCGTGCGCGTGGCCGCAAGTGCGCGCTCGCCGATCCGCCGCTTCGGCCAGTCGCTCGCGCGGTGGTTCTTCTCGCTCGACCGCACGGTGCCGCACTACTGACGGAAGCCGACCCATGCCGCTCGTCACCCTGAGCGTTCGCGCGGGCAAGCCGCGCGCCTGGAAGGACGCAGTCCTCGACGGCGTCCATCGCGCGCTCGTCGCGTCGGGCGTCCCCGAGGCCGACCGCTTCCATCGCGTGCTGGAACTCGCCGAGGAGGACTTCCGCTACGACCCGGGTTATCCCGACGCGGCCTCGGCGCGCAGCGCGCACTTCGTCATCATCGAGATCCTGTGGTCGGCAGGGCGAAGCGTGAAGATCAAGCGCAAGGTCGTCGCGGACGCCGTCGCGGCGCTTACGGCCTCGCCCGGGCTCGATCCCGAGCACGTGATGATCGTCTTCCAGGAGACGACGTGGGAGAACTGGTCGTTCGCGGGAGGGCGCCTCATCCACGCGTGACGCAAGAGCACGCGCACGCCCGGGACCGGTGCTCGATGGCGATCGACCCTGCCGCGAGACGCATCTCGAGCGAAACGCCCGGGTGCGCGGCCAGGGCCGTCGAGTGGGCCGTCAGCGCCTGCGCGAGATCGTGCGCGCACGCGCCCCCGCCTTCGGTGGCGAGTCGGGTGAGCAGCCACATGAGCGGACCCAGCAGCGTCTCGGGGTCGCGCGCCTCAATGCAGTGATCGTTCATCGGCCGTCGCCTCGCCGTTGATCGCGCGGGCGTGAGCCTCGCACCGGATGGCCTCCCAGCGCCGCGCGAGGCGCTCGCAGATCGTTCGCATCTCGGCGGACAGCGCCGCGAGGTGCGCCATGTAGCGAAGATTGTCGGCGACGCGCTCGGCGTACAGCGCCACGGGATGCTGGACGTAGCAGCTCATGAGCGACAACGTCCCCGCGATGACCGCATCGGGGCGCGGATCGTCTCGCATTGTCGGGGCCGTGTCGCTCACTCGACAAATGATAATGATTCTTATTATCGTGTCAAGCAATAAAACCATGACCCGCCCAAAAAAAACGCGGCACGCATGCCCATCCGGCATGTCGCACCGCGCCGCGGAACCGGCCCGCTGGCCCGCCCCGCGTGTCCCACGTTACCGCGGGATTGTTACTTCTTCGCGAACACGATCTGCCCGCCCTTCTCGCGGACGTGGATCGTGTCGCCCTGGCCGTAGCGCCCGCCCAGGATCTCCTTCGCAAGCGGATTCTCGATCTGCTGCTGGATCGCGCGCTTCAGCGGCCGCGCGCCGAACACCGGGTCGAAGCCTTCCTCCGCGACGAGCTTCAGCGCGTCGTCGGTGACGTCGAGCTTCATCTCGAGCTTGCGCAGGCGCTCCTCGAGGGCCTTGAGCTGGATCCGCGCGATGTTGGCGATGTTCGCCTGGTCGAGCGGGTGGAAGACGACGATCTCGTCGATGCGGTTCACGAATTCCGGCCGGAAGTGGTTCTTGACCTCCGCCATGACCGCGATCTTGATCACGCCCTGGTCCTTGCCTTCGTCGGTGAGCTGCTGGATCTTGTGCGAGCCCAGGTTCGACGTCATCACGATCACCGTGTTCTTGAAGTCGACCGTGCGGCCCTGCCCGTCGGTCATGCGGCCGTCGTCCAGCACCTGGAGCAGCACGTTGAAGACGTCCGGGTGCGCCTTCTCGATCTCGTCGAGCAGGATCACGGAATAGGGCTTGCGGCGGACGGCTTCCGTGAGGTAGCCGCCTTCCTCGTAGCCCACGTAGCCGGGCGGCGCGCCGATGAGTCGCGCGACGGAGTGCTTCTCCATGAACTCGGACATGTCGATGCGGATCATCATCTGGTCCGAGTCGAACAGGAATTCCGCGAGCGCCTTCGTGAGCTCGGTCTTGCCCACGCCCGTCGGTCCCAGGAACAGGAACGAGCCGTAAGGGCGATTCGGATCGGACAGGCCCGAGCGCGACCGGCGGATGGCGTCGGACACGAGACGCACCGCCTCGTCCTGGCCGATCACGCGCGTGTGGAGCTTGTCCTCCATGTGCAGGAGCTTGTCGCGCTCGCCCTGCATCATCTTCGACACCGGGATGCCCGTGGCGCGCGACACGACCTCGGCGATCTCTTCCGCGCCGACCTGCGTGCGCACGAGGCGCGGGGCCTTCTTCTGCTCGCCCGCGAGATCGGCGTCGACCTTCTTCAGCTGCGCCTCGAGCTGCGGGAGCTTGCCGTACTGCAGCTCGCTCATCGCCTGCCAGTCGCCTTTGCGCTTCGCCTCGTCCATCTGGAGCTTGACCTTGTCGATCTCCTCCTTGATGTGCTGCGTGCCGGCGACGTCGGCCTTCTCGGCCTTCCAGATCTCCTCGAGGTCGGCGTACTCGCGCTCGAGGCGCGCGATCTCCTCCTCGATGGCGACGAGGCGCTTCTTGCTGGCCTCGTCCTTCTCCTTCTTGACGGCCTCGCGCTCGATCTTCAACTGGATGAGGCGGCGGTCGAGCTTGTCCATCGACTCGGGCTTGCTGTCGATCTCCATCTTGATGCGCGCCGCGGCCTCGTCGATGAGGTCGATCGCCTTGTCGGGAAGGAAGCGATCGGTGATGTAGCGCGCGGAAAGCTCGGCGGCGGCGACGATGGCCGGGTCGGTGATGTCCACGCCGTGGTGGATCTCGTAGCGCTCCTGCAGGCCGCGGAGGATCGCGATGGTCGACTCCACCGAGGGCTCGCCCACGATCACTTTCTGGAAGCGGCGCTCGAGGGCGGCATCCTTCTCCACGTACTTGCGGTACTCGTCGAGCGTGGTGGCGCCCACGCAGTGCAGCTCGCCCCGCGCGAGCGCGGGCTTCAGCATGTTGCCGGCGTCCATCGCGCCTTCGGCCTTGCCCGCGCCGACCATGGTGTGCAGCTCGTCGATGAAGACGATGGTCTTGCCCTCGTCGGCGGCGATGTCCTTCAGCACGGCCTTCAGGCGCTCCTCGAACTCGCCGCGGTACTTGGCCCCCGCGAGCAGCGCCGCCATGTCGAGCGACAGCACGCGCTTGTTCTTGAGCGACTCGGGCACCTCGCCGTTGACGATGCGCTGCGCCAATCCCTCGACGATGGCCGTCTTGCCCACGCCCGGCTCGCCGATCAGCACCGGGTTGTTCTTGCTCCGGCGCTGGAGGATCTGGATGGTGCGGCGGATCTCGTCGTCGCGGCCGATCACGGGGTCGAGCTTGCCTTCGCGCGCCCGCGCCGTGAGGTCGATGGTGTACTTGGCGAGCGCCTCGCGCTGGCCCTCGGCTTCCTGCGAGTCGACGCCGCCGCCGCCGCGCACCTGCGCGATGGCGTCTTCGAGCGGCTGCTTTGCGAGCCCGAGCTCCTTCAGCAAGCGCCCCGTGTCGCCCTTGTCCTGCAGGAGCGCGAGGAGGAAGAGCTCGCTCGAGATGAACTGGTCGCCCCGCTTGACGGCTTCCTTGTCGGTCAGGTTGAGGAGGTTGTTGAGATCGCGCGAGAGGCTGATCTCGCCGCCCGTGCCCTCGACCTTGGGCAGGCGGTCGATCGACGCCTTGAGTCCCGACGAGAGGCGCGGCAGCGGCACGCCGGCGCGCGCGAGGAGCGACGCGGTGCCGCCGTCCTGCTGCGCGAGCAAGGCGGCGAGGAGATGCTGGGGCTCGATGAAGCCGTTGTCGTTGCCGAGCGCGAGGCTCTGGGCGTCGTTGAGGGCTTGCTGGAACTTGGTCGTCAGTTTGTCGAAGCGCATGGTGCGATCTTGTTGGAAGTTCGATTCGTCCTGCTATATGGGGGAATAACCTTAGCGTTCAATAGGGAATTTGCCGGCGACGGGGAAATGTTAGGCTTTCGGCATGTCTTCCGAGCCTTCCGCCCCGCCGCCGGCGGCCCCGCGCCCGGCCACGCTGCTCGAGGTCGTGGCCACGGTGCTGTCGAGCTTCACCGGCATTCGCAAGGGCGCCGCCATGCGAAAGGATGCGGTCACCATCCGGCCGCATCAAGTCATCCTGGTGGGCGTCGCGCTGGCGGCCGTATTCGTGGTCACGCTGGTGTTCGTGGTCCGGCTCATCATCCGGTCGGCGGGCGCGTAGCGGCCACCGCTTCCGCGGCGCGCTCGATCTCGGCGGCCGTCGTCAGGAGGTCCGGGCACAGTCGCAGGTACCGGCCGCGCGCGTCGGTGATCACGTTCCGCGCTTCCAGCGCCTGCGCCCACGCGTCGGCCTTCCCGTGCACGATCACGAGGAAGGCGCCGCGCTCCTCGGTGCCGCCTTCCGCCTCGACGCCCCGAGCCGCGAGCGCCTGGCGCAGGCGGCGCTGCCGGTCGAGCGAGAACGCACGCAGCCGGGCCACGCCGACCGCCCACGTGAGCACCTGCCCGGCTCGCGCCTGGTAGAACGGGAGCACCGGCGGCGTGGACTCCATGAACGCGTCGCCGCCCTCGCCCAGCTCCGGAGGCTCCGGCCGCCGGTACGCGAAGGGATCGCGCTTCGCGAACCAGCCGATGTCGAGCGTGCGCAGGCCGCCGTCGAGGTGGCGCGGCGCGAGGTAGACAAAGCACGCGCCCGGTCCGCCGCGCAGGTACTTGTAGGAGCCCCCGACCGCGAAGTCGACGTCGAGGGCCTCCACGTCGACCGGCAGCACGCCGAGCGAGTGATAGACATCGAGCAGCACGCGTCCGCCGGCCCGATGCGCGCGCGCCACCACGCCGGCCAGGTCGGCCACACGACGCCCCGTGTCGAACATCACCTGCGAGACCACGACCAGGTCCACCTTCGACGGCATCGCGTCGGCGAGCGCGTGGGGCTCCACCAGCGGAAGCGCGATGCGGCCGCGTCGCGCGTACTCGCGCAGGATCACGTCGAGCGAGTCGAACTCGCCGCGCGTCGCCACCACCCGCGGCACCGCATCGTACGTGTTGAGGATCGCGCGCAGTCCCTGTCCGGCGCTGGTTTTGGGCACGACGCAGTCGGCGCGCGGCGCGCCCATGAGCGCCGCGAGGCGCGCGCGGAACGCGCCGATTTCGTCGAGCCACGGCTCCCACGCCCCGCCCATGTGCGCATACCACGCGGCCAGCCCTTCGCGCACGTCGTCCTCGACCGCGTCGAGCGGACGCCCCAGCGAATGGTTGGCGAGGTACGCCTTGCTTCGCCAACCCGCGAGCACGCGCGAGAAGAGCGGCGCGACGTGCCGCTGCACGCCTTCCTCGGTGAGCGGCCCGTCGCCCATGGCCGCGACGGCCGCCTCGATGCGCCCCGTCACGGCGACCCGATGGCGGTGCGCACGTCGATGAGCTCCGGGAAGAACGCCCGGTCGAGCGCACGCCTGAGGTAAGTGACGCCGGACGATCCGCCGGTGCCCGTCTTGTGGCCGATGATGCGCTCCACCGTCTTCATGTGGCGGAAGCGCCAGAGCTGGAAGCTCTCCTCCATGTCGAGGAGCTTCTCGCACATGTCGTAGGCGTCCCACCATTGCTTAGGATGGTCGTAGATGATCTTGAAGACCGCCACGAGATCGGGATTGCGCTCATAGGGCTGCGTGAAGTCGCGCTCGAGGCACGACGCGGGCACGGGCAGCCCGCGTCGGGCGAGATGGCGGAGGAACTCGTCGTACAGCGACGGCGCGCGCAGCAGCGAATCGAGCTCCGCGTACGTGGGCCCATCGTGGCGGAAGGCCTCGATGGTCGCCGCCTGCTTGCTGCCCAGCAGGAACTCGATGGCGCGGTACTGCGCCGACTGGAACCCCGACGAGTTGCCGAGCGACGGCCGGAACGCGTCGTACTCCGATGGCGTGAGCGTTTCGAGCACGGCCCACTGCTCGAAGAGCTGCTTCTGGATGAGCTTCACGCGCGCAAGGATCTTGAAGCACGGCTCGAGCGCGTCCGCGCGCACGTTTCCGATGGCCGCCTTCAGCTCGTGGATCATGAGCTTCATCCACAGCTCCGACACCTGGTGCTGGACGATGAAGAGCATCTCGTCGTGCCGCGGCGGGTCGCCCGACAACGGATGCTGCGACGTGAGGAGGCGATCCAGGCGGAGGTAGCCGCCGTAGGTGAGGCGGTCGGCGAGATCGGTGACGATGCCGGGCTCGAGCGCCCCCGGAGCCGGGGCGCCGGCGCTGTCGTGCGTGCTCACTTGCGGCACCTCCGTTGCGTTGCTCTCTTGGGGGCGCACGGAGTATACGCGCGCCGTTTGCTACCATCGCGCTCGATGCCCCGCCGCCCCGCCTCGCACGACCTCGTCACGCTGCTCGTCGCGGTCGTCGCCGCGCTCGCGCTGTCCGCGTGCGGCGAGGACGCCGGCCGCAAGCGCTCGGTGGCGCTCGGCGAATGCCGGCTGCCGCACCTGTCGACGGCGGTGAAGTGCGCGACGATCGAGGTGCCGGAGGATCGGGACAGGCCCGACGGCCGCAAGATCGGCATCTTCGCCGCGATCCTGCCCGCCAACACGGTCAACCCCAAGGACGATCCGCTCGTGATCCTCGCGGGAGGCCCCGGCCAGGCCGCGTCGACCCTCGCGACGTTCGCGTCGCGCCTCACCGAGCTCCGGCGCACGCGCGACGTCGTGCTCATCGACCAGCGCGGCACCGGCCGCTCGTCCGCGCTGTCGTGCGAGGCGTTCAAGCCGCGCGATGACGACGTGTTCGAGCCCGACCCGGTACCGCGGGCGCGAGCGTGCGTGGACGAGCTCAAGGCCAAGGGCGTGGACCTCGCGCAGTACACCACCGCGGCGTGGATCGCCGACCTCGAGGCGATGCGCGCCGCGCTCGGCTACGAGAAGTGGAACCTCTGGGGCGGCAGCTACGGCACGCGCGTCGCGCAGGAGTACCTGCGGCGGCATCCCGGTCGGGTCCGCACCATGACCCTCGACGGCGTCGCGCCGCCGGGCATGATCATCACGGTCGACGTGTGGAAGACGCGCGAGGCGGCGCTCGACGCCATCATCGGCGCATGCGCCGCGTCCGCGCCGTGCCGCGCCTCGCATCCCGACGTCGCGCAGACGCTGCGCGACATCGAGCGGGACTTGGGTCCCGCGGGCCGCGAGATCGAGATCGTCGACCCTCGCACCGGCAAGTCCCGCCGCGAGCGCATCACCTTCGACGTGATCGTCGCAGCGCTGCAGCCGCTCACGTACGCGCCCGAGACGGCCGTGCTGCTGCCGGAGATGCTCGCCCTCGCCGCCAAGGGCGACCTCGCCCCGCTCTTCGCCGCCAACCCGATGGCGAGCGGCCGCGACGACGAGCAGCTCAACGCCGCGCTGCACTTCTCCGTCACGTGCGCGGAGGACGTGCCGCGCATCGACGACGCGTCGCGGGCGATCCTCGAGCCGCTTCGCAGCCGCAGGCTCGCCACCCAGACGATCGCCGTGTGCGGCGTCTGGCCGCGCGGCAAGGTGGCGGCCGACTTCGCGCAACCGGTGACGAGCGACGTGCCCACGCTCCTCTTCTCGGGCGGCATGGACCCGGTCACGCCGCCCGCGTACGGCGACGCCGTGGCCAAGAGCCTGTCGCAAAGCCGGCACATCGTGGCGCCCGGCTACGGGCACATCGTGTCGGTGCACGCGTGCGGGCCGCGCATGATCGCGGCGTTCGTCGAGGCGGCGCGCAGCGACGCGGCGCCCCAGGCCTGCGTGTCCTATTTCGAGAAGAGCACGCCGCCTCCGATGTGGCCCAACCGCCTGGCGCCCGCGTCATGATCCGCGTCGAGGGCCTCTCGAAGTCGTTCGGCAGGAAGCGCGAGGTCAACGCCGTCCGCGACGTGTCGTTCGTGGCGCCCGACGGCGAGATCACGGGGCTCTTGGGCCCCAACGGCGCCGGCAAGACGACGCTCCTTCGCATGCTGGGCACGCTCATGGCGCCCGACGCGGGCACGGCGTCCCTCGACGGCCTCGACATCCTGCGCGATCGCTACGCGGTGCGCGAGCGGATCGGCGTGCTCTCGGACGCCCGCGGTCTGTACCCGCGCCTCACCGCTCGCGAGAACATCCGCTACTACGGCGCGCTGCACGGCTTGTCCGGCGCCGTGCTCGAGACGCGCATCGACGCGCTGATCGAGGCCCTGGGCCTGGCCGCGCTCGCCGACCGCCGCGCGCAGGGCTTCTCGCAGGGCGAGCGCATGAAGGTCGCGATCGCGCGCGCCCTGGTGCACGATCCGTCGACCATCCTGCTCGACGAGCCCACCAACGGCCTCGACATCATGAGCGTGCGCGCGCTGCGCGACCAGCTCCGCGCGCTGCGCGGGGCCGGCCGTTGCCTCCTCTTCTCGTCGCACGTCATGCAGGAAGTGGCCGCGCTGTGCGACCGCATCGTCATCATGGGCGGCGGGCGCGTGATCGCACACGGCACCGCCGCGGAGCTCATGTCGTGGACCGGCGCGGCCTCGCTGGAGGACGCATTCGTATCGCTGCTCGGCACCGGCGAGGGGCTCGCGGCATGAGCGCGGGGCGCACGCGATGAGCGCGATCGGCCGCATCCTCGCCGTCGCGAGCAAGGAAGTGCGCGACTCCTCTCGCGACCGGCGAACGCTCCTCGTGTCGCTGCTGACCGCGGTGGCGGCGGGACCGATCTTCCTGGTGCTCATCTTCAACCTTATCGCGAGCCAGGCCGACCGTGCGCGCGACCTCCGGCTGCCGGTGGTCAACCTGCAGGCCGCGCCGGCGCTCGCCGCCTTCCTCGCGCGCAACCAGGTCACCCTCTCGGAGGCGCCGGCCGACTACGAGGCGAAGATCCGCGCGGGGGACCTCGACGTGGTGCTGGTCGTCGACCCCGCCTTCGCGTCCGACGTCGACGCCGGCAGGCGCGGCTCGGTCAGGCTCGTGTCGGACCGCTCGCGCGATCGCGCGCAGCCCTCCATCCGGCAGGCGGAGTCGCTCCTGCGCGCCTACAACCGGGTGTGTGGGGCGCGCAGCGCCTGCTGCTGCGCGGCGTCGCGCCCACCGTGGGCGACCCGCTCGAGGTGGAGGACGTCGACCTGTCCACGCCGCAGCAATCGGGCTCGGTCGTGCTGTTCCTCGTCGCGTTCTACGGCCTCTTCGCCGCCGTGATGGGCGGGATGGCGGTCTCGCTCGACACCACCGCGGGCGAGCGCGAGCGGCAGTCGCTCGAGCCGCTCCTCATGACGCCCGCACGCCCCATCGAGCTCGTCACCGGCAAGTGGATCGCGGTGACGCTCTTCAATGCGCTCGTGGTCCTGGTCACCCTCACGGGCTTCTACCTGACGCTCGCGTTTGCTCCTTTGCCGGCGGTCGGCATACCGTTCCTCTTCTCGTCCCGCGAGTTCCTGCGCTTCCTCGCGATCCTGCTGCCCGTCGTGCTGATGATCCCCGCGATCATGCTGTTCGTCGGCGCGCGCGCGCGAACGTACAAGGAGGCGCAGGCGAACGTGTCGCTCGTGATGTTCGTCGTGTCGATGGTCCCCGCGGTGCAGCTCTTCCTGCAGTCGAAGGAGCCGGACTGGCTGGTGATGGTCCCGGTGTCGGGGCAGTACTCGCTGCTGCGGCTCGCGCTGCGCGGCGAGGCGGTGCCCACGCTGCAGCTCGCGCTGTCGTGGGTCGTGCCCGTCGCGGTCACCGTGATCGCGCTGGTGGCCGTGTCGCGCCTTCTGTCGCGCGAGTCGATCCTGGCCGGCAAGTAGGGGGCGCCGGGGGCCGCCCCTCGCGGGGCCGCGGTCGCGAGGGCTATACTCGCGGCCATGAGCACACCGCTTCGCGCCACCGCCCTTTCCCGCCCCGCCTGCGACCCCGCCGAATGGGCGACGCGCGTCGACCTCGCGGCGTGCTACCGGCTCCTCGCGCACTTCAGGCTCACCGACCTCATCTACACGCACATCTCGGCGCGCGTCCCGGGCAGCGCGTCGCAGTTCCTCATCAATCCGTACGGGCTCCTGTTCGACGAGATCAAGGCGTCGAACCTCATGAAGATCGACCTCGAGGGCAACGTCATCGACGATCCCACCGGGCTCGGCGTGAGCCCCGGCGGCTTCACGATCCACGCGGCGCTCCACGGCGCGCGCCACGACGTCGATTGCATCATCCACACGCACACGGCGGCGGGCCTCGCGGTGTCGGCCCAGCGGCACGGCCTGCTGCCCATCACGCAGCACGCGATGCGCTTCACCGGCCGCACGGCGTATCACGACTACGAAGGCCTGGCGCTCGACCTCGACGAGCAGAAGCGGCTCATCGCCGACATGGGCCGGAACGACGTGATGATCCTCCGCAACCACGGGCTCCTCGTGTGCGGTCCCACGGTGCACGACGCGTTCGATCTGCTGATGCACCTCGAGCGCGCTTGCGAGGCGCAGGTGCGCGCGCTCGCCGGCAACGCGG
Organism: Casimicrobiaceae bacterium; assembly: GCA_044225355.1. Lineage (GTDB taxonomy): Bacteria > Pseudomonadota > Gammaproteobacteria > Burkholderiales > Casimicrobiaceae > VBCG01. The sequence continues at coordinate 3,238 of JBGAIS010000042.1, read as the reverse complement.
AGCTCGTGATTCCGTCCCAGGCGGTGGCCGAGCGCGTCGCCGCGCAGTTCTCGCGGCCGGGACGCAAGGCGCCCGCGAACGCATGGGCCGCGCTGCGCCGCATGCTCGACCGCACCGACGCGTCGTACCAGGAGTAAGCGCCGCGGGCGCGGGTCAGCCCGCGCGGTTGCGCATCCAGTCCGCCGTTCCCGACAGCGACTTCTCGAGCATCGCGGCAAGGCGCGGCTCGACGCCGACGTCGCGCATCGCGAGCCGCATGCACGCCATCCACTGGTCGCGCTCGGCGTTGCCGATGACGAAGGGCATGTGGCGCGCGCGGAGCATGGGGTGGCCGAAGCGCTCGACGTACATCTGCGGCCCGCCGAGCCAGCCCGACAGGAACCAGTAGAGCTTGTCGCGCGAGCCATCGAGCGATGCAGGATGGAGGCTTCGCAAGCCCGCGAACGAGGCCTCGAGGTCCATGCGATCGTAGAACGCGTCGACCAGCGCGCGCACGGCGGGATCGCCCCCGATCTGCTCGTAGGGCGTGACGGGCGTGAACGTCACGTGAGCTGGCGGATGATGGCGAGCGGCGGCTGGCGCGACGTGGAGCGCGTCCCGAGCCATCCCGCGAGCGTGACCGCGACAGCGCCGCCCAGGAGCCCGTAGACCAGCACCATCGGGTTGACCTCGAACGGGATCTTGAAGACACGGTCCGCGAGCGCCCATCCGGTGCCAATGGCCCCCGCGGCGGCGACGACGCCCGCGAGCGCTCCCAGCAGCAGGAACTCCGCGATCTGGGCGGACGCGAGCTGCTTCTGCGATGCGCCCAGCGTGCGCAGGATGGCCGCGTCGAACTTGCGCTCGTCCTGCGTGGCCGCGATGGCCGCCTGCAGCACGAGGAGCCCGCCCGCGAGCGTGAACAGGAACACGAACTCGACCGCGCGCGAGACGTGGTCCATGATGCCCTGCACCTGGCGCACGATCTCGCCGATGTCGATGGCGAGGATGTTCGGATTCTTCTGCACGAGCGGCGCGAGCCACGCGTTACCGTTGTCGGGCGCGCGGAACGCGGCGATGTACGTGGCGGGCATCTCGTCGAGCGGGCCGGGCGGGAACAGCGCGAAGAAATTCACGCGGAAGCTGTCCCAGTCCACCTTGCGGAAGCTCGTCACGCGCGCGGACACCTTGTTGCCCGCGATGTCGAAGGTGAGCGTGTCGCCGAGCTTGACGCCGAGCGTCTCGGCGATGCCGTCCTCGAGCGACATGCCCGCGTCCGCCGCGGGCGTCTGCGGCGTCCAGAACGTGCCGCTCGACACGCGATTGCCCTTCGGAAGCGCGTCGGTCCACGAGAGGTTGAACTCGCGCTCGGCCAGCCGGCGCGCACGCGTGTCCTTGTACTGCGTGGTGTCGAGCGCGGCGCCGTTGCGCTCGACGAGGCGCCCGCGGACCATGGGGCGGAAGGCGACGTCCGCGCCTACGCTCGTCGCGAGGTCGGCCTTGGCTTGCGCGACCTGGTCGGGAAGGACGTTGACGAGGAACTGGTTGGGCGCGTCGGGGGGGAGGCTCGCCCGCCAGTTGCGGAGGAGGTCGCCGCGCACGACGGTCAGGAGCAGGAGCGCCATGAGGCCCAGCGCGAGCGCGCCGATCTGGAGGCTCGACGCGAACGGCCGGCGGCGCAGGTTCGCGAGCCCGAAGCGCCACGTGACGCCGCGCTGCGGCAGGCGCTTCAGGAGCAGGAGCAGTGCCCACGCGCACAACGCGGCCGCGAGGAGCAGGCCCGCGACGCCGCCGACCATGATGAGCCCGGCCTGCGCTTCACGCGCCTGGTACGCGATGAGGAAGGCGACGGTCAGCGCCCCCGCTGCATACGCGAGCCAGCCGCCGGCGCGCGGACGCGGTAGATCGCGGCGGAGCACGCGCAGCGGCGGGACGTTGGCGAGCGCCACGAGCGGCGGCAGCGCGAAGCCCAGGAGCAGGAGCACGCCGGTGCCGAACGCCGTGGCGCCGGGCACCCACGTGGGCGCGGGCAGGTCGGAGTCGAGCACGGAGGCCAGGAGGCGCACCAGGAGCTCCTGCCCCCCGAGCGCGAACGCGACGCCGATGCCGCACGCGATCACGCCCAGCACCAGGAACTGCAGGAAGAAGAGCGTGAGCGTCTGGCCGACGCGCGCCCCGAAGCAGCGGAGCATCGCCGCGGCGTCGAGGTGCCGGCGCAGGTAGCGCGACGCGGCCAGCGCCACGGCGACCGCGGCGAGCAGGACGGCGACGAGCGCCGCGAGCCCCAGGAATTTCTCCGCGCGCTCGAGCGTCTGTCGCACCTCGGGCCGCAAGTCGCGCACCGACTCGATGCGCTGACCGGGCTTCATCTCGCCCGCGAGGAATTCACGATAGGCGTCGAGCGTGCCGCGGCCCGCGCGATCGGCGACGAGCAGGCGGTACGTCGCGCGATTGCCGGGCTGCAGGAGATTCGTGGCGGGGACGTCGTCGATGTTAAGGAGCAGCTTCGGGCCGAGCGCGAACACGATGCCCGCGACTTCGGGCTCCTGTTGCACGATGGCCGCCACCGTGAGCGTCGACTCGCCCACCGAGAGCTTGTCGCCGACCTTGAGCCCGAGCCGATCGGCGAGGCGCGTGTCGGGCCAGGCCTCGCCGCGCTTCGGCGCGTCCTTCGCGACCTTGCCGTCGGGACTGCCCGGCTCCGCGAGCACGATCGAGCCGCGCAGGGGATAGCGCGCGCCGACCGCCTTCACGTCCGTGAGCACCGCGGAGGCCTCGGCGGGCGCCGTGGGCGGCGGCTGCACCATGCTGTTGAAGCGGATGACCGGCGTGGTCTCGAGCCCGCGCCGCGACGCATCGTCGACGAACGTCGCGGGCAGCGGGCGATCGCCCGAGATCATGATGTCCGCGCCGAGCAGGAGGTTGGCTTGCGTGGTGAGCGCGCCCTTCACGCGGTCGGCGAAGAAGCCGACGGTGCCCACGCTGCCGACCGCGAGGATCAATCCCGCGACGAGCACGCGGAGCTCGCCCGCGCGCCAGTCGCGGCGGAGCAGGCGGAGCGCGAGGCGCAGCGACTTCATCGCGCGCGCGTCCCCGCGCGTCGAACGCGATGGCGGACGGGCGTGGCGGCGGTCGACCGCGCGGCAGGACTCATGCGGCGGCGCGCTCGTCGCTCACGAGGCGTCCGCCCGCGAGCGACAGCCGGCGACCGCAGCGCGAGGCGAGCGAGGCATCGTGCGTCACGAGCACGAGCGTGGTG
>JBGAIS010000295.1:0-2805 GCA_044225355.1 Casimicrobiaceae bacterium | reverse complement strand
CGCTGTCGCCGGCCTCGTGCAAGTTCCTGGTGGTGTCGTTCACGACCGACTGGCGCTTTCCGCCGTCGCGATCGCGCGAGATCGTGAAGGCGCTGGTCGACCGTCGCCGGGACGTGTCGTACGCGGAGATCGACGCGCCGCACGGGCACGACGCGTTCCTGCTCGACGATCCGCAGTACCACGCGCTCGTGCGCACGTACTTCGACAACATCGCCTCCGACGCCAACTACTCGACGTTCCGCTTCGGCGCGGACGTGAAGCGCAAGGTCGAGGAGCGCGACCGGCAGGCGCACCGCGCGGACTTCGCGACCATCGCGAGCTGGCTCGCGCCGCGCGCGCAGGTGCTCGACCTGGGGTGCGGCGACGGCAGCCTCCTCGCCTACCTCGCGCGCGAGCGCAACGTTCGCGGCTACGGCGTGGAGATTGCCGACGGCGGCGTGCTCGCGAGCGTGGGCAACGGCGTCAACGTGCTGCAGAGCGACCTCGAGAGCGGGCTCGCGGGCTTCGACGACGCGTCGTTCGATTGCGTGATCCTGTCGCAGACGCTGCAGGCCATGCGCCACACGGAGGCGATCGTCGCCGAGATGCTGCGCGTCGGTCGCGAGGTGATCGTGACGTTCCCGAACTTCGGGCACTGGTCGCACCGCTGGCAGATCCTGAAGGGGCGCATGCCCGTGTCGCGCGAGCTGCCGTACCAGTGGTACGACACGCCGAACATCCATTTGTGCACCGTCGCGGACTTCGACGCGTTCCTGCGGGAGCGCGACTGCGTCGTCGAGAACCGCGTGGTGCTGTCGGGCGGGCGGCCGGTGCATGCCGTGCCGAACCTGCTCGGAGAGCTCGCGATCTATCGATTCCGGCGGCGGTGAAGGCGGGGAGTTTCCGCGGGCTCAGCGAACGGCTGTGGAAATGGGGTCAGACCCCGTTACAGACCTGGCACCATTTCGCGGTTGCGGCTGGGTGGGCGAGGAACCGCGGCTGCTGTGGAAATGGGGTCAGACCCCATTACAGACCTGGCACCATTTCGCGGTTGCGGCTGGGCGGGCGAGGAACCGCGGCTGCTGCGGAAATGGGGTCAGACCCCATTACAGACCTGGCACCATTTCGGCCAAATGGCTGATGGCACGTCATGGGAGGCACGCCGTAACGTGGCGCATGGCTCGACCTCCTCGCTCCTTTGCTCCTGGCGTTCCATTCCACGTCATCCAGCGCGGCAACGATCGCGCGCCGATGTTCGCGGCAGCGGAAGACTACCGCCGCTACCTCGACTGCGCACTCCATGCAACGCATCACCACGGCGTCGCCGTGCACGCCTACGTCCTCATGTCCAACCACGTCCACATGCTGATGACGCCGGGCGATACGACAGCCATCCCTCGCGCCATGCACTGGCTCGGGTCGGTCTTCGTCCGCGACATCAACGAGCGCTACGGCCGCACCGGCTCGCGGGTCGAAGGGCGGTACAAAGCGCGATCCATCCGGGACGACGCGCATCTCATTGCCTGCATGCGCTACATCGAGTCGAACCCGGTGCGGGCCGGAATGACGCCTTCCGCCGCGCAATATCCGTGGTCGAGCTTCGCGTGCAACGTGTCGGGCGCCCGGGACGCCTTGGTGAGCCCCCATCCGCTCTACAACATGCTCGGGGCGAGCGATACCGACAGGCGCAGCGCGTACCTCTCGCCTTTCGACCAGATGCCGGACGATGTCACCCTGGAGGCCATCCGGATGTCCGCCCCGCAACGCGGCCGTCACCCAACGTCGAAGGGCACGGCGGCCCCGAGCACGGTATCCGGCGTGCCACTGCCATCGAGCGGGCGTTCCGGCACCGGTGACGAGAGTCCGCGCGCGCACGCCGCAAGCGCCTAGTCGGTGTCCTCCCGCAAATACGCTCGCGAGTCCGCGGTGGAATGTGCTGCCAGGCGTCGTTGCTGGGCCCCACCGTAACGCGAGGTACGGCTTCGGCCTCGCGCCTCGTCGGGCGTCCCATTCCCGCCGTGGCCATCGCTTCGGTATTTGCGGGACAGGACACTAGCCCGCGCTTCTCCTCCGCATGTCCGCGAGGCTGGCGCTCGCGCCGCACGGTCAATCGAAAGGCCCGAGCCCCACCACGGCCGTGACCAGCGCCCCGAAGAACAGCGCAAGCGCGAAGGCGCTCGCACCGGTGGCGACGGCGTACGGCACGGCGCGCGCCGGCGGGCATCGCATGAGCGCGGGAAGCCCCACGATCGCGAGGAACAGCGCGTACAGCGCCGCGAGCCCCCACAGGATCGAGACCTGGGGCACGAGGTAGAGCACCCCCGCGAGCCAGATCGGCGTGTACGCGTACGCGACGAGCTTCAGCGCGCGCAGGCGGTCGGGCGTGCCGCCGAACTTCGTCGCCATGGCGTCGACCAGCCACGACAGCACGAAGACGTGCGCGAGCGACGTCGCGAAGACGAGCATGCCCGCCGCTACGCCCGCGGCGATGCCCGCCTTCACGTAGCCGACGAGCGCCACCGGCACGCCGATCACGATCTCCGACAGCGCGAGCATGACGGCGCCGATGGCCGCGAGGGGCATCGCGTAGCCGGTGTAGATTTCGGCGGGGGTCGTGGGCTCGCGCTCGATCGCGGCCCACTCCTGGCGTGGCGAGCGAAGGATGCCCTTCACGCGCGACGGCAGCCCCGCCACCTCCCCGCGCACGCCGCCGGCGGGCGTCGAAGCCCGGGGCGCGAACGGCTTGGCGCCGGGCAGCCCGTACGACGCGCCCACGACGGCGCCGCACTGGCCGCACACCTTGGCGTCCTGGTCGAGGGCGGAGTC
>JBGAIS010000294.1:0-2810 GCA_044225355.1 Casimicrobiaceae bacterium | reverse complement strand
ATCGCGCCCGCGCACATCGGGCAGGGCTCGAGCGTCGTGTACAGGTCGCATCCGACGAGGCGATAGTTGCCGAGCGCACGCGCGGCGTCGCGCAGCGCCGCGATCTCCGCGTGCGCGGTGGGATCGTTGCCCGCGATGGGCGCGTTTCCGCCGCGGCCGATCACGGCGCCGTCGCGCACGACGAGCGCGCCCACGGGCACCTCGCCGCGCGCCGCGGCCTCGCGGGCGAGCGCGATCGCCTCGCCCATCCAGGCCTCGTCGTCAGGAATCGGACTTGCCATCCTCGATGTGGAAGCGACGCAGGAGCCGGTGCGCAAAAGGCGCGAAGAGGTAGCCCGCCGCGCCCAGCATGACGAATCCGCTCACGAGCGCGTAGAAGCTGTCGAAGATCTTGCCGAGACTCGTGTTGATCTCCTTCACCGGTCCCATGCCGGCGGCGAGCAGCGCCGACTGGTGGAACGCGTCGATCCACGCGAAGCTCTCGATGCCGTGATAGAAAAGCGTGCCCACCGTGAGCCAGACGCTCATCGCGAGGAACGCGACGGCGAACGCGCGGCCCACTCGCGCATAGTGCACGTGGCGGGGCGCGAGCGCCGCGGCGGCGGGCGCGCGCGTCATGCCCCGGCTCCGATCACGGCGTCCGCCTCGATCTCGACCAGGATCTCGGGCGAGATGAGCCGCGACACCTCGACCATCGCCGTCGCGGGACGGATGCTCGCGAATGCCTCGCCGTGCGCGCGCCCCACCGATTCCCATCGCGAGATGTCGGTGACGTAGAGGCGCGTGCGCACGACGTCCTCGAGTCGCGCCCCCGCGCGGCGCAGCGCGGCGTCGAGGTTCGCGATCGCCTGCTTCGCCTGTGCGTACGGATCGCCGATGCCGACGATGGCGCCCGAGGCGTCGGTGGCCGTGGTGCCCGCGACGTAGACGTGATCGCCCACGCGCACGGCGCGCGAGTAGCCGACGATGGGCTCCCAGGGCGCGCCGGAGGCGATGTTCAGCCGGCTCATGCGTGTCATGGACGCAATTCTATCGCCACGTCGGCGCGGACCTACAGAGCCTCACGCGCGCCTCCGACGCCCGGTCGCGGCAGCGGCCGAACGGCAGCAGGGCTCGCCTTCGCCAAACTTGGTCCCAGCGAACGACGAACGTTCGCAGTTCTCAAATTCGATAACGGAGGCATCACATGAACTTCAAGCGAACGATGCAATACGCGGGTGCGGTGAGCCTGGCGCTGGCGCTTTCGACCGCGTATGCCAACGACACCAGCAAGACCACCAGCACGACGACGGATACCAACACCACGATGACCGGCAAGGAAAAGGCGACGGCCATCGGCGCCGGCACGGGTGCGGTGGCGGGTGCGCTGGTCGGCGGCCCCGTGGGTGCCGTCGTGGGCGGCGTGGCGGGCGGCGTGATCGGCCACCAGGGCACCGACGCGAACGGCAAGGTCAACGCGACGTCCGACGCGAGCACCACATCGTCGTCCTATCGCACGTCCGACAGCTCCGTGAAGAGCGCGCAGGTGGCCCTGAACGCGCAAGGCTACGGCGCAGGCTCCGCGGACGGCGTTGCCGGCCCGAACACCGAAGCCGCGATCCGCAAGTTCCAGGCGGACAAGGGCTTGGCCCAGACGGGCATGCTCGACAGCCAGACCAAGTCGGCGCTCGGCCTGTAAACGCAGGCAGGTACGTGACGGACCGGGGGCGGGCAGGCCGCAAGGCCTGACCCGCTCATGGTCGTTCTCGTCAGGCAATCGCCGAGCACCCCGAAGCCGGACATGAGAACGCAACCGCACGCATGACTCTCGTTGTTACCGCCGTTTCGCACGACTGCCGCCGGGCCGCTCCCAAGGCAGTCGGCTGATCACGCCTTTGCCGTTCCGGCTGCAAAAGGCGCGGCGCCGACGTTACGTCATGCGCCGTCCGTACGGACGCCTTTTGCAGACGTCATAGGAGACGTCAGCCGCAAAGCGCCGCGGCGTGGTGCGCGAAATGATCCGCGAGGAACGTCGCGATGAAATAGTAGCTGTGGTCATAGCCCGCGTGCATGCGAAGCTCGAGCGGATGACCCGCGGCCTCGCAAGCATCGCGCAGCCACCACGGCTTCAGCTCGCGATCGAGGAATTCGTCGGCCCCGCCCTGGTCGACGAGGAGGGGCAGGCGCTCGCGCGCCGCTCCGATGAGCTCGACCGCATCCCACGCTTGCCAAGCGACGGGATCATCCCCGAAGTAGGCTTCGAGCGCCTTCCTGCCCCACGGCACCCGCGACGGCGCGACGATGGGTGAGAACGCCGACACGCTGCGATAGCGCCCGGGCCGCTTCAGCGCCGTGACGAGCGCGCCGTGCCCGCCCATCGAGTGGCCGAAGATGCCGCGCGCGTCGCTCGCCCCGAACTGCCGCTCGACCAGCGCGGGCAGCTCGTCGGCGACGTACGTGTGCATGCGGTAATGAGCGGCCCAGGGCGCGCGCGTCGCGTCGACGTAGAAGCTCGCGCCCTGGCCCAGGTCGTACGCGGCGTCGTCGGCGACCTGCGCGCCGCGAGGGCTGGTGTCGGGCGCCACCACGATCACGCCGTGGCGCGATGCATGCGCCTGCGCGCCCGCCTTGGTGATGAAGTTCTGCTCCGTGCACGTGAGGCCCGACAGCCAGTACAGGACGGGGCACGCTTCGCCGCGCAGCGCGGCCGGAGGGAGATAGACACCCACGCGCATATCGCAGCCGAGGGCGCCGGAGGCGTGCTTCCACACCTCCTGCAGCCCGCCCTCGCTTGCGTGATGCTCGACGCGCTCCATCGCGTTTCAGGCCTC
>JBGAIS010000041.1:0-23529 GCA_044225355.1 Casimicrobiaceae bacterium | reverse complement strand
GATCGTCGCTCGCCGCGTGACCGTCGCAGGCCTCGGCGATGCGGCCAAGTTCCAGGCGGACGATCGCGAGATTCGCTTCACCTTCCGGTTCGACCGGCTCGAGGCGCAGCCGGGGAAAAGGCCCGTCCAGCGAGGCACGTGCACGTTGCCCGACGGGCAGGCGCTGCGCTTCGTGGTCGACGACGAAAGGGGCGCGACGTCGCCGGACGGAACGTTCCGCGTCTTCGCGGGACTTCGCTCCGATCCTTTCCTCCTGGCGTGGCTCGTTGGAGAACTCAAGCCGTTCCAGAACCTGCTCGAGCACGACAACGTGCTGTGCTTCCTGGTCGACTTCGATACGAGGCGCGTGCTGAATCCGGACCAGGGCTCGCTGTTCGGCGTCATCGCGGAAACCACGCCGGCTCCCGCCGGCAAGGCGTTCGTCGGCCACCCGCCGCCGCGCTTCGACTGGGTGGGCCGTCCCGAGCAGACCAACGTTCGCCTCAACAACGCGGGACTGCCGGGGGCCGACGACCTGCGCGACCTGTGGAACCAGCAGACGCCCTTCGCGATCGCGCCGGAGTACGCGCCGCTCTTCCGCAAGCGCCTGGTCGACAGCCTCCATCAATACGACATGCGCGACGGCAAGGAAGACTGGTCGCCGGCGCAGATCGCGGCAAGCGCCAACGTATTCCTCGACGACTTCCAGCTCATCGACGTCGCCAAGCCCACGACGGACACGAGCTATCTCGAGATCGAGAAGAGCACGCTCGACGGACGCCCCTATCGAACCGGCGGAGGCAGGACGCTCAACGCGCGCGACATCGACATGCTGCTGACGTGGATCGTCAACCGCGACCGCGAACCGCTGGTCGGCGGAGCGACGCGCGCGACGCAGCTCGGACGCGACACGTTTCCCTATCTCGCGCCGCCGAACACCGAGCTCTCGACGGTCGCCGAGTCGATCGAGGTCGACGCATCGGCGGAGAAGGTCTGGACGTTGATCGGCGGCTTCGGCGCGATGTGGCATCCGCTGATCGCCAGCATCCGCCTGACCGGCGCGGGCGCCGGCCAACTGCGCACGGTGGAGACGGTCGACGGCAAGACCATCATCGAGCGCCTGGACGCGACCGACAACGCCCGTCGCCAGTATCGCTATTCGGGGATCACCGGCATGGGCGCGTCGAACTACACCGGCGTCCTCGAGGTCGCGCGCAAGGGTGCCGGTAGCGTAGTGACGTGGCGCGTTCAGTACCTCTCCGACGGGCAGCCGACCCTCATCATCCGGACCGTCGTGACCACGCTGCAGAAGGTGGGGCTCGAAAGCCTCAGGAAGCGATTCGGATGAGCGCAACGATGCAAGCCGCCTCCGCCGGAGCCGAGCGCTTGGCCCTCACCGCCGGAGAGATTGCGGCGATCAACCTCGAAAGCGCACGGAAGCGTTCGTGGACCCGCTTCTGGCGCGCGCCGGAGCAGCCGCAGGTTGCCGAGCTGATCGTCGAGCAAGAGCAGCTGACGGCGCAATTCGCAGGCACCCCCGCCTCGTTCGATCGCCTGGAAAGGGTCGCGCAGGAGCTTGCGCGAGCGGACCCCGATTCGGCGCGTACGTCGCTCGTCGCGGCGCAGGTCGCGTGCTCTACGCATCGGTTCGCCGAGGCGAGGGCGAGTCTCGCGCGGGCGGTGGCGGGCGGCGCCCTCCCCGACTCGACCGATCGTCTCCTGCTGACGATCGACCAGGCGACGGGGGCGAACCTGCCCGCAGTCCTGGCGGCGCGGCGCAGGCGAGCGGCGCTGCCCGGGCGCTGGGAAGAGCGCATTCCTCTCGGCGCGCTCCTCGCGGATCTCGGCGCGTTCGACGAGGCGGATCACACGTACGTCGAGGCGCTTCGCACGTACCCCGACGTGTCGCCGTTCGGTCCCGCATGGGCGTCGTTCCAGCTCGGTGTGCTGTGGGGCGAACTGGTGCCGGCGCCCGACGCAACGCGGGCAGCGAAGTGGTATCGCACGGCGCTCGACTACTTGCCGTGCTACGTCAAGGCGCGCGTGCATCTCGCCGAGATCCACCTCGACGAAGGACGCGTGCACGACGCCGCGGCGCTGCTCGCGCCGGCGCTCGACAGCGGCGATCCGGAAGTGTCATGGCGCATGGCCGACGTCGCGCGCGCGTCCGGCAACGCCCGCGAGGCGGCGCTGCACCTTGATGTCGCCCGCGCCCGATTCGAGGCCGCGCGCTTCAGAGCATCCGCTGGCATTCGCGGATCACGCGGCCGAGAGTTCTACTCGGGCAGCGGCGACGATCGCGCGCGCGCACTTTCGAGCTTGCGCGGCAAAACGTCGCCAATCGCCCAACGATGCGCGCGCAGGCGCTGCGCCGTGTCCGAGGGAGCGTCACGATGCCCGGATCATCCCGAGCTAGTAGGCGTACCAGGCGGTGCTGGTCGCGGCTGCCTGCGCGGTCGGCGTCGTCGCGACCGCACAGGCGACTCGCACTTCGACGGAGGCCACTGACATGCCCGATCGCAGAACGTTCCTGATCGCGTGCGGCAGCGTCGTCGTGACGCCCGCGCTCGCGCAGTTCTCTTTGCGTGACGGGAGATCGCTTGCCGGCCGCCGTGATCCCTTCGACGCTCACGCTCAAGGTCGACGGTTGGGAGCCGCACACCGGCAACGAGCGAGGCGTGGATCCACATCAGCGCGTCGTGGCGCGCCGCGTGGCGCTGACCAGGATCGCGCACATGGCCATCGCGATCAAGCTGACCGTCAACGGCAAGCCGCAAGAGCTGCATGCCGACGATCCCGACATGCGCTGCTCTATACCCTGCGTGACGAATAGGGACTGCACGGCCTGCACTTCGGATGCGGGCTCGGGCTTGGCAGCGCGTGCACCGTGCATTACTACGGCGAAGCGCTGCGCTGCTGCGTGATGCCGATCTCGGCGGTCGCCGGCGCCGACGTGGTCACGCTCGAAGGCCTCGGGACGCCCGAGAAGCCGCATCCGGTGCAGCAGGCGTTCATCGACGAGCAGGCCGCGCAGTGCGGGTATTGCATCAACGGCATGATCATGCAGGCCGCGGCGTTCCTGGCGACGAACAGGAAGCCGACCGAGGAGCAGGTGCGCCAGGCGCTCGCCGGCAACCTGTGCAAGTGCGGCACGCACGTGCGCATCCTGCGCGCGGTCATGCGCGCGGCAGGCAAGACAGGCTGACGCATGGCCAAGCCGATGTCCGACGTGCATGAGCCTCGCCGCGCGTTCCTGAAGGGCGCCGGCGCGCTCGTGGTCACCTTCACGCTCGTCCCGCGGACGGCGGTCGGCCAGGCCCGGCCCTGGCCGTTGCGCAACGTCGCGCCCGACGAGATCGCGAGCTATCTTGCGATCGGCGCCGACGGCGGGGTGACGCTGTACTCGGGCAAGGTCGAGCTCGGCACCGGCGCGCTGACCGCCCTTTGCCAGATCGCCGCGGAAGAGCTGTCGGTGCCGCTGCATCGCGTTGTGACGGTGCAGGGCGACACCGCTCTCACGCCGGACCAGGGCCCGACGTACGCGAGCCTCACGATCCAGTCGGGCGGCATGCAGATCCGTCGCGCCGCCGCGACGGCACGCGAGGCGCTCATCGCGCTCGCCGCGCAGCGCGAGGGCGTCGCCAAGGACGCGCTCGCCGTCATCGATGGCGTCGTGAGGCCCAGGTCCGGGGGAGAGGGCGTCTCCTACGCGCAGCTCGTCGCGGGCCGCACCCTGACGGTGAAGGTCGATCCGTCGGCGCCGCTCAAGGATCCGAAGGATTACTCGATCGTCGGCAAGCCCATCCCGCGCCTCGACATCCCCGCCAAGATCTTCGGTACGTTCACCTTCGTCCAGGACGTCCAGCGGCCGGGCATGGTGCACGCGCGCATCGTGCATCCCGTGGCGATCGGCGCGAGGCTCACCGCGTGGAGCGACGCGGCGTGCCGCGCGATCCCGGGCTACCTCCGCGCCGTACGCAAGGGCAACCTCCTCGCCGTCGTCGCCGAGAACGAACGGGCGGCCATCCGCGCGGCCACCGCCATGCGCGCGACCTGGGCGCCGTGGACCGGGCTGCCCGAACAAGCGCAACTCTTCGATTACGTGCGCCGCTCCAAGGTCGCCCGCGACGAAGTGTTCCAGCAATCCGGGGACGCTGTAGCGGCCTTCGATGCGCCGGGCACCACGCTGGGCGCGACCTACGAGCTCACGCTCAACACGCACGGCTCGATCGGCCCCTCGTGCGCCGTCGCGGAACTCGTCGAGGGCCGCCTCACGGTCTGGACGCCGTCGCAGGCGAGTCATCTCCTGCGCCTCCAGCTCGCCGCCATGATGCGCATGCCCCCCGACGACGTGCGCTGCATCTACGTCGAAGGCGCGGGCTGCTACGGCCGCAACGGCTCCGACGACTGCGCGTCCGAGGCCGCGGTGATCGCGAAGGAAGTCGGGAGGCCCGTGCGCCTGCAATGGATGCGCGAGGACGAGCACGGCTGGGACCCCAAGGGACCGCCGGTCCTGCTCGACTACCGCGCGCGCATCGATGCGCAGGGCGCGATCCTCGCGTGGGTGTCGGACATCTTCATGCCGGAGCGGCCGATGCGCCGATCGGGAGTGACGCTGCTGGCGGCGACGCTCGCGAACCTTCCCCGGTACGGGCCCCAGAAGGCCAACCTCGGCAACCCGGGGCTCGGCGTCCCGTACGCGTTGCCCAACAGCAAGCTGACCTCGCACTGGCTCGTCGACACGCCGCTGCCGGCGGCCTGGATACGCGCGCCGGGGCGCATGCAGAACACGTTCGGCAACGAATGCTTCCTCGACGAGATCGCGGCGGCGGCGGGCGTCGATCCGCTCGCGATCCGCATGCGAAACCTGCGCGATCCTCGGGGCCTCGAATTGCTGGATCGCCTCGCGACCTTCGCGAGTTGGCGGCCCCGCGGCTCGCAGGCGCGCGATACCGGCGCCCAAGCGCGCGGTCGCGGCATGGCCTATGCGAAGTACGAACTCGTGCGCACGTACGTCGCCATCGTGGCCGACGTCACGGTCGACCGCACGAGCGGGCGAGTGAAGGTCGATCGCGTGTTCGTCGTGCACGATTGCGGCCAGGTCATCAATCCCGACGGGCTGCGCAACCAGATCGAAGGCAACGTCGTGCAGACCGTCAGTCGCGCGCTGGTCGAGAAGCTGACCTTCAGCCGCAGCGCCGTGACGAGTCTCGACTGGGGGAGCTATCCGATCCTCACGTTTCCCGACGTACCCGAGGTCAGCATCGATCTCATCGACCGCCCGAACGAGCCCCCGTGGGGCGCGGGCGAGCCGACCACGTCCGTCGTGCCGGCCGCCATCGCGAACGCGGTGTTCGACGCCACCGGGGCGCGCGTGCGGTCGGTGCCCATGCGACCCGAGGTCGTGCTCGCGGCGATCGGCCGCGCGCCCGCGCGATGAGTCCGGTGACCCTCGACACCGAACGCGCCGCGCACGTCTCCGCTGCGTTCCTGCCGGAGAACGTCGCGTTCGTCTGCAGCGACGACGACGTGGCGCGCGTCGCCGCCGCCGGGACTCGCGGCGCGTTCGTTCTGGCGGGCGCTGCCGTCGCGCTGCTGGTCGCGCTCTGGCTCGCGTTCTACGTCCTCGTGTTCCTGCCGCGGGGCGCCATTGGCTGAGGCCGGGCTTCTCGAGGAGATCGACCGTTCCGAGCGGCGATGGGCCCTGTTCGTCGCGCTGATCGTGGCCTTGCTGCTGGTCGTGATCATCGCGACGGGCCTCCACTGGGCGGCGGAGCCGCCGTCGAACGTCGAGACGATCGACGCGAGCCGGCTGCATCTCGCGGGCGAGTTCATGGAAGCGAACCTCGGCACGTCGATGCAGCCCGACGGCTCGGCGATCGTCCGCGTGCTCGCGCAGCAATACTCGTTCGTGCCTCAATGCATCGTCGTGCCGGCACGAACCGACGTCACGCTGCGCATCACGAGCCCGGACGTCGTGCACGGCTCCCTGATCGCCAGCACCAACGTCTATGGCATGGGCGTGCCAGGATTCGTGTCGCAGGTGCGCGGGCGCTTCGAGCGTCCCGGCTGGCTGCGTCACCTGCCGCGAATACTGCAGCGTCGGCTACGAGGGGCATGTGGGCGCGGATCAGGGTCGTCGACCGCGATGACTTCGCCCGGACCTACGGCACGCGGCCGCGCGCGTCGTGCGCTGGCGAATAGCGGCCGCGTGCTCGCCCACTTCTGGGCGGCGTTCTCCGCATTCGCCGTCGCGCTTCCGCTCGGCGCATGGCAGATGGTCGTGCGTAGCCCCCTGCATCGCTGGGTCGACCCCGAGCTCTACTACCGGTCCGTCACCGCGCACGGGACGAGCCTCGCCTATGTGTTCCCGACGCTCGTCGCGATGGGCTTCGGCTACGCCGCGTGCACGACCGCGCTCGGCCGGCCCTTGCATCGACCCTCGCTTGCGTGGCTCGCGTTCGCCCTCGTCGTCTCCGGTGCGCTCGTGGCGCTCGCGACCGTCGCCGCCGGCAGGGCCGACGTCCTGTACACGTTCTATCCACCGCTTGCCGGCAGCCCCTTCTACTACCTGGGCGTGCTGGTCGCCATCGCCGGCTCCTGGATCTGGGTGGGCCTCATGGCGGCCGAGCTCTCCCGCTGGAAGCGCGAGCATCCCGCCTTGCCGGTGCCGCTCGCGATGTTCGCCACCGTGGCGGGCGCGCTGCTGTGGGCCTGGACGTCGCTCGGCGTCGGTTGCGAGATCGTGTTCCTGATCCTACGAACCTCCTGGCTTCACGGCGACCATCGACGCGGGCCTCGCGCGCATCCTCTTCGTGGACGCTGCACTCATCGTCTATTTCTGGCTGATCCCGGCGTACATCGCGTTCTACGTTCTCCTGCCGCAGGCCGCAGGCGGGCGCCTGTACAGCGATCGCATGGGGCGCGTGAGCTTCCTGCTGCTCATCTTCTCGATGCCCATCGGCTTCCACCATCTGTTCGCCGACCTGCAGATCGGCGCCGGGTTCAAGTTCCTCCACACGGTTTTCACCGGCATGGTGGCCGTGCCCACGTTGCTGACGATCTTCACGATCTGCGCTTCAAGAGATCGCGGACGCCTGCGCGGAGGCCGAGGCGCGCTCGGCTGGCTCGCGGCGCTGGCCGGGATCGCCCGCTCGTGCTCGCGTCCGCCATGTCGTTCGTCATGCTGGGGCTCGGCGGCGCGAGCGGCCTCATCAACATGAGCTACGCGCTCAACTCCACGATCCACAACACGCAGTGGGTCACAGGACACTTCCACCTGATCTACGGCGGCGCGGTCGTGATCATGTACTTCGCGATCGCCTACGAGCTGTGGCCGCGCCTGACGAGCCGGCCGCTGGCCGCGCCGGCGCTCGTCCGCGTGCAGCTGTGGTCCTGGTTCGCCGGGATGCTCCTGACCACGCTGCCCTGGCACGCCGTCGGCACCATGGGCCAGCCGCGGCGCATGGCGTACTACGACTATGCCAACCCGGCGCTCGCGCCGCAGGCCGCCTGGGTCGCCGTGTCGGCGATCGGCGGCATCGTGCTCGTCTTCTCCGCACTCCTGCTCCTGGGCGTGCCTCGCCTGCACACCGAGCGCCGTGCTGGTTCCGCTGCGTTCTCGCTCGCCGTGCGCCCGCCACGAGCATTGCCGGCCTCACTCAACGGGTTCCGCGTGTGGACGCTTCTGGTCGTCGCCTTGACGATCACCAATTATGGCTATCCGATCGTGCAGTCCCTCATGATGCCGGGCAGCGGCGTGGCCTATCGCGTGGGGACGCGATGACCGGCGCGCGCGGGACCCGCGATTCGCGACGTGGATCGCCGGCACGATCGTCCTGCTCGTGGTCGCGGCCGGGGGCTTCGCGGGCTGCCCTCGCGGGCGCCAGCCGAAGCGTGCGCGACCGCGGACGCGGGACGCGATCTGCCGCGCCGTCGGCCTGCCGGTGCGCGAGCCCTCGGGGATGCGAACGCCGGCATGCCCGCTTCCAACGTCGCGTGACCGTGGCCACGCGCGCCGCTTCGTCAAGCGCGGGGACAGCGCGCGGCGCCACGCTCGCCGCCGCTGCAA
Organism: Casimicrobiaceae bacterium; assembly: GCA_044225355.1. Lineage (GTDB taxonomy): Bacteria > Pseudomonadota > Gammaproteobacteria > Burkholderiales > Casimicrobiaceae > VBCG01. The sequence goes on along the minus strand of JBGAIS010000041.1, from coordinate 15,479 downwards.
CTGCCACGGCGCCCACGGCGTCAGCGCCGATGCCGGCGTTTCAATCTCGCGGGACAGGACGTCGCCGCCGTCTACAAGCAGCTCGAGGACTTCGCAGCGGCAGGCGCAACGCGACGGTGATGGGCGTGCCTGTCGATCCGCTTTCGTCCGCAGGACGTGCCTCGACGCGCCACCCACTTCTGCTCGCTCGCCGATCCCTTCGACGCGGTGGGCATGCCGCCGGATCGGAGGCCTCGGAGGTTCGCGCGCTCGTCCGCGAGGGTGATCCCGGGCGCGGAATCGCGCCCTGCGCGTCCTGTCACGGTCCCGCCGGATTCGTGATCGGGGCGCCAGGGCTTCGCGGCCAGCAGCGCGCCTATCTCGAGGAGCAGCTGCAGGCGTTCAAGTCCGGGCAGCGGCGCAACGACATCGGCGCGCAGATGCGAAGCATCGCGCGTCGCCTCGGCAGTGACGAGATCGCGGGTATCGCGGCCTACTACGCGAGCGTGCCCGCCACCCGCGCCCGCTAGCGCGACGAGAGGAGATCGGCGATGCTTGGCTTCGAGCTCGACGTCTGGGACTACGCAACGTTCGCGACCTTCGCGCTCGCGGGCATCGCGGCCGTGCTCACGTACATCTGGATCGCCGGCCTTCCGGGCCGCATCGCGCTCGCGCGCGGTCATCCTGAAGCCGAAGCGGTGAAGATCATGGGCTGGGCCGGACTGCTGCCCACGATCCTTCCGTGGATCCAGGCCTTCATCTGGGCGTTCAAGCCGACCGACATCGTCGACGTTCGCCGCTTCCCGAGGGAAGAGGCGAAGGCGCTCGAGGAAGAGGCGGAGCGGCTCGCCGACAAGCCGCGCGCGCCGGGCTCGCCGCCTTCGAAGGCATAAGGACGCTTAGCCATGCTGCTCGGATTCGTCCTCCTCTTCGGCTACGCCTTCGTGGTCTGGCTCGTGTTCTTCAAGCTGCGCTGGCTCAAGTTCACCATCGCCTGGGGATTCTTCTCGACGTTCTTCGTGCTGCACCTCGGCATCATCTTTCTCATTGGCCTGCGCTTCGTTGCGCCCACCTCCACCGAGGCACGCGTCATCCAGCGCACGATCCAGCTCACGCCTCGGTTGTCCGAGCCGACGCTCGTGACCGCCGTGCGTGTCGAGCCCAACGTGCACGTCAAGCGCGGCGCGCCCCTGTTCGAATTCGACAGGCGCATCTACGAGGCCAAGGTAAAGCAGCTGCAGGCCCAGCTCGCGCAGGCGAAGCAGAACGTCCTGGTCATGAAGTCGGATGTTGAGGTGGCGAGCGAGAAGATCGTGAAGCTCAAGAGCGAGCTCGAGTACGCGCGCTACCAGGAGAAGCTCTCGGCTGATCTCGCCAGGCGCGGCGCGGGGCCGGAGGAGGACGCGCAGAAGTGGAGCGCGCAGGTGGCGGCGGAAAGTGCCGCCATCAAGGAAGCCCAGGCCGAGGAGCAGCGCGCGCGCCTCAAGTACCAGTCCGAGATCGGCGGCGTGAACACGGCGGTGGCGGCCACGCAGGCGGAGCTCGACCAGGCGCTCTTCTATCTCGACAACACCGTCATGGTGGCGCCCGAGGACGGCTACATCATGAACCTGCAGGTGCGGCCGGGCATGGTCGCCGGCGACATTCGCTTCGGCGCGATCGCATCGTTCATCTGCGACGAGAATCGCTACCTGCTCGCCAACTTCTTCCAGGAGAACCTCAAGTACATGAAACCAGGGCAGGCCGTGGAGGTCGCGCTCGATTTGTATCCCGGGCAGATCTGGCCCGGCAAAGTGCAGGCCATCTGGCAGGGAAGCGGCGCGGGGCAGATGCTGCCGAGCGGCACGCTGCCCGATTTCAAGTACGTGCCGAACGAGATCCCGCAAGGTCAGTTCGTCGTCGCGATCACGCTCGACGACCCCGACCAGCAGAAGTTCCCGATCGGCACGCAAGGGCGCGCCGCGATCTACACGAATCCGCACAGCCCCTTCGTAGTGCTGCGCAAGATCGCCCTCCGAGGCTACACCTGGTACAACTGGCTCTACCCGTTCTCCGGCTGATGCGCACCTCCCTCGTCCTCGCGGTGGTCGTGCTCTCGGGCTGCGCGCTCAAGCCGCCGCCGTCGCACGTTGACCTCGTCGACGATGCCCTGCCGAAGGCCACGCGCATCCCAGCCGCGTGGGGCGCCGGTGCGCGAGCGGGTGACGTGGCGAACGACTGGATCAGGTCGTTCAACGATCCGATGCTCGACGCCATCGTCGCCGAAGCCATCGCCAACAATCTCGATCTTCGCGAGGCCGCGGAGCGCGTGCGCATCGCGCAGCAGAACGTGATCGTCGTCGGCGCGCAACTCCTGCCGCAGATCGGCCTCGTGGTGGGCGGAAGAACGACGCGCGACGAGAATCACGACAGCAACTTCAACGCGGGTGTCGCTTACGCAGGCGTCGCATGGGAGCTCGACGTATGGGGCCGCCTGCGCGCCCAGCGCGCCGCCGCCACCGCCGGTGCGTCGGCCAGCGCGCTCGACTATGCGTTTGCGCGCCAATCGCTGGCGGCGATGGTCGCCAAGAGCTGGTACCTCGCGTGCGAAGCGCGCCAGATCCTGGCGCTCGCCGAACAGTCGGTGCGCGTGTACGGCGACCTCCTCGCCCTCGTCAAGATCCGGCGCGAAGCGGGCAAGGACACGGACCTCGACGTCGCCGACACGAGCGCCAAGCTCGACTTCGCGCGCGCGCAGGTCGAGACCGCGCGCCAGGCCTACGAGGAGGCGCAACGCGCGGTCGAGGTGCTGCTCGGTCGCTATCCGGCGGCGGAGATCGAGGCGGCGAGCGCGTTCCCGCCCCTGCCTCCGTCGGTCGGCCACGGGGTGCCGGCCGCCGTGCTCGAGCGGAGGCCGGATCTCGTCGCCGCCGAGCAGCAGGTCCTGAAGGCGTTTCGCGCGGAGGAGGCGGCGGAGCTCGCGCTGTTGCCGGATCTATCGATCTCCCTCGCGGGCGGGCTGCTCGGCGATCCCCTGCTGTCCGTCCTGCGGCTCAATCCCTGGCTCGCTTCCGCGGCCATCGGCGTGTCGGTTCCGATCTACGAAGGCGGGGCGCTCCGTGCGAGAGTCGAGATCGCTACCGCCCAGCAGGCGCAGGCGGTCGCCCACTACGGCGAGGCAGCGCTCGCCGCCTTTCGCGAAGCGGAAAACGCTATCGCCAACGAACGGCACCTCGCGAAACGCTTGCCCTACGAGCGCAACGCGCTCGCGAGCGCCACCGAGGCCGTGCGCATCGCGACGATCCAGTACCGCGCCGGCCGCCGCGACCTCCTGTGGGTGTCGAACCTGCAGACGGACCAGATCGCCGCGCAGGCCGTGCTGATCCAGTTGCAGGGCGAGCAGCGGGCCAATCGCATCCGGCTGCATCTTGCCTTGGGCGGAAGCTTCGACGCCGCGCCCGCGGTTCCCGCGGCGGATCCCAAGCCTCGTCTGGACCACCGACCGTGACCCCCAATCGTTCGAGATTCGTGCCGATCGGATACTTTCACACGCACGCGGACCTCCGCGCAGCGGACCCCAAGGAGCCCACGCCATGACGACCCGCCGCACGTTCGTGAAGAGCACGGGAGCGATTGCCGCGAGCGCCGGCGTCCAGAGGCTCGCCGCAGCACAACGGGTCGTGCCGGATCGAAGAAAGGCGCTCGACCACGTCGTCGTGCTCATGTTCGAGAACCGCTCGTTCGACAATCTGCTGGGGCGACTCTACGCACCGGGCGAGGTGAGGTCGTTCGAGGGCGTGATCGGAAAGGATCTCAGGAATCCCATTCCCGAGTGGGCGGAGCATGGCGCGGAGCGCAAGTTCGTGCCGTACGGCGTGTCGCGCAACATGAACACGCCGAAGCCCGACCCGGGCGAGGAATACCCGCACATCAGCACCGATCCGCGGTAGATCGCGTGGCCGCCCGTCTACTCAGTGCCGAGAAGCGTTGTCCAATGCTGCAGCCCGTCGAATCTCGTGGCGCCTCTCAGCTCGCGCGCGCGTAGCGGCCCGGAGACTCTCCCACGTGACGGCTGAAGGCCGTGCTGAAGGTGCTCGTCGAGGCGTAGCCGACGCGCTCGGCCACCTCCGCCACCCGCGCATCCTTGCGCCGAAGCAGGTCCCGGGCGATTGCCATTCGCCACGCGAGCAAGTACTCCATCGGTGGACAGCCGACGGCACGGGTGAATCGCTCGAAGAAGGCCGAGCGCGAAAGCGCTGCCTTGCGCGCGAGCTGCTCCACGGTCCAGGCGGCCCCGGGATCGCCGTGCATCTGCCGGATCGCAACGGCAAGGCGCGTATCGGCGAGGCCGCGCAGGAGCCCCGGAGGCGCGCCTTCGCCCGGTGCCGCACGCAGGGCCTCGATGAGCAGGATCTCGACCAGGCGCGCCAGCACGAGCTCGCGGCCTGCCATTCTCTCTCTCGATTCTTCAGCGACCATGCGCACGAGCGCTGCGAGTCGATCGATGCCGCGCACGTGAATTTGCGTGGGCAGCAGCGACAGCAGCAACCCGGCGTCGGAGGCCTCGAAGTCGAAGTAGCCGCCGAGCAGCCGGACGTCCGGACGTCCTCCGCGTGTTCCGTGGCGCACCTCCCCCGACGCAAGGGCGGCCTTCCGCGGATCGATACGCTCGGGATCGACGGGCTCGAAGCCGGAAAGGGTGAACGCCGGCGTGGCCGGAAGCAGCACGAAGTCGCCCGCTTCGAGCGTGAGCGGCGCCGCGCGGTCGACGGCGAGCCGGCAGCTTCCTGCAAGGACCGCGCAGAAGCTCGGCTGGCCGAACGCCGAGTACCGCACGCCCCAACGTCCGGCGCCGCTGATGCCTTTCGAGAAGACGGCCCGGGGTCGAAGCAACGCGATCACGTCCGCGAGGGGATCTCTCATTCTGGACTCTTGCCAAAGAAAAATGGATTTTCATCTTACATCGTCCACCATCGATGGCATATCGTTCGTTCACCTCACCACGAAGGAGAACGACATGAAGACCGTCCTGATCACCGGCTGCTCGTCGGGCTACGGCCTCGAAACGGCACGCCACTTCCATGCAAACGGATGGAACGTCGTCGCCACCATGCGAACGCCGCACGTCGACGGGCTCGAACCATCCCATCGCCTCCGCGTGCTTGCGCTCGACGTCACGCGGCCGGAGAGCATCGCCTCGGCAATCGAGGCGTCGGGCCCCATCGATGTCCTGGTGAACAACGCGGGCATCGGTCTTTTCGGCGCCTTCGAAGCAACCCCCATGGCCACTGTGCGCGAGGTGTTCGAGACCAATACCTTCGGCGTCATGGCGATGACGCAGGCGGTGCTTCCGCAATTCCGCACGCGCCGGTCAGGCGTAATCGTCAACGTGACGTCCAGCGCGACGCTGGCGCCCATGCCGATGGTCGCGGCCTACACGGCGAGCAAGACGGCCGTCGAAGGGTTTACCGCCTCGCTCGCCCACGAGGCGGAGGCCTTCGATATCCGCGTCAAGCTCGTCGAGCCCGGCTACGGTCCGGGTACACGCTTCACGGACAACAGCCGGTCGCGCCTCGCCGGACTGGTCCCGGAACCGTACGCACCGTTCGCGCAAACCGTCATGCGTGCATTCACGCAAGCAAGCGCGTGCACGCAGGCCTCGGATGTGGCAGAGGCGGTGTGGAACGCGGCGCATGACACTTCACCGCGCCTTCGATTCCCGGCGGGCGCGGACGCGGTAGCGCTGCACGCCTGACGAAATGCGATTGGCGTTGCGTCACCGACGATCTGTCGACGCGTAGCTTGCGATCCGCGTCTGGCGATGCGGTCGGCTCCTGCGCACGGCGCGCCACTCGAGCGACCCCCGCATCGACCGGGTTCGCCCGCGTCGCGACGGCTTCGTCGGCCGTGGGGGAGGTTCGTCACGTCGACATTGCGCGAGGTCGTCACGGGGTCCAAGCTCCGCCGCGCGGAGTCCGTCCCACGCTCCGTACGGAGGTTGAATGGCCACGGCACAGCGAGCAAGCCACGAAATCCCACGATCGCGATCGCCCGGACCGAGCCCTTGCGGTCGGGCGCAGTCGCGTTGCCTCGTGTTGCGTGGCTTGGTTATCGCACTCGTTGCGATGACATCATGGACCGGCGCTCACGCCACCGAGTCGACACCGGCTTCACCGTCGCCCCAGCAGCAGTTGCGCAACGCGCTTTCGGAGGTCGTGGCGAAGCACCCGCGCCACGTAGGCGCGCTCTACGTCTCGGCGCGCACCGCCGCGTCGATGGGTGACGAGACGTCCGCGATCCAGTGGCTCGACCGACTCGCCGAAGTGGGCATGGAGGACGAGCTCGATCCGGACGACTTCGGCGCCTTTGCCGACACCCCGGCGTATCGTGAGCGCGCCGCGCGGTTTGCCGCCAGGGCGCCGCCCATCGGACACGCTCTCATCCACCGCGAGACCCGGTGCGCCGGACTCCTGCCCGAAGGCACCGCCTGGGATGCGAAGCGAAGCGAGCTGCTCCTGTCGAGTGGCCGTCGACGCACGGTGGTGGCCGTGGACACGCAAGGTCGCTGTCGCGACGTAGTGCCACCGGGAGACCGCGGATTGCTCGCCGTGCTCGGCATGACCGTCGATCCGGGCCGCGACACCTTGTGGGTCGCGAGCACCGCCGCGCCGTTCATGATCGATCGCCGCCCGGAGGACATGGGCCGGACGCTTCTGGCGCGCATCGACCTGTCGCGCGGCCGCGTGACCCACGTTTACCCGCTCCCAGGCTGGGGCATGCTGAACGATCTCGCGCTTGCCGACGATGGTTCGATTTACGCCACCGAGTCGCAAGGCGGCACCGTGTGGCGCTTGCGTCCCGAGGGCACGGCGCTCGAGCGACTGCTGCCGCCGGAGACGTTCGAAAGTCCCAACGGGATCGTGTGGCTTGCGCCTGGGCATCTCCTGGTCGCGGACTTCGACGGACTCGCCGTCGTGGACCTGCGCGGGAGATCCGCCGGCATCGAGCGCATTCGCCGTCTCGCCACGCCCGGCGACGTCTATCTCGGCGGGATCGACGGGCTGGCCCGATCGCGACAGGGCGTGATCGGCATCCAGAATCTCGTCGGGCGGACGCGCGTATGGTCGCTCACGATCGACGTCGCGCACGCCCGTGTCAGCCGCGCCGAGGTCATCCTGCGCGGTCACCCCGACTTCCGCAATCCCACGACCGGCGTGGTGGCCGGCGATCGCCTGCTGTTCGTGGCTGACACGAAGTTGCAGGCATCCACGGCCGGCAGCGACGTCACGCCGTTGCCCGCAGGAAGGACCGGGTATCGCGTGCTGGAGCTCCAAGTGCGTTGAGGGGCCATGCCTCCCGCGTGCAAGCGCCGCGGGAGGCCGCATGCACGAGCTGCACGCCGACGAACTCGAACGGCGGGTGGCCACCGCCTCCCTGATCCATTTTCATCACAGTTGTGAATCAGCCTCGGTTGTGGCCAGCAGGGGGGCCGCCTAATATTGTGATGGCTTGGCGTATCGGCAATAGCCCGACGCTGAAGGATCGGCGCCCTGGCGTGGATCGGCACAGGCCGCTTAGCAACCTGCAGGGGGACGACACCGATGAAGCATCGAATCCGGTTGTGGATTGGCGTCCTGATGGGCGTCGCCGCGGTACTCGCAGCGCCCTTGGCCGCCGCACAGGCTGCAAAGTGGCCGACCAAGCCAGTCCGTTGGATCGTTCCCTTCGCCCCGGGCGGCCCTGGCGACATTACGGCACGCATCCTCGGGCAGAAGCTGTCGGAGATCTGGGGCCAGCAAGTGGTCATCGAGAACAAGCCGGGCGCGAACACGGTCATCGCCGCGGTGGAGGCCGCCAAGGCGGCACCGGACGGCTACACGCTCTTCCAGCCGCTCAACTCGACGCTGACCATCAACCAGTTCGCGATGACGAACATTCCCTACGACTCGATCAAGGATTTCTCCCATATCGGCGTCGTTGCGCAAGTGCCGTTGCTCGTGGTCGCCAACGAAACGTTGCCTGCCAACTCGATCACCGAGTTGGTGGCGCTCGCGAAGGCCAAGCCCGACACGGTCACGGTGGGTGGTGGCAACGTCGGGCAGCAACTTGCCGTCGAGCGCTTCGCGAGGGATGCGGGCATCAAGCTGCGCTACGTGCCCTACAAGAGCGGAGCCGACGTGACGAAGGGGCTCCTGACGACGGAGATCCAGGTCGGGTTCGACGGCGTGCCCGCCTACCCTCCCCTGCTCAAGTCCGGAAAGCTCCGGGCGCTTGCCACCAACAGCCCCAAGCGCATCTCGCTGCTTCCGGAAGTACCGGCGCTATCCGAGTTCGGATTGAAGAATTCCGACGCGCCGCTCTGGCACGCCGTGGTCGGACCCGCGGGAATGCCTCCAGCGGTGAAGGCGAAGATCGCCGCCGATATCCAGACGGTCCTGGCCATGCCGGACGTGAAGGAGAAGTTCGCCGGCCTGGGCCTCGAGCCCTACTGGGTCGGGGGCGACGATTTCGTCGCGCTCATCCGCACCGAGAGCGCCGCCATGGGCCCGCTCGTGAAGGACCTCGGGATCAAGATGGAATGATCGTTCGGCGCGCGGCGAGTCCCCGCTCTCTCGCGCCGTCACGAAGCGTAGCGTTGCTCCAGCGCATCGAAGACGTGCTTGTCGACCAGGCGCTGCCGCTCGCCGAACGGCGCCACCACTGACGGATCCTCGTCGAGACGTCCGTCGGCTTTGAGCTTGCCCAGCGCGCGCTGCATACCCACGACCGCCCCCTGAAGCGCGGCGTTCGCGTAGAGAACGATTCCGTAGCGCATGCGGGCGAGCTCCTGCGCGTCGAGCGCCGGCGTCTTGCCGCCGATCACCACGTTCATGAGCTGCGGCTTGCCCAGGAGCTCCGGAAGGCGTCGCACTTCGTCGACGTTCTCCACCGCCTCGACGAAGAGCACGTCGGCGCCGGCTTCCGCGAATCGCTGCGCCCGCTCGACCGCGTGATCGAAGCCATGCACGGCGCGGGCGTCGGTGCGTGCGACGATCATGAAATCCGGATCGGTGCGCGCGTCGGTAGCCGCCTTGATTTTCGTCAGCATCTCCTCCACGGGGGCCACGCTCTTGCCGGAGAAGTGGCCGCACCGCTTGGGAAAGACCTGATCCTCGAGCTGGACGGCATCCGCGCCCGCCCGCTCGAGCGTACGGATCGCATGACGGACGTTGATCGCATTGCCGAATCCCGTGTCGATATCCACGAGCAAGGGGAGATCGACCGCGTCCCGGATGCGCGCGGCGTGGTCGGCCACGTCGCGCAATCCCATGAAACCGATGTCGGGCATTCCGTAGTGCATGTTGGTCAAGCCGGCACCGGTGAGATACACCGCCTCGAATCCCAGGTCGGCGATGACCTTGGCACTCATTGCGTTGAAGGCACCGGGCAGGACGAGACCGCGACGCTCTTCCACTTTCCTTCGAAACTCGCTGCGAATCCTGGTCATGGGTCGGCCCTTGGAGGACGGGAGGGAGCCTGCGGAACAGGCGCGGCCGGTGCGATCGGTGGGTCGACGCGCCTTGCCGCATCGCGATGGAGCAGATGGCCTGCGTCCCTGGCATGCGGCCTGCCCGGCCCCAGGAGCTCGTCCCAGAACAGCTGCGCGGCCTGCGAAGCGATTCCCCGCGGACCGAGGCCCGCGAAGATGGTTCGGCGTGCCAGCGGATGCGCAAGTTGTACGACGCGCAGCTGATCGCCGTCACGCGCATTCTGCCGCCACCACAGCGACGAGCACAATCCGATGCCGAGGTTCGCCGCGACGACATGGCATAGCACGTCGTAGCTTCGTACCTGGACCCGCTGGCGCAGGTTCATCCCGGCCTCGTCCGCGCCAGCCGACATCATCTTGGCGATCAGCGCGCCATCCGCGAGGCTCACGATATCGTGCTCGAATACCTCGGCGAGCCGGACCTCGTCCTCGCCAGCCAGGGGATGATCGAGCGGACAGAGCACGATGAGCTCGTCCTCGCACCACGCCGCCGTCTGGATCGTCGTGGGAAGGCTCGAAGCGTCATAGGCCACGAACAAGCCGACGTCGGCGACGCCATCGACCAGCGCGCGCGTGACGTCGGCGCTCAAGCGTTCCTCGATCTCGACCCGGATGGACGGGTTCGACTCGCAAAAGCGCGCCACCGTGGCGGGCAGGCCGGCCGTCAGCGCGGTCACGTTGCTGTGCAGGTGCACGTGACCCTCCACACCTGCCGAGTACTCCGTGATCTCGCGGCCGAACTGCTCGAAGGCCTGCAGCAGGTGCGTGGCATGCTGGAGCGCCACATGGCCGGCGGGCGTCAATGCGACGCCCTTGTAGCTCCGCTCGAACAGCCGCACACCCGCCGCCGCCTCGAGCTCCGCGAGGCGCCTGCTCGCCGCCGAGACCGCGAGATGACATTGCGCCGCGGCACGCGTGAGGTTGCCGCAGTGGGCCACGGCACGAAACAGATGCAACGTGACGAAGTCGACGCGCGCGGGATTCCAAGGTGCGGCGGGCATGCGCCGATTTTACGCTGGCGAGCGCGGTCGCCCGTGCCCCCGTTGTCGAGGCTCGATGACACGCCTCAAGTCACGTAGCTCGTGAACTCGGCGGTGGTGGCCCGAGCATCGGGATCGGTGACGACGTTGACGACCGCGCAGCGCCCGCTGCGCACGGCGTCGCCCGCCCTGCGCAATGCAGGCGCGATCTCGCCCGGCGCCTCGACATGCTCGCCGTGGCACCCGAGCCCTTTGGCCATCTCGTCGTAGCGCGTGAAGCCGAGGTGACGTCCGGGCTTGCTTCCTTCCGGGTCGGATGTCCACCCGCCGTTGTTGCTGATCACGACGAGGATCGGCAGCTTGTGGCGCACCGCGGTGTCGAGCTCCATGGCGTTGAGCCCGAACGAGCCGTCGCCGTGCAGGACGATCACCTGCGAGCGAGGCCGCGCCGCTTTCGCGCCTACCCCGTACGGCAGCCCGACGCCCATGGTGCCGAACGTCCCGGAATTGAGGCTGTGGCCCGGCGCGAAGATCGGGATCGATTGCCGTCCGAAGTTCAGGATCTCCTGACCGTCGACGACCAGGATCGCGTCGCGATCCATGAAGTCGCGCAGCTCCTTGCACAAGCGCAGAGGATGAATCGGCGTGGAGTCGTTGGACAGGCGAGCTTCCGCGGCCTGCGACTTCTTGACGTTGACGGCGTGCAGCGAGTCGGTCCAGGCCTTGAACTTGGCCGCCGGGACGCCGGACGAGCCGAGCCTGTCGAGGCATTGCTGCAGGACGGTGCGCGCGTCCGCGACGATGCCGAGCGCCATGCGACCGCTAGACGCGACCTCGGCCGCGTCGACGTCGATGCGCACGAATTGCGCATTGGCCGATATGCGCGGCGGCTCGCCGTGGCCCCATACGTAATTGAGCCGCGTGCCGAGCACGAGCACCAGGTCCGCTTCCTTGAGTGCCTGGCTGCGGGCGGCGGGGAACGAGAGCGAGTGATCTTCCGGGATCACGCCGCGCCCCTGCGGCGTAGTGTAGAGCGGAATCCCGCATCGCTCGACGAACTGCCGCAACTCCTGCGCCGCGCCCGACCACAGGACACCGCTTCCGCTGATGACGACCGGACGCGAGGCCTTGTGCAGGAGCTCGAACAGGCGCGCGATCTGCTCCTCGTTGGCCGCGGATCGCGTGTGGTCGGCATCGAGCGCCACTTCGGGCCAATGCACCGCTGCGGGGTCGACTTCGGAGTACAGCACGTCGGCGGGCAGGTCGAGGTACACCGGGCCTGGCTTGCCACTGCCGGCCTGCACGAATGCCTCGACCAGCATGCGCGGCAACTGGCGGGGCTCGTTGACGCGATCGGCCCACTTGGTGACGGGACGCATCACCGCGACCTGGTCGATGTCCTGGAAATCACCGGACGGATGACCCGCCATCGGGGCGGCGCCGCCCAGCGCGACCACCGGTGCGCAATCGACCAGTGCGTTGGCGAGCCCCGCGCCCAGGTTCATCACCCCCGGCCCCGACGCCGCCATGCACAGTCCCGGGCGCGATCGCAGGCGTGCGTAGGCGTGAGCCATCATGACGGCTGCCTGCTCGTGGCGCACGTCGATCATCCGCACGCCGTTGGCGATGCACGAGTTGCCGACGCCGTGCGTGGGTCCTCCCATCAGGAAGAAGCCCATGTCCGCGCCCAGTCGGCCCAGGGTCTGCCCGACCAGCTCGTATGCCTTCATGGCGGCCTTTCCTTCAGATGACGCCGGTGCGGGACAGCTCGGCGATGCGCTCGCCGGGCAATCCCAGGACGCTCCTCAGCACGTCCTCGGTGTCGCTGCCGAGGAGCGGCGCCGCGCGCACCGGCACGTGCGAGTCCGACATCTTCACCGGCCATCCGGGCATGAGGAAGTCGCCTCGATTGGGATGCTTCACGACGACGAACGCTTCGCGCTTGCGCAGGTGCGGGTCGTGCGAAACCTCCATCGTGTCGAACACGGCTCCCGCAGGGACGCCGGCGTCGCCGAGGAGGCGCATCACCGTGTGCTTGTCGCGCTCGGCGGTCCAATCGCTGACCAGCTTGTCGATGACCGCGCGCTGCTCGAAGCGCATCTCGGAGGTCGCGAAGCGCGGATCGTCCTTGAGGTGCATGGCGCCGATGACCTCCAGCAGCCGCAGCCACTGCTTGTTGCCCGCGCGCGAGACATAGACGAAGCAATAGTCGTTGGGTCCGCCGCCCTTGCATCGATAGAGCTCGCTCGGCGACGTCGCGCCGAGCAGGCTCTGGTTGCCGGTGCGCCGCGTCGGCTCCTTGAACATTTCCTGCGCGGCGAACGCCATGCGGCAGAAATTGATCACCGCCTCCTGCATGGTGACCTGGACGAACTGGCCACGGCCCGTCTGCGCCCGCTGCAACAGCGACGCCAGGATGCCGATGGTGACGTGCAGGCCGGTCCCCGTGTCGCCGAGCGTGGGGCCGGGACGCAGCGGCCGTCCGTCGCCCTCGCCGGTGATCGAGAGCGCGCCACCGACCGCCTGCGCGATCATGTCGAACGACACGAGCTGTCCGAACGGACCTTCCGGATCGTAGCCCTTGATCTGCGCGTAGACGATGCGGGGATTCATCTTCGCCACTTCCTCGTAGCCGAATCCCAGGCGATCGATCGTGCCCGGGGCAAAATTCTCGATGAAGACGTCGCACTTGGTCACGAGGTCGCGCAGGATCGCCTTGCCTTCGGCGCTCTTGAGGTTGAGCGTGACGCTGCGCTTGTTGGCGTTGAGCACGAGGAAGAACGGCGAGTCCTTGCCATAGCGGTCGACGGAGGCGTTCCGGGCCTGCTCGCCCGTCCCCGGCGGCTCGACCTTGATCACCTCGGCACCCAGCCAGGCGAGGCTCTGGGTGCACGAGGTGCCGGCCTCGAACTGCGTCAGGTCGAGCACGCGGACGCCGCGTAACGCGGGCGACGGACCGGATTCGTTGGCTTGGTTCATGGATCGTTCCTGTATGTGCTTGCTTCGCGTACGACCGGCGTCGCCGCGCACCACGCGCCGCTAGTGCGGCGTCGAGAGGAGCAACTCGCGCTCGCGCCGAAAGTCCTCGTCCACACCCGCACCCTGCGAGCGGCGCATGATCCGCTTGTGTCGCGTGAGCTCGTAGGGCGTTGCACGGTGCATGACCGCGCTGTTGTCCCAGATGACCACGTCGTTGGTGGTCCACATGTGGCTGTAGACGAAGCGCGACTGCGTGGCGTGCGCGTTCAACTTGCCGATGAAGCGCAAGCCCTCGTCTTCGGACATGCCGGTCACTCGGCAGGCGTGGCTTCCGACGTACAGGGCCTTGCGCTTGTTGCGCGGGTTGATCCGAAGCATCGGCTGCACGTACGGAGGCGTGTCCTCGCGCAGCTCCGGGCGAACGAGAGAGGGATCCTCGGTCGCCAGCGAGTGCATGAGGTCGTGCGTAGCCTCCAGGCGATGGAGATCGTCCTTCGTCTGCGCGGGCAAGGTGTCGTAGGCGGCGCGGCACGAGGCGAACTCGGTGTTGCCGCCGACGGGAGGCATCAGGACACCCGCGCCGATGGAGACCGTCGAAGGCACGGGACGGAACGAGCCGTCGGTGTGCCACAGGCGGCTCACCCGCAGGTAGCTCATCCGGCTGTCATCGATCGGGACGATCTCACCGGTCTTCATGTCCACGTTGGTTGCGTGGGCGAAGATGGTCCCGCCCGTCTGGTTTCCCTTGACGGACATCTGCAGCGGGCCGAAGCGCCGCGTGAAGGCGACGTGTCCCTCCTCGTTCAGATCCTGGTCGGGAAACACGAGCACCGAGTATTCGTCGACCAGCGCGCGCACTTCCGCGAACGTGGCATCGCTCATCGGCCGGAATAGCTGCACGCCGCGCACGCGTGCGCCGAACAAGGGATGGGCTGCTTCTGCCTGCAGGATCGTCACGGACTTCCTCTTCGTCGCGGCGCTCGTCTTGGTTCGCGGGCCAGTGTAGGAGCGCGGTTCGCCCCTGTGAATTGCTCGATGGGGAAGGGGCGTTCGCGCGTTTCGAACGTGAAAGGCAGCGCGCTGGAAAAGCCCTGCGGTTGCGCGCGAAGTCCGCGTACGCGCGCATCCGAACGCACGACGCTCGTTCTTCCCGCCGTTGCGCGGGGCCGCCGCGAAGGCCGCTCCCAAGGCGGCCCCTGATCATGCCTGCGCCGTTCCGCCTGCAAAGGGCGCGGCGCCGGCGTCACGTCATGCGCCGTACTCACGGACGCCCTTTTGCAGACGTTCCCTCTAGGCGAGCTCCACGCGAAGCATCGCCTCGAGCGCGGACTTGGAAAGCCCCGGGACGAGATCGAGCACCCGCAACCCTTGCGGCGTGAACGCAAGAGTGGCGAGGTCGCCGTAGATCCGTGTGACGCACTTGCGCGCGGTCAGGGGATACGTGCAGCGCGGGACGACCTTGGGTTCGCCGCTCTTCGTCAGCAGGTCCATCATGATCCAGACCTGCTTCGCCCCTGCCGCGAGATCCATTGCGCCGCCGACGCCGGGCATGACGTGCGCCTCGCCGGTGTGCCAGTTGGCTAGGTCGCCGTCCAGGGAAACCTGGTACGCGCCCATCACGCAGACGTCGAGATGCCCACCGCGCATCATCGCGAAGCTGTCGGCGTGATGGAAATACGCGCCCCCGGGCAGCAGCGTGACCGGTTGCTTGCCGGCGTTGATGAGGTCCCAGTCCTCCTGTCCCGATGGAGGCTTGGGGCCCATGCCCAGGATGCCGTTCTCGCTGTGCAGGATCACGTCCTTGCCTGGCGCAAGGTAATCCGCCACCAGCGTCGGCATGCCGACGCCGAGGTTGACGTATGCGCCCTCGGGGATGTCGTCGGCAACTCGCGCCGCCAGCATGTCCTTGGTGCGTCGATGCGACGTCACCGCACGCTCCTGTGCGCCGCTTCGGTCGTGCCTTCGACGAGCACGACGCGATCGACGTAAATGCCCGGCGTGACCACGTGCTCGGGGTCCATCTCGCCCAGCGC
>JBGAIS010000040.1:0-23729 GCA_044225355.1 Casimicrobiaceae bacterium | reverse complement strand
CGGAACGCCTCCGCGCGAAGCTCGCCCGACGCGAAGAATCGCTGCGACATGCTGACGCAGCCGAGCTTGAGCGACTCGAGGCGCTCCGGCACGAGCCCGCGGCCGATGATGAACTCGGTCGATCCGCCGCCGATGTCGATGACGAGCCGCGGCTCGCGGGTCGCGGGCAGCACGTGCGCGACGCCCAGGTAGATGAGGCGCGCTTCCTCGTGGCCGCCGATGATGTCGATGGGGAACCCGAGCGCGGCTTCCGCCTGAGGCAGGAAGGTCGAGGCGTTGCGCGCGACGCGGAAGGTGTTCGTCGCGACCGCGCGCACGGCGGACGGATGGAGCCCCGACAGCCGCTCGCGGAACCGCGCGAGGCACGCGAGCGCCGACTTGCGCGCCGCGAGCGTGAGGTTGCCCTTCGCGTCCATGCCGGCGCCGAAGCGGATCGTCTCGCGCCACGTGTCGAGGCGGAAGATCTGGTCGCCCTCGACGCGGCCTATCTCGAGGCGAAAGCTGTTCGACCCCAGGTCCACGACGGCGAGCGTTTCGGGCCGCGAGCTTTTCGGTGCGAAGACGTGGAGCATGCGGCGCGAAGCGTAGCAGAAACGGGGTCCGACCCTACTTTCGGTACTATTCCTTCTCCATGCCCATCGATTACCTGCAGAAGATCCTCACCGCGAAGGTCTACGACGTCGCGGTCGAGTCGCCCCTCGACGAGGCCACGACGCTCTCTCGCCGCCTCGGCAATCGCGTCCTCCTGAAGCGCGAGGACCAGCAGAGCGTGTTCTCGTTCAAGCTCCGCGGCGCGTACAACAGGATGGCGAACCTCACCGACGCCGAGCGCGCGAAGGGCGTGATCGCGGCGTCGGCGGGCAACCACGCGCAGGGCGTGGCGCTGGCCGCGCAGCGCCTCGGCTGCCGCGCGACCATCGTGATGCCCGTGACCACGCCGCACATCAAGATCGCGGCGGTCGAGGCGCGCGGCGCCACCGTGGTGCTGCACGGCGACTCGTACTCCGACGCGTACGGCGAGGCGCAGCGCGTGCAGGCCAAGACCGGCGCCACGTTCGTGCACCCGTACGACGATCCCGACGTGATCGCAGGGCAGGGCACGATCGGCATGGAGATCCTGCGCCAGTGCCACGGCCCGCTCGACGCGATCTTCGTCGCGGTGGGCGGCGGCGGCCTCATCTCGGGCATCGCGGCGTACGTGAAGCGCGTGCGGCCCGACGTGAAGGTGATCGGCGTCCAGCCCGTCGACTCCGATGCCATGACGCGCTCGGTCGAGGCGGGACGCCGCGTCGTGCTGCCGCAGGTGGGCCTCTTCGCGGACGGCGTGGCGGTGAAGCAGGTGGGCAAGGAGACGTTCCGCCTCGTGCGCGAGCACGTCGACGAGATGATCACGGTCGACACCGACGCCACGTGCGCGGCGATCAAGGACGTGTTCGAGGACACGCGCTCGATCCTCGAGCCCGCCGGCGCGCTGTCGGTGGCGGGCATCAAGGCGTGGTGCGAGCGGCACCGGTCCAGGGACCGCACCTTCGTCGCCATCGCGACCGGCGCCAACATGAACTTCGACCGCCTGCGCTTCGTCGCCGAGCGCGCGGAGCTGGGCGAGGCGCGCGAGGCCATCTTCGCGGTGACGATCCCCGAGCGACCGGGCAGCTTTCGCGAGTTCTGCGCGGTCGTCGGCAACCGCAGCATCACGGAGTTCAACTACCGCTACGCCGACGCCAAGGCGGCGCACCTCTTCGTCGGGGTGGAGGTGGCGGGGCGCAAGGCCACGGCGGACATTCTGGCGCAGCTCCGCAAGCATCGCATCGAGGCCTACGACCTCTCGGACAACGAGATGGCGAAGCTCCACGTCCGCCACCTCGTGGGCGGCCATGCGCCCGCCGCCGAGAACGAGATCCTGTACCGGTTCGAGTTCCCGGAGCGCCCCGGCGCGCTCATGAGATTCCTCGACAGCATGAGCGCGGGCTGGAACATCAGCCTCTTCCACTATCGCAACCACGGCGCCGATTACGGCCGCGTGCTGGTCGGAATGCAGGTTCCGCCTTCGGACAAGGCCGATTTCAGACGTTTTCTCGATCGACTGGGCTATACCTACGTCGACGAATCGGCCAACCCGGCTTACCGGATGTTCCTCGGCAGGTAGCCTTTCCTCGGCATTGACTGCCGCCCCACGGCACCCTGGGCGGCGATAATGTGCCGCAGTGTTGCTTTTTTTGCGTTTTGGCCCCGGCGAGCCGATTCCGGCAAGCTTTATGCTCTATGCAGTTCGCTTGGACCGTGGCAGACTTTTGAACACGACAAGTGCGGACGCCGGACGGCGCCCGCCACAGCGAGAGGCGTCGTAGGAGCGGCAAAGTGGCAGACCAGATCCCGTTGCAGGGCGTCAAGGTGATGGTGATCGACGACTCGAACACGATACGCCGCAGCGCGGAAATCTTCCTGCTGCAGGCCGGGTGCACGGTCATCCTCGCCGAGGACGGCTTCGACGCCCTCGCGAAGATCGCCGATCACCAGCCCGACCTCGTCTTCGTCGACATCATGATGCCGCGCCTCGACGGCTACCAGACGTGCGCGCTCATCTAGAAGATCGCCAAGTTCCAGCGCCCGCCGGTGATCATGCTGTCGTCCAAGGACGGCCTCTTCGACCGCGCCCGCGGGCGCATGGTCGGCTCCGACCAGTACCTCACCAAGCCGTTCACGAAGGAGAGCCTGCTCAAGGCCGTCGCGGCGCACGTCAACCGCGCCGCGGCTTGAAGAAGCGATGATGAACACGACACAAAGGGGCCAGGCGACCGCCGAACGCCGAGGCCCCGAAGAGATTCGCGCGGAGGCCTCTTCGGCCGAGGCGACGGGGGCGAGAAGACAGGGCAGGAAAATGTCCATAAAGAAAATATTGATCGTCGACGACTCGCCGACCGAGCGTCATGTGTTGAACGACCTCCTCACGAAGTCCGGCTACGAGGTGGTCGCGAGCGACAACGGCGAGGACGCCATCCTGAAGGCGCGCTCGCTCAAGCCCGATCTCATCCTCATGGATGTGGTCATGCCGGGGCTCAACGGCTTCCAGGCCACGCGCGCCATCAGCCGCGACCCCGACACCCGCGCCATCCCGATCATCCTGTGCACGTCGAAGAGCCAGGAGACGGACAAGATCTGGGGCATGCGACAGGGCGCGCGCGACTACATCGTCAAGCCCGTCAATCGCGACGAGCTCCTCGAGAAGATCGCGGCGATCGGCTGACGGCCGGCCCGCCCAACCGCCATGGCACGCGCCGCCAAGCTCGACCTCCGCAAGTTCCAGCAGGAGCTCGCGTCGCGGCTCGCGACCAAGACGGCCGCGCAGGTCGAGTCCTCGCGCCTCGGTCTCGCGTGCGGCGGCGAGCGCTGGCTCATGCGCCTCGCGGACGCCGGCGAGGTCGTCTCCATGCCGGACGTCGTGCCGGTGCCGCTCACGAAGCCGTGGTACCTGGGTGTCGCGAACATCCGCGGCAACCTCTACAGCGTCATCGACTTCGCGCGCTACCTCGGCCGCGACGTGCCGCAGTCGGGGCCCGGCAACGCGCGGCTGGTGCTGTTCGGCGCGCGCGCCGGCGAGATGAACGCGGGGCTCGTGGTCACGCGCGTGATGGGCCTTCGCAACGTCGCGGAGCTCGCGCCCGCCGCGCCTCCGCAGGACGCGCCGGCGTGGTATGCGCAGCGATGGATGGATGGGGACGGCAACGCCTGGCAGGAAATCGATCTCGCGGTCCTCGCCAAGGACGCCGCGTTCCTGCAGGTCGGACTTTGAGGGACGCGGACGGCCGCTTGCGTCCGCGTCACGGGAGACAAGGTAAATGGCGCTGAAATTCGGAAACCTCTTCGGGGGGGCGAAGCCCGCGGGCGACGACGACCTCGACATGCCGACGACGCAGGTCAAGATGGCGCAGGGCGCCCAGGCCGGCTACGACCCGCTGGCGTCGGTGTCGATCATGGAGCAGCTCCGCACCGGGACCGGCGCGATGGCGACGCCGCGCAAGCTCCCGCTGATCGGCGGCCTGCCGGTGGTCAAGCAGTTCCAGACTCTCGGCATCCTGATGGTCGTGTTCCTGCTCTTCGCCGCGCTGATGGTCTACCTCGACGCGCGCCAGTCCACGCAGGGCTCCGCCGCCTCCTCCACCGCCACGGAAATGCAGATGCTCTCGCAGCGCCTCGCGCGCGGCAGCGCGCTCGCGGCGCAGGGCCAGCCGGACGGCTTCAAGGCGGTCAAGGACAGCCGCGAGCGCTTCAAGACCGACCTCGATGCGCTCCTCACGGGCGGCAGCGTCCGCGGCGTCAGCGTCGACGTCGCGCCGGACGAGGCCACGTCCAGGCTGCTCGCCGACGTGAAGACGCGCTGGGAGCGCGTCGACAACTCCGCCACGCGGCTGCTCGAGAACGAGACGAGCCTCACGTCGCTCGCGAAGGGCCTCGACGCGCTCAACACGGGCAACAACGCGCTCCTCGACCTCGCGCAGCAGGCGGCGGCGCAGATCGCGCAAGGCGGCGGCAGCTTCCGCGAGATCGAATACGCGAACCAGCTCGCGGTGCTTTCGCAGCGCATCGCGAAGAACGCCAACGCGCTTGCCTCGTCCGACGAGATCGACCCCGAGGTCGCGTTCCTGCTGGGCAAGGACAGCGGCACGTTCCGCGACATCCTGAACGGCCTCCTGAAAGGCAGCGACACCTTGCGCATCGCGCCCGTGCGCAACGACGAGGCGCGTGCCACACTGGCCGATCTCCAGAAGCGGTTCACGACGTACGAGCAGAGCACCGGCGCCATCCTCACCAACATGCCGAAGCTCATGGTGGCGAAGCAGGCCGCGCGCAGCATCAACACCGAGGCCGAGCCGCTCCTCACCTCCACCACGTCGCTCGCCGACAGCTACGAGAACAGCCCCATCCACAAGTGGACGCTGGGCGCGGCCATCCTGTTCGCGCTCCTCGCGCTCCTCGCGCTGATCCTCCTCGGCAAGGTCTTCCTCGACGACGCCCGCATGCGCGCGATGGAGAGCGAAGGCGAGAACAAGCGCAACCAGGAGGCCATTCTCCGGCTGCTGAACGAGATGGGCAACCTGGCCGACGGCGACCTCACCGTGCAGGCGTCGGTGACGGAGGACGTGACGGGCGCCATCGCCGACTCCATCAACTTCACGATCGAGGAGCTGCGCACGCTGGTGCGCGGCATCAACTCCGCGACCGACCAGGTGACGAAGGCCACGCAGGAAACGCAGGCCATCTCGAACCGCCTGTACGAAGCCTCGCAGCGGCAGAACCGCGAGATCCAGCAGGCATCGGCGTCCGTGCTGCAGATGGCGCAGTCCATCAACGAGGTGTCGCAGACCGCCAACCAGTCCGCGCGAGTCGCGCAGCAGTCGCTCGCGGCCGCCGAGAAGGGCGGTCAGGTCGTGCAGAACCAGATCGCGGGCATGAACGAGATCCGCACGCAGATCCAGGACACGTCCAAGCGCATCAAGCGCCTCGGCGAGTCGTCGATGGAGATCGGCGAGATCGTGGAGCTCATCAGCGACATTACCGAGCAGACGAACGTGCTGGCGCTGAACGCCGCCATCCAGGCGGCTTCCGCGGGTGAAGCGGGCCGCGGCTTCACCGTTGTGGCGGAGGAAGTGCAGCGACTGGCCGAGCGCTCCGGCGAGGCCACGAAGCAGATCGAGGCGATCGTGAAGACCATTCAGGCGGACACCCAGGACGCCGTCGCCGCCATGGAGAAATCCACCGTCGGCGTGGTCGAGGGAACGAAGCTCTCCGACGCCGCGGGACAGGCGCTGACCGAGATCCAGAAGGTGTCGCGCGATCTCGCCGAGCTCATCTCGCGAATCTCGACGCAGACGCACATGCAGTCCACGTCCGTGACCGACGTGACGCGCGGCATGCAGGGCATCCTCAAGATCACGGAAGAGACCACCGAAGGCACGAAGCAGACGAACGTGTCGATCGGACAGTTGACGAAGCTGGCGGCGGAGCTTCGCTCGTCGGTGGCGGGCTTCAAGGTCTAGGGCAGCGCGGCCTTTGCCGCTGCCCGGACCCGGCCCGCAAGCTCGGCTCCCTTGAAACCCGGCCCACTTCTTGCTGCCTCGACGCAATGCCTACCGACCCCACACTCGAATTCGACCTGGGTCCTCTCTCGTGGGTGCAGGGGGAGATCGACCAGGCGCTGACGCGCGGGCTTGAGTCGCTTGCGCAGTTCAAGGCCAATCCCGCGGACGGGACGGCCCTCAAGCATGCGCGCACGCACGTGCACCAGGCGGCGGGCGCCATCCAGATGGTCGGGCTCGATGCCGTCGTGGCGTTCACCGACGAGCTCGAGCGGCAGCTCTCGCGCATGGAGGAGCTCGATCCGCAAGCCGCGGCCGAGCAGTGCGACGTCGTCGATCGCGCGTGCCGCAAGCTCAAGATCTTCCTCGACGAGCTCGTGAACGGCGCGGCCCCGGTCCCGCTCAAGCTCTATCCCGAGTACGAGGCGATGCAGGCCGCGCGCGGCATCAAGGCCGCCGCGCCCACCGACCTTTTCTACCCGGACTTGAGCCCGCGTGCGCCGCGCATCTCGCAGCGCGAGGTGATCCCGCCCAATCGCATGCCCTCGCACCTCGTCAAGCAGCGCCGCCTGTACCAGCGGGGCCTCCTGTCGTGGCTGCGCGGAGACGAGGCGGGCGCGGTTCAGATGCGCGACGCCATCTCGGGCATCGAGGACATCACCACGCAAGGCAGCCTTCGCGCCTTCTGGTGGACCGTCGGCGCGATGTACGAGGGCCTCGTGGAGCGCGGCCTCGACGCGGGCTTCGGCGTGAAGCAGCTCGCCGCGCGCGTCGACCTGCAGATCCGTCGCGTCGCGGAAGGCAGCGCGAAGGTGGCCGACCGCCTGCGCCGCGAGGTGCTCTATTTCGTGGCGATCAGCGCGCCGGTGGGGCCGCAGGTGCAGGCCGTGCAGCGCGCGTTCAAGCTGTCCGGACTCATCCCGAGCGCCGAGGTGCTCTCCGCCGACGTCGTGCGCCTGCAGCCCATCCTGCGCGAGGCGCGCGAGCAGCTCGCGGGTGCCAAGGATGCCTGGCTCAAGGCCGCGTCGGGCCGTGCCGAGAACCTGGGCAAGTTGAAGCAGACGCTCGCGTCGGTGCACGCGAAGGCCGCCGAGGTGCACAACGGCGCGCTGATGAAGCTCACCGCGGCGCTCGTCGAGCGCCTGGAGAAGATGCCGTCGTCCGGCGTGTCCGAGCCCGTGGCGATGGAGTACGCGACGGCGCTGCTGCTTGCCGAAAGCGCGTTCGAGAATTATTCGAGCCTGTCGCCCGATTTCCCGAAGCAAGTGGACGCGATGCTGCGCGCCTCGACGCCGCGCGACAGGGCGCGCCGCGTCGTCGGGCGGCGCGCCGATGCTCGACGAGATGAGCAAGCGCGCGCAGGAGCGCGTGCTGCTCGCGCAGGTGGGCCGCGAGATCCAGGTCAACCTCCGCCACATGGAGCAGGTGCTCGACGCGTTCTTCCGCGACAACGCGAAGCGCGCCGACCTGGCCACGCTCGCGAAGGACAGCGCGCAGATTCGCGGCGCGCTGCGCATCCTGGGTCTCACCGAGGCCGATCGCCTGCTCGAGCTCTGCGAGCAGCAGATCGCGCAATACGCCGATCCCGCCACGCCGGTCGGCAACGAGGACCTGGAGCTCCTCGCGGAGTCGCTCTCGGGCCTGGGCTTCTACATCGAGGCCGTCGAGCAGCAGCGCCCGGACCGCGATCGCCTCATCGCGCCGCTCATCGCGAAGCGCCTGGGCGAAGCTCCCGCGGCGGCCGAGCCCGAGCGCGACTCGGTCGAGGCGGCCGTCGCGGAGCTCCGCGCCGCGCTGCCGCAGCTCGTGGAGGAAGTGCACAAGGCGCCGAGCGACGCTGCCGCGCGCGAGGAGCTGCATCGCAAGCTCGTGAGCCTCAAGGACGACGCCGACCTCATCGGCGACCCGGACCTGGGCGCACAGGTCGACGGCATCCTGGCCGAGTTCGAGGCGGGCAATGCCGCGAAGCTCACTGCGGCCGTGGACGCCATCGCCGACACCTCGGCGCCCGCGCCGCAAATCTCGGAGGAGACGCAGCGCCTCCTCGCCACGGATGCCTCGCAGTTCGACAACGAGCTCCTCGAGATCTACCTCTTCGAGGCTGCGGAAGTGCTCGACGGCGTCGAGAGGAATCGCGCGATCCTCGCCGACAACCCCGGTGATCGCGAGGCGCTCGCCGTCGTGCGCCGCGGCTTCCACACCTTGAAGGGCAGCGGCCGCATGGTCGGCCTCACCGAGCTCGGCGACTATGCGTACGACGTCGAGAAGACGCTCAACCGCGTAATCGAGGAAGAGCGCCCCGTGACCTCCGCCGTGCAGGCCATGATCGAGGTCGGCGGCCGCAGCTTCCGCGAATGGGTCGATGCGCTCACGAACGAGAAGCGCGTCACGGCCGATCCTCGTCCGTTGCGCGCGGCCGTCGCCGCCGTGGAGCGCGAGCTCCCCGGCGCCGCGCCGGCGCAGCCTCCGCCGTCGAACGTCATCGAGCTCCCGCGGTCCTCCGCGCCGGCCGCGCCTCCCGCGGTCGAGACACCGGACCCTAGCGAGCCCGCGTCGCAGCCACCGTCGGCGCCGGTGCTTGAGTTGATCGAGCTTCCCGAGTTGGGCTTTGGTGGAGAGGACGAGGCGGCGCCGGTGGTCGAGGCCGAGTCCGACTACGAGGAGACGATCGAGATCGTGGTGCCGGACGGGCCGGCGCTGTCGCTCGTCGACGATGCCCCTGCGCCGGTGGCGCTGCTGGCCCCCGCGCCCACGCCGCTCGACGACGAACACGAGGCGGCTCCGCAGCCGCCCGTCGAGGCGCCATCGCGGGTCGTCGCGGATGCCACGGTGCTGCCCGAGTCGCTCCCGCTTCCCGAGAGCGACGACCTCGTCATCGGCGACGTCACGCTCGCGCGCTCGCTGTGGTCCATCCTGTGCGACGAGGCCGACCAGCATCTCGCCACGCTCGAGCAGGAACTCACCATCCTGCAGTTCGACCCCGTCGCGGTGCCTCGCGCGCCGATGATTCGCGCGAGCCACACGCTGTGCGGCATTCACCGCACGGGCGGGTTCAGGCTCGTCGCGTCGACGGCCAGCAGCCTCGAGCAGACGCTCCTGGCGCTCGAGCTCAAGGGTCCGCCGCTTCCGGGCAGCGCCTATCCGTCGATCGCGCGCGCCATCGCTTCGCTTCGCATGCTCGTCGACAGCGTCAAGGGCCAGCGCGCGTTCACGCCCGGCGACATGGAGGAAGCCCGCATCGTCGCCGATGAGCTCGACGAGCTCCGGCTCGCGGGCGGAGGTGGGCGACGCCGAGGCGTCCGCAATGGAGGAGGCGCTGCTCGACGAGGACGAGAGCGCCTCGCTGCCCGAGATCGAGATGCCGGCGGGCGTGGCATTCGCCGACGTGCCGGCCGCCGCGCCCGTCGACGAATTCCCGGTCGGCGAGCCGGAAGCGCTCCCGGTGCTCCTTGCGCCCGTCGCGGAGCTCGAGCCTCGCCACCCTCCGGCATCCGTCGAGGAGCCGCTGCCCGTGGCCGAGTCGACGCCCGCGCCGGAGCCCACGGCGAAGCCGGCGCCCGCGCCGCAGACCGCAGCCGAATCGACGCCCGACCCGCAACCCCCGGCCGTGCCGGTGGCTCCCGAGCCGCGGCCGGTGCTCGCCGCGGTGCCCGCGGCCGCGCCCGTCGGGCTCGCAACCATCGCCCCCGTGCCGGCGCCGGAGCCCCAAGTCGCGCTGCCCGAGGAGATGGCAGACCCGCTCGCGGACATCCGCGACGACGTCGACCCGCAGGTGCTTTCCATCTTCCTGGACGAGGCCGCGGAGCTCTTCCCGCAGGCCGGCGAGGAGCTTCGCGGCTGGCGGCGCACACCGTCGGACGAAGCGTTCGTCGGTCGCCTGCGCCGCACGCTGCATACGTTCAAGGGCAGCGCGCGCATGGCCGGCGCGATGCGCCTCGGCCAGCTCGCGCACCTCATGGAGTCGCGCCTGTCCGAGGACGGCCCGACGCTCGCCACGCCCGTGCTGTTCGAGTCGCTCGACGAGGATCTCGACAACATCGCGTTCGTGCTCGATGGCCTCCGGCGCGGCGAGGTGGACGTCCCCCTCCCGTGGGTTGCGGCGCGCGACGACGCGAAGCGCAGCAGGCGGACGCCGAGGCGGAAGAAGAGGTGGCGCCGGCGGTCGTTCCCCCACCGCTCGCCCGTGGTGGTGCCGCTCTCGGCGGTGCCCGCCGTACAGCCCCCGGCCCCGGCCGCCGCGCCCGCGCCGCGCACGGAGGCCGTCGCCGAGGTGGAGACGGGCGCGCGCGCGCAGCTTCGCGTGCGCGCCGACATGATCGATCGCCTGGTGAACGAGGCCGGCGAGGTGGCCATCGCCCGCGCCCGTGTCGAAGGCGAGCTCCGCGCGCTCAAGGCCAATCTCCTCGAGCTCACGACGAGCGTGATCCGCCTGCGCTCGCAGATGCGCGAGATCGAGATCCAGGCCGAGTCGCAGATCCAGTCGCAGCACAAGATCGTCCCGGAGCACGGCGAATTCGACCCCCTCGAGTTCGATCGGTACACGCGGTTCCAGGAGCTCACGCGCTCGCTCGCCGAGGGCATCAACGACGTCTCGACGGTGCAGCAGTCGCTGCTCAAGAACCTGGACGACGCCGACGCCGCGCTGCTCGCGCAGGCTCGCCTGTCACGCGAGGTGCAGCAGCGGCTGTTCTCGATACGCACGGTGCCCTTCGGCAGCCTGTCGGAGCGGCTGTATCGCATCCTCCGCGCCACCGCGAAGGAGCTCGACAAGCGCGCCAACCTCGAGATCCACGGCGCGCAGGTCGAGCTCGACCGATCGGTGCTGGAGAAGCTCGTCGGGCCGCTCGAGCATTTGCTTCGCAACGCGCTCGACCACGGCGTGGAGTCCCGCGACGCGCGCAAGGCCGCGGGCAAGTCGGAGACGGGCGAGATCGCGCTCACCGTTCGCCAGGTCGGCAACGAAGTCGTGATCGAGCTCGCGGACGACGGCGCAGGCATCGACTACGCCCGCGTGGCGGAGCGCGCGCGCAATACGGGCCTCCTCACCGGCGAGGAGACGCCGTCGGAGGCGCAGCTCGCGGAGTTCCTCTTCGCGCCGGGCTTCTCGACGGCGTCGAAGGTGACCCAGATCTCGGGCCGGGGCATCGGCATGGACGTCGTGCGCAGCGAGATCGGCGCGCTCGGCGGGCGCGTGGAGGTGAGCTCGAGCAAGGGCGCCGGCACGCGCTTCGTGCTCACGCTTCCGCTCACGCTGGCCGTCGCTCAGGCGGTGCTCGTGCGCGCCGGCGCGCGGCTGTGGGCGCTGCCGGCGCCGATGGTCGAGCAGGTGCAGCAGGTGAAGTCGCAGGCGCTGCTCGACATCTACATCCAGCGCAGGGTCGAGTGGCAGGGACGCACGTACCCGTTCCACTACCTGCCGCGGCTTTTGGGCGATTCCGCGCACAATCCCGAGACCAAGCGCTACAACTCGATCCTCCTCCTGCGAAGCGGCCAGAGTCACGCGGCGATCCACGTCGACGAGATGATCGGCAACCAGGAAGTCGTCGTGAAGAACATCGGGCCGCAGCTCGCGCGTGTGTCGGGCATCACCGGCGCCACCGTGCTGGGCACGGGCGAGATCGTGCTCATCATCAACCCGGTGCAGCTCGCGGGCCGCTCCGACGTTCCCAAGTACGAGCCGCGCAGCGACGAGCGCGCGATCGGGGACCGCCCGCGGGCGCCGATGGCACCCGTGTCGACCCAGCCGCTCGTCATGATCGTCGACGACTCGCTGACGGTGCGCAAGATCACGAGCCGGCTCCTGACGCGCGCGGGCTTCGCGGTGTCCACGGCGCGCGACGGCGTCGATGCGCTGCAGGTCCTGGGCGAGCAGGTGCCCGACGTGATCCTGCTCGACATCGAGATGCCGCGCATGGACGGCTTCGAGTTCGCGAAGACCATCAAGGGCGACCCCAAGTACCAGGGTATCCCCATCATCATGATCACGTCGCGCACGGCGGACAAGCATCGCAACCGCGCCGCCGAGCTCGGGGTCGACATGTACCTCGGCAAGCCGTACCAGGAAGACGAGCTCCTCATGCACCTGCGCCAGATGACGGGCGTGGCGGCGTAGCGAAAGCCCTGCGCGCGCGGGGAAATGCGGTGTAGCATTTCCCCGATGACGGCTTCCATGGGCCGCGATGCGGCCATCGCATCGGCGCACGCGTGGTTCGATCGCGGCGGGTTCGCGGACGAGCTCGCGCGCCGCGTCGCGTGCCGCACGGAGAGCCAGCGCGCCGACGCTCACGCTGTGCTCGCGTCGTACCTGGACGACGAGATCGGCCCGTCGCTCGAGGCCATCGGCTTCACGTGGCGCATCGTCGCAAATCCTGTCGCCGCGGGCGGCGGCCCCTTCCTCATCGCGTCGCGCATCGAAGACCCGGCGCGTCCCACGGTGCTCGTGTACGGCCACGGCGACGTGATCCTGGGCTACGACGCGCAGTGGCGCGCCGGGCTCTCGCCGTGGACGCTCACGCGCGAAGGCGACCGCTGGTACGGCCGCGGCACGGCCGACAACAAGGGCCAGCACACCATCAACTTCGCGGCGCTCGCGCGCGTGCTCGAGGCCCGCGGGCGGCTCGGCTTCAACGTCAAGGTACTGCTCGAGACCGGCGAGGAGACGGGCTCGCCGGGACTGCGCGACGTGTGCGTCGCCGGAAGCGCATGACGCGCGCGCCGACGTGCTCGTCGCGTCCGACGGGCCAGGCTCCGAGCAGGCAGGCCACGCTCTTCCTGGGCTCGCGCAGCACCTGTTCAGCTTCGACCTGGCGGTCGACGCGCGGGACGGCGCGCATCACTCGGGCAACTGGGGCGGCCTCCTCGCCAATCCCGGCACGGTGCTCGCAAGCGCGATCGCTCGATGGTCGACGCGCGCGGCAGGATCCTGGTGGAGGCGCTGCGGCCGCCGCCCATTCCCGCATCCGTGCGCGCGGCGCTCGCCACTGTCGAGCCAGGCGAGCCGGGCGGCCCGGTTGTGGATGCGCAGTGGGGCGAGCCCGGCCTCACGCCCGCCGAGCGCGTCTTCGCGTGGAACGCCCTCGAGGTGCTCGCCTTCGTCACGGGCAACCCCGCGCATCCCGTAAACGCCATCCCCGGCAAGGCGAGCGCGCACATGCAGCTTCGCTTCGTCGTGGGCTGCGATCCCGCGACGTTCGTGGCGTCGATCCGCTCGCATCTCGACGCGCGCGGCTTCGAGTGCGTCTCGGTGACGCCGGCCCGCGCCGCGGTCATGCACGCCACGCGGCTCGATCCCGCCGATCCGTGGGTCACGCGCATCGCGGCGTCGATCGAGCGCACCGTCGGGCGCCGTCCCGTGGTGCTGCCGAACCTGGGCGGCTCGCTGCCGAACGATTGCTTCGCCGACGTGCTGGGGCTGCCCACCGTGTGGGTGCCTCACTCGTATCCCGCGTGCTCGCAGCACGCGCCGGACGAGCACCTGCTCGCGTCGGTCGCGCGCGAGGGCCTCGCGATGATGACGGGCATCTTCTGGGATCTGGGCAACGCGCAACACACCGCGCGGGAGGCGACGTAGCGCAAGGCGCTTTGGAAATCGGGCTCAATTCAATCGATCCACGGAGGAGGACCAGATGGCGACCTACGCCACGGAAAACATTCGCACGATCGCGCTCGTCGGGCACGGCGCGTCCGGGAAGACCACCCTGGCCGAGGCGCTGCTCGTGAAGGCGGGCGAGCTGGCCGCCGCGGGCAGCGTCGAGCGCGGCACCACCGCGTCCGACTTCGACCCGCTCGAGAAGCAGTACCAGCACTCGCTGCGAAGCTCGCTCCTCCACCTCGACACCGGCGCCACGCGCGCGCACGTCATCGACACGCCCGGCTTCCCCGACTTCATCGGACAGGCGATCGGCGCGCTCGACGCGGTCGAGACCGCCGCGGTCGTCGTCAACGCGCAGGCGGGCATCGAGATGATCACGTCGCGCATGATGGACTGGGCGGGTCACCGCAAGCTGTGCCGGCTCGTCGTCGTCAACAAGATCGACGCCGAGAACGTGGACTGCGAGGCGGTGCTCGCGGCCATCCAGGCGGCGTTCGGCAAGGAGTGCCTGCCGATCAACCTGCCCGCGGAAGGCGGCAAGCGCGTGGTCGACTGCTTCTTCAATCCCGCGGGCGACGCCGACTTCTCCTCGGTCGCGGCCGCGCACGGCGCGCTCGTCGACCAGGTGGTCGAGGTCGACGAGGAGCTCATGGCGCTGTACCTCGAGAAGGGCGAGGTCGAGCCCGCGCAGCTGCACGAACCGTTCGAGAAGGCGCTGCGCGAGGGCCACCTCATCCCGGTGTGCTTCGTGTCGGCGCGCACGGGCGCGGGGCTTGCCGAGCTCCTTGCGATCATCGAGAAGCTCCTGCCCAATCCCAAGGAGGGCAATCCGCCCCTCTTCACGAAAGGCGAGGGCGACGCCGCCGTGGAGTTCCACTCGGAGCCCGACGCCTCGAAGCACGTGCTCGCGCACGTGTTCAAGGTGGTCATGGACCCGTTCGTGGGCAAGCTCGGCGTCTTTCGCGTGCACCAGGGCACGGTGACTCGCGACACGCAGCTCTTCGTGGGCGATGGCCGCAAGCCGTTCAAGGTGGGGCATCTCTTCGTCCTGCAGGGCGGCAAGCACGTCGAGGTCGACCGCGCCATTCCCGGCGACCTGGCGGCGGTGGCGAAGGTCGACGAGGTCGAGTTCGACTGCGTGCTGCACGACTCGCACGACGAGGACCACATCCACATGGCGCCGCTCGAGTTCCCCACGCCCATGCACGGCGTGGCGATCGAGCCCAAGCGCCGCGGCGACGAGGGCCGGATCTCCGACGTGCTCCATCGCATGATCGCGGAGGACCCGACGCTCAAGCTCGAGCACGACACGAACCTGAACGAGACGGTGCTGTGGGGGCTGGGCGAGCTCCACCTGCGCTCGATCCTCGAGCGCATGGCGAGCCAGTTCAAGCTCGAGGTCGCGACGCGGCCGCCGCGCATTCCGTATCGCGAGACCATCACCGCGCCCGCGGAAGGGCATCACCGTCACAAGAAGCAGACGGGCGGTGCGGGCCAGTTCGGCGAGGTGTACTTGAAGATCGAGCCGCTCCCGCGCGGCGCGGGCTTCGAGTTCGTCAACAGCGTGAAAGGCGGCGCGATCCCCACGTCGCTCATTCCCGCCGTGCAGAAGGGCGTGGAGCAGGTGCTCGCGGAAGGGCCCGTCGCCGGCTTTCCGCTCTCGGACGTCCGCGTGAACGTGTACGACGGCAAGTACCATCCCGTCGACTCGAAGGAGGTCGCGTTCGTCTCGGCGGGCAAGAAGGCGTTCATCGACGCCATCGCGAAGGCGCGACCCATCGTGCTCGAGCCCGTCGTGGGCATCGAGGTCAACTGCCCGGCGGCGAACATGGGCGACGTCACGGGCGACCTCTCGTCACGCCGCGGCCAGGTCACCGGTACCAAGACGCTGCAGGCGGGCTCGCTCGCCGTCACGGGCCTCGCACCGCTGGTGGAGCTCGACGGCTACGCGGCTCGGCTCAAGTCGATGACGGGCGGACAGGGCGCGTGGTCGATGGCGCTGTCGCACTACGAGCAGGCGCCGCCAGGATTGCAGCAGCAGCTCGCGACGGACTACGCGAAGCATCGCCGGCACGAGGACGACGCCTGAACGGTTACGGCCGCGCCGCGCTGCGATAAAGATGCAGCGCGGCGGCGCGCGCGCTCGCGTGATCGACGACCGGCGGGGGATAGTCGCGGCCGATCGCGAATCCCGCGGCACGTTGCGCCTCGGGCGTGGCTTGCCATGGCGCGTGGACGTCGTCGTCGGATAGGCGCGCGACTTCCGGCACGTAACGCCTGATGAACGCGCCGCGCGCGTCGAAGCGCCGCGATTGCGCCACCGGGTTGAAGATTCGGAAGTAGGGCTGCGCGTCGCAGCCGGTGGACGCGGCCCACTGCCAGTTGCCGTTGTTCGACGCGAGGTCGTAGTCGATGAGCCATTGCGCGAAGTGACGCTCGCCCCAGCGCCAGTCGACGAGCAGGTCCTTCACGAGGAACGACGCCGCGATCATGCGCAGGCGATTGTGCATGTAGCCCGTCCGCGCGAGCTGGCGCATGGCGGCGTCGACGATGGGATAGCCCGTGCGTCCCTCGCGCCACGCGTCGAATCGCGAAGGGTCGTTCGGGAACTCGAGGCTCTCGTACTCGCGCCGGAAGCTCGTCGTGACGACGTCCGGTCGATGCCAGAGCACCTGCGCGAAGAAGTCGCGCCACGCGAGCTCCGACAGCCACGTCGCCGCGCCTTCGCCGCCGGGCTCGAGCGAGCGCGCATGCGCGAACGACGCGAGCTCCCGCACCGACACCGTGCCGAAGCGCAGGTGCGCCGACAGGTACGAGGGCCCCTTCACCGCGGGAAAGTCACGCGCCTCGCGATAGCGGTCGATCCTGCGCCGGAACTGCGCGAAGAGGGCGCTGCCCCCTTCCATGCCGGGCGTGACGCCGATCGCCCGCACGTCCGTGGGCTCGAATCCGATGTCCGCGAGCCCGGGCACGGCCGTCGCGCGGGGCGGCCGTGCGAGGCGCGAGACGTCGACCCCGCGCGGCGCCACGTCGGCGGGCGCGAGCGCGCGAAGCCACGCGGCGCGATAGGGCGTGAACACCGTGTAGGGCACGCCGGCCTTGGTGAGGATCTCGCCGCGGTCGAAGATCACCTGGTCCTTGGTGTCGTGGAACGCGATGCCCGCGGAAGACAACGCGCGTGCGACCGCGGCGTCGCGCGCGATGGCCTGCGGCTCGTAGTCGCGGTTCGCGTACACCGCCTGCGCGCGGAGCTTCGCGGCCAGCGCGGGGATCGCTTCCTCCGCGCGGCCGTGCAGGACCACGAGGCCGCCGCCCGCGCGATCCAGCGACTGCCCGAGCTCGACGAGCGATTCGCGGATGAACTCGACGCGGCGGTCGTCGCGGCGAGGCAGCGCGTCGAGGATGTCGCGGTCGAAGACGAACGCGGCGAAAACCGCCCGGCTCTCGGCGGTTGCGCGCGCGAGCGCTGCGTGATCGAAGTCGCGAAGGTCGCGTCGGAACCACACGAGCGCGCGGTCGTAGCGGAGGCTTTCCGGCATCAGGGCGCTTCCCCGGGTGTTGAGCGCTTCATTGTGGCGTCCACCCCGACCGTCTACAATTGGACACTTCGGGCGAATCCGTGAACCTGACCCACCACTTCCTGATCGCCATGCCGGCCATGGCGGACCCGCGCTTCGCGCACACCCTGACTTTCGTGTGCGAGCACACCAAGGACGGCGCGCTGGGCCTCGTGGTGAACAAGCCCATCGACATGACGCTCTCGGCGCTCTTCGAGCAGATCGAGGTGCCGCTGGCCGATGCCGCGCTGCGCGCCGCGCCCGTCCACTTCGGCGGCCCCGTCCAGGTGGATCGCGGCTTCGTCCTCCACCGGCCGCTCGGCAACTGGCAGTCCACCCTCGCCATCAGCGACGACCTGGGCCTCACCACGTCGAAGGACGTGCTCGAGGCCGTGGGCCGCGGCGACGGGCCGCAGGACGTCTTCGTGTCGCTGGGCTACGCCGGCTGGTCGGCGGGGCAGCTCGAGGCGGAGCTCGCGCAGAACGCGTGGCTGACCGTCGAGGCCGACGCGGAGCTCGTCTTCGGCGTGCCGGCCGAGCGCCGGCTCCCCGCGGCGATGCAGCGGCTGGGCATCGATTT
The DNA here is from genome assembly GCA_044225355.1 of Casimicrobiaceae bacterium. Taxonomy (GTDB): domain Bacteria; phylum Pseudomonadota; class Gammaproteobacteria; order Burkholderiales; family Casimicrobiaceae; genus VBCG01. Next base: position 5,927 of record JBGAIS010000040.1, on the reverse strand, counting down.
CTCGCGTCTTTCCGAGGACGTCGGGCACGCGTGAAGCGTGACCGCCACGTCGAGGCCACGGTGCTCGCATTCGATTTCGGCACGCGTCGAATCGGGGTCGCTGTCGGCAATACCCTTACCGGAAGCGCCCGCGCGCTCGCCACCGTCGACAGCGCGGACGCGTCGGTGCGCGCCCGCGAGATCGACGCGCTCGTCGCGCAGTGGCAGCCGCAGGTCCTCGTCGTGGGCGTGCCCGTGCACGCCGACGGCACGCCGCACGCGATGACGGCGCGCGCTCGCCGCTTCGCCCGCGAGTTGCGCGAGCGCCTCAACCTGCCGGTCGAGGAGGCCGACGAGCGCCATACCACCGAGCTCGCGCAGGCGCAGGTGCAAGGGCGCGGACGCAAGGGCCGCGCGGCGCGCGACCAAGTCGCCGCGCAGATCATTCTCCAGGGATGGCTCGATGACGACGCCGGCACTGCCTGACGCGGAAGCGACGCTCGCCGAGCTCGCCGAGCGGATGCGCGGCGCGGTCGCGTTCGACGCCGCATTCGTCGGCATCTACTCGGGGGGCGCGTGGCTCGCCGAGCGCCTGCCCGCGCTGGTGCCGGGCAACCACCCGGTCGGCTTCATCGACGTCTCGTTCTACCGCGACGATTACTCCACCGCGGGCCTCAAGGGCGGCACGCGCCGCACCGAGCTGCCCTTCGACGTCGACGGCGCCACCATCGTGCTCGTCGACGACGTGCTCTACACAGGGCGCAGCGTCCGCGCCGCGGTCAACGAGCTCTTCGACTTCGGCCGCCCCGCGTGCATCGAGCTCGCGGTGCTGATCGATCGCGGCGGTCGCGAGCTGCCGATCGAGCCCACGTACTGCGGCGCGCGCCTCGACGTCGCGCGCGACCTGTCGGTGGTGCTGTCGCGCGACGGCGAGCGGCTGCGCCTCGGGGTCGAGGGCCACTGATGCGCAACCCCCAGCTCAACGCGCAGGGCGCGCTCACGCACCTCCTCACGCTCGAGGGCCTGCCGGCGGAAGTGATCCGCAACATCCTCGACACCGCCGATCCCTTCGTGTCGATCGGCGAGCGCGAGGTGAAGAAGGTGCCGCTCTTGCGCGGCAAGGCGGTGTTCAACCTCTTCTTCGAGAACTCGACGCGCACGCGCACGACGTTCGAGATCGCCGCGAAGCGGCTGTCGGCCGATGTGATCAACCTCAACATCGGCGCGTCGTCGACGAGCAAGGGCGAGACGCTGCTCGACACCATCGACAACCTGGTCGCGATGGACGCCGACATCTTCGTCGTGCGCCACTCGCAGTCCGGCGCGCCGAACCTCATCGCGCAGCACCTGTCGGCGCACGGGCGGCATCACGTGCACGTGGTCAACGCGGGCGACGGCCGCCACGCGCATCCGACGCAGGGCCTGCTCGACCTGTACACCATCCGCCATTACAAGAAGGCGTTCCACGACCTGACGGTGGCCATCGTGGGCGACGTGCTGCACTCGCGCGTCGCCCGCTCGCTCATCCACGGACTCACCACGCTCGGCACGCCGGAGGTGCGCGCGATCGGCCCGCGCACGCTCATGCCGACGAGCGTCGAGTCGCTCGGCGTGCGCGTGTTCCACGACATGCGCGAAGGCCTTCGCGGCTGCGACGTGGTCGTGATGCTTCGCCTCCAGAACGAGCGCATGAAAGGCGCGCTGCTTCCGTCGCCCGGCGAGTTCTTCAAGCACTACGGCCTCACGCAGGACAAGCTGGCGCTCGCCAAGCCCGACGCCATCGTGATGCACCCCGGGCCCATGAACCGAGGCGTCGAGATCGACTCGCCGGTGGCCGACGGCGATCGCGCGGTGATCCTGCCGCAGGTCACCTTCGGCATCGCGGTGCGCATGGCCGTGATGAGCATGATCGCGAGCGCCGCATGAAGCTCGAGATCGCCCACGGCCGCGTCATCGACCCCGCGAGCGGCACGGACCGCGTCGCCGCGGTGTACGTCGACGACGGCGCGATCGCGTCCGTCGGGCAGGCGCCCGCGTCGTGGCGCGCCGATCGCGTCGTCGACGCGCGCGGGCTGGTCGTGGCGCCCGGCCTCATCGACCTGTCGGCGCGGTTGCGCGAGCCCGGGCTCGAGTACAAGGCCACGCTCGAATCCGAGATGTCCGCCGCGGTGGCGGGCGGCGTGACGAGCCTCGCGTGCCCGCCCGATACCGATCCCCCGCTCGACGAGCCGGGGCTCGTGGAGATGCTGAAGCATCGCGCGCGATCGCTGCATCTCGCGCACGTCTATCCCGTCGGCGCGCTCACCGTGGGCCTCGCCGGCGCATCGCTCACGGAGATGGGCGAGCTCGCGGAGGCCGGGTGCGTCGCGTTTTCGCAGGCCGACGCGACCCTCGCCGATACCGAGATCCTGTGGCGCGCGATGCAGTACGCAGCGACGTTCGGGCACCGCCTGTACCTGCGTCCGCAGGACCCCCACATCGGCCGCGGCGGCATCGCGCACGACGGCGAGGTCGCGACGAGGCTCGGGCTCGCGGGTATTCCCACGCTCGCCGAGACGATCGCGCTGTCCACGCTCCTGGCGCTCGCGCGCGACACCGGCGTGCGCCTGCATGTGTGCCGTCTGTCGTCGGCCGAGAGTGTCGCGATGGTGCGCGCCGCCAAGCGCGAGGGCCTGCCGGTCACGTGCGACGTCGCGATCCACCACGTCCACCTGTCCGATGTCGACATCGGGTGGTTCTCGTCCGACACGCGCCTCGTGCCGCCGCTGCGCACGACGCGCGATCGCACGGCGCTGCGTGCGGGGCTCGCGGACGGTACCATCGACCTCGTGTGCTCCGATCACGCGCCCGTCGACGACGACGGCAAGCAGGTGCCGTTCGGCGAGGCCGAGCCCGGCGCCACGGGGCTCGAGCTGCTCCTTCCGCTCACGCTCAAGTGGGCGCGCGAGGACGGCGTGCCGTTGCCGGTCGCGCTGTCGCGCATCACGAGCGAGCCCGCGAAGGTGATGGGACTCGCCGCGGGGTCGCTCGTCGCGGGCGCGGAGGCCGACCTGTGCCTCTTCGATCCCGAGGCCTGGTGGAAGGTCGAGCGCGGGGCGCTGCGAAGCCAGGGCAAGAACACGCCGTTCATGGGTCTCGAGGTCCCGGGACGCGTGCGCTACACCATCGTGGGCGGGCAGGTGGTCCACGAGGGCTGAAAGAGGCGCGCAGGAGCCGCGCGTCCGGGCGCCCTTGCGCGCTCTTCCCAAATTCGAGGAGACACGGTGAACGACGTCGTAAGCTCGCATGTGAAAAGCCTCGTCGGCGACCGCGCGGTCGACCGGCGGACATTCGTGGTCACGTCGCTCGGCGCCGGATTCGCGGCGGCGGTGCTGCCCGTCTCCGCGCAGACCATCACCACGTCGGCCGAAGGCCTCGTGGCCGGCGAGGTGAAGGTGCCCGCGCCGGGCGGCGAGATGCCCGCGTATCGCGCCATGCCCGCCACCGGCGGCAATTTCCCCGTCGTGCTCGTCGTGCAGGAGATCTTCGGCGTCCACGAGCACATCAAGGACGTGTGCCGGCGCATCGCCAAGTCGGGCTTCTTCGCCATCGCGCCGGAGCTCTACGCGCGCCAGGGCGACCCGTCGAAGTACACCGACGTGCCGAAGCTCATCTCCGACGTCGTGGCGAAGGTGCCGGACGCGCAGGTGATGGCAGACCTCGACGCCTGCGTGGCCTACGCGAAGACCACCGGCAAGACCGAGGTCGCGCGACTCGGCATCACGGGATTCTGCTGGGGCGGGCGCATCGTCTATTTGTACGCCGCGCACAATCCCAACGTGAAGGCGGCGGTGGCGTGGTACGGCATGACGGCCAAGTCGTTCGCGCCCGGCAGCCAGAACGCGCTCGACGTCGCGTCGAAGATCAAGGCGCCCACCCTCGGCCTGTACGGCGGCGCCGACGGCGGCATTCCGAACGAGACGGTCGAGCAGATGTTCGCGGCGCTCAAGGCGTCCGGGAACGCGAAGTCGCAGTTCACGATCTATCCCGACACGCCGCACGGCTTCAACGCCGACTACCGCCCGAGCTACCGCAAGGAGCAGGCGCAGGATGCGTGGAACAAGATGATCGCCTGGTTCAAGCTCAATCTCTGACGGCTTGCACGCGCGGCCGCGGGCCTCTCGCCCCCGGCCGCCTGCCTACTTGCTGTCCGCGAGTCGCGGCGCGCCGTCCCAGTCGCCGCCCAGCGCCTTGATGAGGAACACCGTCGTCAGGAGCTGCTGGCCCCCGAGCTGCGCCGCGAGCCTCTCGTTGTTGAGAAGACCCTGCTGCGCGGTGATGACGTCGAGGTACGTCGACACGCCGCCTTCGTAGCGGCTGGTCGCGAGATCGAGCACGCGCTGCGTGCTCGCGATGGCCACGCGCGCCTGGCGCGTCGCGCTGTCGAGCGCGGACAGCCCCGTGATGCCGTCCTCGGCTTCCTGCATCGCGACGAGCACGATGCGCCGGTAATTCGCGACCGTGACGTCGTAGCCGGCGCGCGCGAAATCGACGTTGGCCGCGATGCGGCCGCCGTCGTACAGCGGCTGCAGGAGCGATACGCCCAAAGACCACAGCAGGCTGGGCGCGCTGATGAGCGTCGACAGCGCGACGCTCTCGACGCCGAACGCGGTGGGCGCCAGCGTGATGCTCGGGTAGAACGCCGCGGTGGCGACGCCGATCTGCGCGTTCGCCGCGGCCATCGCGCGCTCCGCGGCGGCGACGTCCGGGCGTCGCTGCAGGATGTCGGAGGGCACGCCGAGGGGCACCGGGGGCGGGAGCGTCGTGCGCGGGGCCGCGGCGAGCGAGAACGAGGGCGCCGGCGTTCCGGTGAGCGTCGCGACCGCGTGCTCGAACTGGCTCCGCTGCCTGCGCAGGATATCGACCTGCGTGAGCGTGCTGTCGAGGAGCGCCTGCTGCTGCGCGACGTCGAGGCCGGACGCGGCGCCCAAGTCGTGGCGCACGGTGGCGTATTCGAGCGCGCGGCGCTGCAGCGCGATAGAGCGCGCGAGGACGTCGAGCTCGACGTCGGCCGAGCGCATCGAGAAATAGGCGATCGCGAGGTCGCTCGTGAGGAGCAGTCGCGTGTTCTCGAAATCGATGGCGGACTGCTCGGACGAGGCGCGCGCGCTCTCGACGGAGCGCTGCACGCGTCCGAAGACATCGAATTCGTAGTTGACCGAGAAGGCCAGGAAGAAATCGTCCTGGACCGTGGAGAAGTTGGGCGAGTTGTAGTTCGTCCGCGGGCGGTCGGCCGAGATCTTGAGCCGCGACGCGCGCGACCCGAAGCCGAGCTGCGGATACTGCGCGGACGAGACGCTCGCGAGCGTTGCGCGTGCCTGCCCGAGGCGCGCGGTGGCCGCTGCGAGCGTGGGGCTCGCCGCCAGCGCGCGCTGCTCGAGGTCGTTCAGGACGGGATCGTTGAAGCGCAGCCACCAAGCGCCCTTCGCGGCGACGTCGTCGGGGCTCGCCTCGCGCCAAGGCGACTCCACCTGCCACGCGACGGGCATGTCGACGGCGGGGCGCTTGTAGTTGGGGCCGACCGCGCAGCCGGCGAGCGCCAGCGCCGCGCAGGCCATCGAAGCGGCGACGCGTACGCACACTACTTGGCGCCCTTGGCCGCGGGCGCGGCGGCCACCGTGACGCGATCGCCCTCGATGAGCGAGTCGGAAGGATTCACCACGAGGCGGTCGTCGGCGGTCACGCCTTCGAGGACCTCGACGCGCTCGCCGTAATTGCGGCCCACGCGCACCGTGCGCATGTGCACGCGGCCGTCGCCGCCGACGATGGCGACGCGGATGCCGTCGGCGCGAATCATGAGCGCGTTGGTCGGCAGCGTGAGCGACTGGGTGGCGGGCAACGGCAGCGCGACCTGCACGTACGCACCCGGGAGCAGCGTGCCGTCGTGATTCGGCAGCACGACCTCGACC
>JBGAIS010000293.1:0-2870 GCA_044225355.1 Casimicrobiaceae bacterium | reverse complement strand
TGGGCGCGATCCCAGAACCCGACGCTGCCGACGAGGATCAGGAGCGGAACCCACCGGAACGCGCGGCCGTTGAGCTCACGGCTCGCGAACGCCGTGACGACGAGGATCAGGGCGAGGGCGAGCCCGACCACGAGCCGCGCGGCGTTGTGCTTCGTGAGGGGCGGCGAGAAGAGGTCGAGCGCGACGGCGCCGCCGATGTACGCGAGCGGCGGGCGCGGCACGTAGGGCTCGCCTCCGAGCGTCGGCACGACGAAGTCGTGGCGGGCGGCCATCTCCACCGCCACGCCGATGGACGTCGCGTCCTCGGTCTTCCACGGATCGTGGCCCGCGATGCCCAGCGCCACCCACGCCGCGCACAGCAGCACGAGGCCCAGCTGCTTCATCGCGCGGTACGGGGCGGAGGGGCTGACGACGTCGGGATCGACCGTTTCGGGGATGGAGGGGCGCGGCGCTTTCATGGCTGGCCGCATGCTACACCGCCAAGCAAAAGAGGCAGCCGAAGCTGCCTCTGCGAAGCTCTTCCCGCCAGCCGCGCGAGCGGCACGCGGGTCTCGTTGGCGTCTCGTTACGCGGACTTGGCGGTGGCGCCCGACTTGCCGTAGCGCTGGCGGAACTTGTCGATGCGGCCGGCGGTGTCCATCACCTTCTGCTTGCCCGTGTAGAACGGGTGGCACTGCGCGCAGACTTCGATGTGGAGCTGCTTGTTCGCGGTGGTGGAGCGCGTGGTGAACTGGCTGCCGCAGCTGCAGGTGACCTGCACTTCGGCGTACTTCGGGTGAATGGCGTCCTTCATGGCGTCCTCTCGTCGTTGTCGGCCCGCTGGCCCGTGGGCGCAATGGCGGATGCGCACCTTCCGCATCCTCAAAGCCCCAGGCGCGCTGCCCAGGTGCCACCGGACGGTGGCCTCGAAGCTACACATGCAAAAGTACTCATGCAAAGTACTTATGGCAAAGCGGCTGAACTCGAAATTATGTCCGATTCCGGCCGTTTCGGCAAGATGGGGCCGGGTTCGGGCGCCTGCAAGCCTCCGGGCGATCCGGCGCATTTGTTACGGTGCTTACGGATCGTTACAGAAACCTTTCTTCCGCAGCGCGTCAAAGCCCATGTAAACCATTGAAAATGCCGGGCCGCCACCCCGATGTCCCGACCAGGAGCGCCTCCCAAGCCTCCCCTTGAACCGCCCATGACGCTGCGACCGACTGCCTCGACCCCTCCCCGCCGCCTGGCGCAACGCCTGCTTTCGCGGGTTGCGCTCGCCCTGGCGCTGGCCACGCTCGCAGGCTGCTCGTCGGTCCTCGTCCACCCCGCCACCGACGTCGCGACCTCGGTGCCCCTGCCCGCGGCGTGGGACCAGGGCGTCGCGTCGGCGGACCCCACGTCGCTCGCCGCGTGGTGGCAGCGCTTCGGCGATCCGCAGCTCTCGAGGCTCGTGACGCTCGCGCTCGCGAGGAACACCGACGTGCGCACCGCCCAGGCGTCGCTGCGCGCCGCGCGCGAGCAGGGCATCATCGCCGCGGCGGGCCTGTACCCCAGCGTCGGGGCGAGCGGCTCGGCGTCGCGCAGCAAGACGCGCGGCAGCGATGCCGCCACCAACTATGGCCTCGGCATCGACGCCAACTGGGAGCCCGACATCTTCGGCGGCACCGCGGCCGGCGTGGCCGCCGCCGACGCGACCACGCGCGCGACCGCGCTCTCGCTGTCGAGCCTGCAGGTGTCGGTCGCGGGCGAGGTCGCGTCGCAGTACATCACCTGGACCGCGCTCACGCTGCGGCTCGCCATCGCGCGCGACAACCTCGCGAGCCAGGAAGAGACGTTGCAGATCACCGAGTGGCGCGCGCAGGCGGGCCTCGTGACGTCGCTCGACGTCGAGCAGGCGCGCACCTCGACCGAGACGACGCGCGCGCAGATCCCGGCGCTGCAGTCGAGCATCGCCCAAGCCGCGAGCGGCCTCGCGATCCTCGCGGGCACCACGCCGGAGGCGAAGAGCGCGATGCTGCAAGGCACGTCCGCGGTCCCGGTGGCCGACGAGGGCCTCGCGTACGCCTTCCCCGCGCAGACGCTGCGCCAGCGACCCGACGTGCACGCCGCCGAGGCGCAGGTCGTCGCCGCGGCCTCGCGCGTGACCGCGGCCGACGCCGCGCGCTATCCCTCGTTCAACCTCGCGGGGTCGATCGGAGTGTCGTCGCTGACGCTGGCGGGGCTGACCGGCGGCACCGCGCTCGCGGCGTCGATCCTGGGCGGCGTGTCGGTGCCCATCTTCAACGCCGGCGCGCTCGAAGCGCAGGTGCGCGTGCAGGACGCGGCCCTCGACCAGGCGCGCATCGCGTACGAGGCCACGGTGCTCGCGGCGCTGAAGGAGGTCGAGGACTCCCTCGTCGCGCTTCGCAACGCGCGCGAGCGCCTCGCCACGCTGCGCCGTGCGGCCGACGCCGCGAAGAACGCCTCGCTCCTCGCACGCTATCGCTACAACAGCGGCCTCATCGACTTCACCGCCGTGCTGCAGACGCAGGTGTCGCTCCTGTCCGTGCAGGACAGCGTCGCCAACGGCGAGGCCGAGCTCGCGCTCGCCCATGTGCGCCTGTACAAGGCCCTGGGCGGCGGCTGGCAGCCCGATGCGAGCCTCGCGGGCACCTCTTCTCCTTCCGTCGCGGCTTCCGTGCCCGCGGCCACGCCACCCCTATGAACAAGCCCGTCGACCTTCCCCTCACCGAAGCGCCCGTCGCGGCGGACCCCGCGCGCGCGAGCGCCGACATCGACATGATCGATCTCTCGGGCCCCCCGTGGTGGCGCCGTCCGCTGCCGTGGATCGCGCTCGTGCTCGTGGCCGGCCTCGCGGGCGGCGCGTGGTACTGGCAGAAGCGCGCGCCGTC
>JBGAIS010000292.1:0-2901 GCA_044225355.1 Casimicrobiaceae bacterium | reverse complement strand
GGCGGGCGTGTTGATGCTGCAGGGACGCGTGCGCGACGCCGCCGCGTCCGCGGGCGAGGCCGTCAGCGTCGGTCGCGCGAGCGGGCTGCCCGCGATGCAGATCCCGCACTTCCTCGTGCGCCAGGCGCTGTGCCACGTGCATCTCCACGACATCGACCGCGCGCTCGCGCTCTACGACGAGGCGGTCGCGCTCGCCACGGGAAGCGACCGGCGCTACTTCGACTTCCATCGCCGCCTGCTCTCGGCGTACGAGCTCCACGAGAAGGGGCGCGACGACGAGGCGCTGCCGCTCCTGCGCGACCTCCTCGCCCAGTGCCGCGAATCTGGCTACTTCGGGTTCCTGCGCCTGCCCTCGAGCGTGCTCTCGCCGCTCCTCGCGCTCGCGCTCGCGAGCGACGTCGAGACCGACTACGCGCGAACGCTCATCCGCAAGCGAAAGCTGCCGCCGCCCGGGCCCGAGGTCTCGAACTGGCCGTGGCCGCTCGCGCTGCGCACCTTCGGCGAGTTCTCCATCGCACGCAACGGCGAGGCCCTGGTGTCGAAGGGGAAGGCGCAGAAGAAGCCGCTCGAGCTCCTCAAGGCCCTCATCACGCACGGCGGGCGCGGCGTCGACGCGACCATGCTCACGGGACTCGTCTGGCCCGACGCCGAGGGCGACGACGCCAAGACCTCCTTCGACAGCAATCTCTATCGGCTGCGCAAGCTGCTCGACATCGACGGCGTGCTGCAGCTCGCCGACGGCAAGCTCTCGCTCAACCCGGACGCCGTATGGCTCGACGTCTGGGCGTTCGAAGGCGCGGTCGAGGCGGGCGACGTGCCCGCGGCGCTGGAGCTCTATCGCGGCCACTTCCTGGCCCTCGACGCCCCGCTGCCGTGGACGCTCCCGGCGCGGGATCGCCACCGGAGCCGCCTCGTGCGGGCGGTGCTCGCCGAGGGCGATCGGCTCGAGCGCAGCGGCGAGTGGTCGGCCGCCCGCGCCATCTACGAGCGTACGCTCGAGATCGACAACCTGGCGGAGGCGCTCTACCGGCGTCTCATGGTCTGCCTGCGCGAGGAAGGCAATCCGTCAGGCGCGCTGACGGCCTACCGCCGCTGCCGGGAGCTCCTGTCCATCGTGCTCGGGCGGGCGCCCTCGCCGGAGACCGAGGCGGTTCGGCAAACGCTTTAGATTCAATGGATTGAGCAAGGCGTCCGGCCGGCGGCGATGCCCATTTTCGGCATCTGTCAGCCATCCGCCAGCCGGCGGCGTCGATGATGCGCTCCATGCCCCGGGACGTCCCGTGGCGCCATTCGGGACCGGAAAGCGCATCATGCAGAACCTTCGATTCCTCCTCGTCGCAGCCCGCGTCGTCGCATTGCTCGTCATCATCGGCGGATTCGTCAAGATCGCGCCGTCGCTCGCTTCGCACGCGACGGGGCATGCCACCACGTACAGCGCCGCAGCGCCCGCGCCGTCCGCGCGCGGCCATTGAGCCGGGAGCGAGCATGGACGCGCAAGATCTCTTCGGAACGCCCGAGCCCGCGCTGGTGCGCGCGCTCGACACGCCCTTCGCGTGGCCGCGCAGCGGCCTCGAGCCCTTGCCGTGGTTCCCGTTCACGGTGGCCGCGAGCCGCGAGGCGACGGTCGCCGCCGGGCGCATCGCGCGCCACACCGAGCACGCCTACGGATACCTGCGGCGCGTGCTCGGATTCACGCCGAGGTTCCGGCTCCTCGTGCTGTCTCGCGAGGACTGGGGCCGCTACGCGGAAGTGAGCGCTTACGGCATCGCGCACATGACCGCGGACGCGCACCTGGTCGTCGGCAGCGAGCCGGCCGACGCGTGGGCCGAGATCGCGGGCGAGCTCGCGCGGCGCCTGCCGGTGGCAGCGCTTCGGACGCTCGTGAGGGCGCACGGCACGCATCCGGCCAATCCGGACGCGCCGGACCTCACGCGACTTTCGGAGTCGCTCGTCGCGCACGAGCTCGCGCGGGTCGTCGTCGACCAGTCGCGGGCGCGATTCCCGCAGCCGTGGCTCAAGGACGCGTTCGCGAATTACGCGCTCGTCGCGGTGATGGCCGAGACCGATACCGACGGCCTGCATCGCCTCGGCACGCTGGCGGAAGCGACACGCGCGCTGGCCGGCATCACGCGCGCCGTCGACGAGCTCGGCGCGCCGGGCGTGAGGCTCAAGCCGTTCGAGGCCGTGCTGATCCAGCTCGCCATCACGCGCGCGGCCTACGCGGCCTACGCCGACGCGCAGGACGCGCCGCTCGCGGCGTGGTTCGCTCATGCCCGCAGGCCCTCGCGTGACGCGGACTTCGAGCTCGGGCGCATGCTCGCGCGCGACGTGCATCCCGCCCTCGCGGGGCTCGCCAGGACCGGCTCGCACGCGGACGGTCGCTACGCGCGCGCCGCGTAAGGTCGCTTCGCATCGACAATCGACTACAAGGGGAGGTCGTCATCATGTCCAGGCTTCGCAATATCGTGTACGCCGCGTGCTTCGCGGCGCTGGCCCTCGCGATGTCCGACGTATCCGCCGCGGGCGCGACGGACAAGCAGAGCATCGAGCGCGGGCGCTACATCGCCAAGATCGCGGGATGCAACGACTGCCACACCGCGGGCTATCTCATGCGCAGCGGCGAGGTGCCGGAGAAGGAGTGGCTCATGGGCGACGGCTTCGGCTGGCGCGGCGACTGGGGCACGACGTACGCGCCCAACCTTCGCATCTACGTCGCGAAGCTGAGCGAGGACGAGTGGGTGAAAGCCGCGCGAACGCTGAAGGCGCGTCCGCCGATGCCATGGTTCTCGCTGCGCGAGATGCACGAGGCCGACCTGCGCGCGTTCTACCGCTTCGTGAAGACCTTGGGGCCCGTGGGCAATCCCGCGCCCGCGTACGTGCCGCCGGGCCAGACCCCGAACG
>JBGAIS010000291.1:0-2942 GCA_044225355.1 Casimicrobiaceae bacterium | reverse complement strand
GAGGAAGTGCTTCGCCACCGGCTTGCCGTTGACGATGGTGCCGTTGGTGCTGCCGAGATCCTCGAGGAACGAGTCGGCGAGGATCGTGACGACCTGCGCGTGCTCGCCCGACACCGCCGGGTACGGGAGGCATACGTCGTTGTCGGCGCGGCGCCCGATCGTGATCCGCTCCTTCGTGAGCGGCACGTCGAGCGTGGTGCCGTCGGCCAGGAAGATGACGAGCTTGCCCATGGGCGTCAAGACTTCTTCTTCGCGAGCCAGCGCTGCGCCCAGCCGCTCGTGGGCAGGAACTCGGGCGGGACGCGTACGAGGATGACGGAGATGTTGTCGCGCCCGCCGTTCTGGTTCGCGATGTCGACGAGCTCGCCTGCCGCGAGCGCCAAGTCGCTGCGCTTCTCGTCGACCACCGAGTGGATGACCTCGCCGTCGACCATGTCGGTGAGGCCGTCGGAGCACAGGAGATAGATGTCGTTCGCTTCGATGCGGTATTCCGCGATGTCGGTGGGCACGATCGCCTCGATGCCCAGCGCGCGCGTGACGAGGTTCTTGTTGAGCGAGAAGCGCGCCTGCTCCGGCGTGAGCACCCCGCTGTCGATCTGCTCCTGGAGGAGCGAGTGGTCGCGCGTGAGCTGCTCGAGCTTCTCGCCGCGCAGGCGATAGCAGCGCGAATCGCCGATGTGGCCGATCGACACGCGATTGCCGCAGAAGAGCGCGGCCACGATGGTGGTGCCCATTCCCGCGCACTCCGGCCGCGCCTGCGCCGCTTCGTAGATGCCCTTGTTGGCCGACGCGATCTGCTGCTGGAGGAGCAGCGCGCCGTGGGTCAGGCCGCTCTGGATGTCGATCTTCGATAGCTCCCGGCCCGATCGCAGCTCCGGCATCATGCCGTTGGACACGACGTTGACCGCGATGCCGCTCGCGACCTCGCCCGCGTTGTAGCCGCCCATGCCGTCGGCGAGGACGGCGATCCCGACGTCGCCGTCGACGAACACCGAGTCCTCGTTGTGCGCGCGCACCATCCCGGGATGGGAGAGGCTTGCGACATCCAGGGAAACGGCTTCGGGCATGTGACGGCTTTCCTTGCTGGGACGGTCCGAGACTCTACAACAGACCCTCCGGGTTCAAAAAGGGGCGATTCCAACCGATCGGGACGTCATTGCTCCGGGAGCTCCCAAGGCGACTCCTCGGGGATGGCCACCACGGTAGCGTACCGCTCGCCCGGGAACGCGTCGTCGCGGTCTCCGGCGATGTTGCACGCTTCGAAAAGAGGGAACTCGAATCGATGAAGGCGATAGCCCGTCGCCTCGAGGACCGATTCCCCTCCCCCGCTTCGATCGGCCTCCATCACGATCCGCGGGCGCAGCCGCCAAAGCGTCTCCTGGGCCGAGCGGAGGACGGCGCCCGGATCGGCGCAGGCGCCGATCTTCATCACGTCGAGCCTGCCGAGTCGCCAGCCGTCGATGTCGGGGACGCCGGTGCCGTCGTCGTCGAGCAGCGTGACGTCGACGATGCCCCGCACGGCCAGGTTGTTGCGAAGGACCTGGCGCTCGAGCTTCCGGGGCTCGAACGCCATGAAGTGCCCGCGGGCATCGAGGGCAGCAGCCATGCGCACCGAATGCGCGCCGATCCGGGGATACACGTCGAGGACGTACGAGTCCGGCGAGACGAGCCGAAGCGCGAGATCCGCTTGGCGGCGCTTCCACTCGCCGTAGCGCGCGAGCGAGAGGGCTTCCGCTCCCTCGTCCGGAAAGTACTGGAGCTGGCCGTCGCTCACGATCGCGATGTCCGCGAGCGCGGACGGCACGCTGACCGGCGTGGGCGCCCACGGTGCCGGCGGACGCACGCGTTGGATCGCATCCGGCTCGCGCAAGTCGGCCGCGACGCGCTCGATGAAGCCCGCGGCGGACTCGCCGCTTCGCCTTCGCAGGATGCGCATCGACGGATACCACGGGCTGTCCTCGCGCGCCTCGAACCAGCGATAGTCGGTATGCGCGGACACGAGGAGCCACGTCGGGCGGCCGAGAGCGCCCGCGAGATGCGCCACCGCGGTATCCACCGACACGACGAGGTCCATCGCCTCGAGGATCGCGGCGGTCTGCGAGAAATCGGCGGTCCGCGTACCGAGATCCTCGATCCCCAGCTCGCGGAGCAACGCATCATCGGCGGGCGAGCGCGGCGATTTGTTGAGCGAGTACAGCTTCACGTCCGGCAGGGTCGCCAGCGCGCGCATGTCGGCAAGCGCGAGCGAGCGGTCGCGGTCGAGCGCGTGGCGAGGATCGCCGGACCACACGATGGCGACCTTGCGCGCGCTCGTGCCCATTTCCGCGCGCCATTGCCGCGTGAGGCCGGTGGGCGCGGCGAGGTACGGGATATCGCAGGGAATCGTGTCGAGGCGAGTATCGAGGAAGCGAGGCAGGCTCATGAGGTACGCGAAGTAATCCTGCGGCGGGATCGGGTCGCCCATGTCGAGCACCGCCTCAACACCCGGCGCGGTGCGCACGAGATCGACGAGCTCGCGTCTCGCGAGCACCGTGACGCGCGCCCCCAGGTCGCCCAGGACCTTCGCGTAGCGGATGAACTGGAGCGTGTCACCGAAGCCCTGCTCCGACACGAGCACGATCTTCCTGCCGTCGAGGCCTTGTCCGGACCAGTGCGGCCACGGAAAACGGGCGCGCAGCGGGAGGAAGGTGCGCGTCATCCATCGGAACTCGTGATGACGCCAGCCCGCCTCGAAGTTGCCGGACTTGAGGAGCATCATTCCGTACGTGTAATGCGCGGTGGGGTCGGGCCGGACGGCGAGGAGCTCGCCGAAGGCTTCCAGGGCCTCGCTCATCCGGCCGGATTGCGACAGGACCACCGGATAGTTGCTCGCCACGGCGACGCGCGGCGCGTCCGGCGCCATCTCCAGTCGGTACACGTTGCGCCACGCGTCCAGCGCGCCG
>JBGAIS010000039.1:0-23946 GCA_044225355.1 Casimicrobiaceae bacterium | reverse complement strand
TGCCCGAGAACGCGCCGCCGCCGTGCGGCGCGGCGCCGCCATAGGTGTCAACGACGATCTTGCGCCCGGTCACGCCGGCGTCGCCGTGGGGACCGCCGATCTCGAAGCGGCCGGTCGGGTTGACGAGGAAGCGCGCGCCCTCGAGCATGTTCGCGGGCATGACGGGCTTCACGATCTCCTCGATCACCGCCTCCGCGAGCTCCTTCTGCTTCTCGTTCATCGACGGATGATGCTGCGTCGACAGCACCACCGTGTCGACGGCGACGGGCTTGCCGTCGACGTACTTCACGGTGACCTGCGACTTCGCGTCGGGGCGCAGGAACGGCAGGCGGCCGTCGCGGCGCACCTCGCTCTGGCGCTGCACGAGGCGATGCGCGTAGTAGATGGGGAACGGCATCAGCGCGGGCGTCTCGTCGCACGCGTAGCCGAACATGAGGCCCTGGTCGCCCGCGCCCTGGTTGAGGTAATCGTCGGACGCCTGGTCGACGCCGCGCTTGATGTCGGGCGACTGCTGCCCGTAGCAGACCATGACGGCGCACGCATCGGCGTCGAAGCGCAGCGCGGGATCGTTGTAGCCGATGCGGCGAATGGTGTCGCGCGCGACGCGGCCGTAGTCGACTTTCGCGCTCGTCGTGATCTCGCCCGCCATGACGACGAGGCCGGTCGACACGAGCGTCTCGGCCGCGACCCGGCCCGTGGGGTCTTGCTCTAGAATCGCGTCGAGCACCCCATCGGAGATCTGGTCCGCGATCTTGTCCGGATGACCTTCCGACACCGACTCCGACGTGAACAGGAAATTGCTCATAAACCCTTCTCGCGCTGGCGTGCGCAGCCGACGGCGACCGCGCCCAAAAAACCGCGATTCTAGCAGTTCGGGCGGCCGGGCCTGCCGTCCATGACGCTCGACGCCCCCACGCCCGAAGCCCTCGGGCGCGCCGCCGCGCGGCTGCGCGCCGGCGCGCTCGTCGCGTTCCCGACCGAGACGGTGTACGGCCTGGGCGGCGACGCCGCCAATCCGGTCGCCGTGCGTCGCATCTTCGCGGCCAAGGGCCGTCCCGCCGACCACCCCGTGATCGTGCACCTGGCCGATACGAGCGCCCTCGGCGAATGGGCGCGCGAGTTTCCCCCGGGCGCCCGGCGGCTCGCGCAGGCCTTCTGGCCAGGCCCGCTGACCATCATCCTTCCGCGCGCCCCGGGCGTGCACGACGTCGTCACCGGCGGCCAGGACAGCGTCGGCCTGCGCGTGCCCTCGCATCCCGTCGCGCAGGCCCTGCTGCGCGCGTTCGGCGGCGGCATCGCGGCGCCGTCGGCCAATCGCTTCGGCCGCATCTCGCCCACCACGGCGCGGCACGTGTCGGACGACCTGGGCGACGACGTCGCGATGGTCCTCGACGGCGGCGCGTGCGACGTCGGCATCGAGAGCACCATCGTCGCGTTCACCGGCGGCGAGCCCTCGCTGCTGCGTCCCGGCGGCATCGCGGTGGACGATCTCGCCCGCGTGCTCGGGCGCGAGCCGCGCCAGCCCGGCGCGGACGCGCCGCGCGCATCGGGCACGCTTGCATCGCACTACGCGCCCCGCACGCCGTCCGCGCTCGTCGATCGCAACGCGCTCGCCCGCGCCGGCGCGCGCGACGCGGTGCTCTCGCGAACGCTGGCGCGCCCGCCGCCGTCGACCGCGCGCGATGGATCGAGGCGCCCGACGATCCCGTGCGCTTCGCGCACGACCTCTACGCCAACCTGCGGGCGCTCGATGCACAGGGCGCGCGCGCGATCCTCATCGAGGCAGTCCCGTCCGACCCCGCGTGGCAGGCGGTGGCCGATAGCGCCGCGCGCGCGCGCCACGCGCGGCGACGACGAGCGACCGCGACTGAAAAAGGCCCCGTCCCATGCGCATCGTCCTCGCTCCCGACTCGTTCAAGGGCTCGCTCACGGCGGAGGCCGTCTGCGACGCGCTCGCGAGCGGGCTCGCGCGCGGCATCCCCGATGCCGACGTCGTGGCGCGGCCGATGGCCGACGGCGGCGAAGGCACGCTCGACGCCGTCCTTGCCGCCGTGGGCGCGTCGGGCTTGCGCCACCGCGCCCGCGTGAGCGGCGCGAGCGGCGATCCGCTCGATGCGGCGTACGGACTCATCGAGCAGCCCGCGGGCTTGACCGCGGTCATCGAGGTCGCGCAGGTCGTGGGCCTGACCGACGCCCCGGGCACGCGCGCGCCGGTGGGGCACCGCTCGACGCGCGGGCTGGGCGAGCTCGTGCGTCTGCTGCTCGACCAGGGCGTGCGCCGCTTCATGGTCGGCCTGGGCGGGAGCAGCACGAACGACGGCGGCAGCGGCCTTGCGCTCGCGCTGGGCGCGCGGCTCGTCGATGCCGCCGGCCGCGACGTCGAGCCCACGCCCGAGGGCCTCGCGAAGCTCGCGAGCGTGGACGCCGGCGCGGTCGACGCGCGCCTCGCGACCTGCGACATCGCGGTCATGTCGGACGTCAACAACCCGCTCACCGGCGCCCTCGGCGCCACGGCGATCTTCGGGCCGCAAAAGGGCGTGGCCGCGGCGGACATCGATCGCTACGACGCGGTGCTCGCGCGCTTCGGCGATCTCGCCGAGCGCGCGTTCTCGCGCAGCGTCGCGTCGCGCCCCGGGTCGGGCGCCGCGGGCGGCCTGGGCTTCGCGTTCCAGCTCCTGGGCGCGACGGTGCGCTCCGGCGCGGAGGTGGTCGCGGAGTTGATCGGCCTCGACGCGGCGCTCGACGGCGCCGACTGGGCGATCACGGGGGAGGGCCGCAGCGATCGCCAGACGCTTCTTTCCAAGGCGCCGTTCGTCGTGGCCCAGCGCGCGAAGGCGCACGGCGTGCCCGCGACGCTCCTGTCGGGCGCGCTGGACGAGGCCGCGCTCCCCGATCTCGGCCCGCACTTCGCGGGCTGCTTCGCCCTCCCCGCCGGACCCGCCACGCTCGACGCATGCATCGCGGACGCGGCGCGGCTCCTCGCCGCACGCGCGGAGCAGGTGGGCCGCCTCCTGGCCGCCCGCCGGAGCGTCCGCGCGCGGTCTGTGGAATAATCGCCCCGCCTTCAAGAAGCGCGAACGCCCGGCTCGACCGGGCGCGATCAAGGGATGAACGCCAACCTCTACTCGCTATTCGAGCGCCACTTCCCCGAGGGCGCCGAGCAGCCGTTCCTCGTCGCGCCTCACGGACCCGTCGTCCACTACGACGACCTGGCCCGCCTGTCGGCGCAGATCGCGCACGCGCTCGTCGCCGCCGGCTGCAAGCCGGGCGACCGCGTGGCGGCGCAGGTCGACAAGCACTGGCACGTGCTCGCGGCGTACCTCGCGTGCCTGCGCGCCGGGCTCGTGTACCTGCCGCTCAACACGGGCTACCAGAAGGCGGAGCTCTCGTACTTCTTCGGCGACGCGAAGCCGGCGGTGATCCTGTGCAACGCGGAGCACCTGGGCATCGTCGCGGCGATGCACACCGGCGCCACGGTGCTGACGATGGAGGAGCTCGTCGCGCGCGCGCAGGAACGCGAGGAGGCGTTCGACACGGTGGCGCGGGGCCCCGACGACCTCGCGGCCATCCTGTACACGTCGGGCACGACGGGCCGCTCCAAGGGCGCGATGATCACGCATCGCAACCTCGCGTCGAACGCGCTGTCGCTCGTCGACGCATGGGCCTTCACGCGCGGCGACATGCTCCTCCACGCGCTGCCGATCTACCACGTGCACGGCCTCTTCGTGGCGACGCACTGCGCGCTCCTGGCGGGCGCGCGCATGCTGTGGCTCCCGAAGTTCGACGCGCGCGAGGTGTGCTCGCTCCTGTCGCACGCGACCGTCCTGATGGGCGTGCCCACGTTCTACACGCGCCTTTTGTCCGAGCCCGCGTTCACGCGCGAGGCCTGCCGCACGATCCGCCTCTTCGTCTCCGGCTCCGCGCCGCTCCTCGCCGAGACCTTCGACGCGTTCAGCGAGCGGACGGGGCATGCCATCCTCGAGCGCTACGGCATGACGGAGGCCGGCATGATCACCTCGAACCCCCTCCAGGGCGCGCGCGCCGGCGGCACCGTCGGCCGGCCGCTGCCGGGCATCGAGGTGCGCATCGTCGACGACAAGGGCGGCACGTGCGGCCCCTCCGCGATCGGCGGCGTGCAGGTGCGCGGGCCGAACGTCTTCGCCGGGTACTGGCAGATGCCCGAGAAGACGCGCGAGGAATTCACGGAGGACGGCTACTTCCGCACGGGCGACATGGGACAGTGGGTCGCGGACGGCCCCGCGAAGGGCTACCTGCAGCTCGTGGGCCGCGCGAAGGACCTCATCATCAGCGGCGGGCTCAACATCTATCCGAAGGAGATCGAGGAGCGCATCGATCTCATGGACGGCGTGGTCGAGTCCGCGGTGGTCGGCATGCCCGACCCCGACTTCGGCGAGGCCGTCGCCGCGGTCATCGTCCGCAAGCCCGGCTGCACGCTGACGGAAGCCGGGGTGATCGCCGCGCTGCGCGGCGAGATCGCGCACTTCAAGGTGCCGAAGCGCGTGGTGTTCGAGGACGCCCTTCCGCGCAACGCGATGGGCAAGGTGCAGAAGGCGGCGCTGCGCGAGAAGCTCGCGGCCCCGCTCTAGGGATCGGCCGCAAAAGGGCGCCTGCGGGGAGGCAGAGCTTCCCTCCAGCCTGCGCGCCCGGCGCGCGAGCCGGCCTCGCGCGTCACTCGACCTTGAGGTTCGCGCCCTTGACGACCTTCGCCCACTTGTCGATCTCGGCCTTCTGGAACTGCGCGAACTGCGCGGGCGGCATGCCCGAGGGTTCCATGCCGAACGTGGCCATCTTCGCCGTGATCTCGGGGTCTTTCAGGATCTTCGCGATCTCGGCATAGAGTCGGTCGACGATCGGCTGCGGCGTGCCGGCCGGCGCGAAGATCGCCTGCCACGAGATCACCTCGTACCCCGGCACGCCGGCCTCGGCCATCGATGGCACGTTGGGCAACGCCGGCGAGCGCTTCGCGGACGTGACCGCGAGCGCGCGCACCTTGCCGCCGTCGATCTGCGGCTGCGCGACCACCGTGGTGTCGAACATGAGCGGCACCTGCCCGCCGATCACGTCCTGGATCGCGGGGCCGCTGCCCTTGTAGGGAATGTGGACCATGTCGATGCCGGCCATGCTCTTGAAGAGCTCGGCCGCCATGTGCTGGGACGTGCCGTTGCCCGCGCTCGCGAACGACAGCGACCCGGGCTTGGCCTTCGACGCCGCGATGATGTCCTGCACCGACTTGTACGGGCTGCCCGCGCCTACGATCAGCACGTTCGGATTGGAGCCGATCAGCGTGATGGGCGCGAACGACTTGACGGGATCGTAGGGCAGCTTCGGATAGAGGCTCGCGTTGATCGCGTGCGAGCTGATCGTGCCGCCGAGGATCGTGTAGCCGTCCGGGGCCGCGCGCGACGCGATCTCGGAACCGATGTTGCCGCCCGCGCCCGGCTTGTTCTCGATGACGATCGTGGTGCCGAGCGCCGTGCCGAGCTTGGCGCCGATAAGCCGCGCGAGGATGTCCGTGGTGCCGCCGGGCGGGAACGGCACGATGTACGTGATGGGCTTGCTCGGCCACTTGTCCTGCGCCCACGCGGGAGCGGCGACGGCGGCGGCCACGACGGCAAGGGCGAAGGCGATCCTGCGACGCGACTGCTGCATGGGGTTCCTCCTCGGCGTTCTCGGGTGTTCGCGGGGTCAGGCGGGCAAGGTAACCACCACGCGCAGGTCGTGTCAACGTCCGGTCGGCGTGGAAAGCGGGCGCGGGAAAAAGGCGTGGCGCAGCCGCCAGGCGATGCTCGCCGGCGACCTCTCGCGCCTTCGCCGCGGACGCGGCCGCTACGTCGCGCGCGCCTCGCGGCCGCGCGCCCTTTCCAGCACCTTGCCGATGAGCGGCCAGCACAGGATCACGAGCGCCAGCGTCACGATGGAGCCGACGAGCGGGTTCGACCAGAAGATCGCCACGCTGCCCGCCGACAGGAGCATCGACTGCCGGAACGCGGTCTCGGCCATGTCGCCCAGCACGAGCGCGAGCACCAGCGGCGCGAGCGGGTACTTGAGCTTCTTGAACACGTACCCCACGACGCCGAAGACCATCATCATCACGACGTCGAACATGTTGTTGTGGACCGTGTACGCGCCGATGGCGCAGATCACCACGATGACGGGCGCGATGATCGCGAACGGGATGCGCAGGATCGCCGCCCACCACGGCACCGTGGTCAGCACGATGACGAGGCCCACGATGTTGCCGAGGTACATCGAGGCGATGAGGCCCCACACGAATTCCTTCTTCTCGACGAAGAGGAGCGGGCCGGGCTGCAGGCCCCAGATGAGGAGGCCGCCCAGCAGCACCGCGGCCGTAGGCGAGCCCGGGATGCCGAGCGTCAGCATGGGCAACAGCGCGCTCGTGCCGGCCGCGTGCGCCGCGGTTTCCGGCGCGACCACGCCCTCGATCTCGCCGTCACCGAACCGCTCCTTGTTCTTCGAGAAGCGGCGCGCCATGCCGTAGCTCATGAACGACGCGGGCGTGGCGCCGCCGGGCGTGATGCCCATCCAGCAGCCGACGAGGCACGCGCGAAGCGACGTGGCCCAGTAGCGCGGAAGCTCCTTCCACGTCTTGAGCACGATCGCGGGGTCGATGCGCCCGCTCTTGCCCTTGAACGAGAGGCCTTCCTCCATGGTGAGGAGGATCTCGCCCAAGCCGAAGAGGCCGATGACCGCGATCAGGAAGTCGAAGCCCTGCAGCAGCGCCGGCATGCCGTAGGTCATGCGCAGCGTGCCCGTCACGGTGTCGATGCCCACCGCGGCGAGCGCGAAGCCCAGCATCATCGACACGATGGTCTTCACCGGCGGCTCGCGGCCCATGCCGACGAAGCTGCAGAACGTGAGGAGCTGGATAGCGAAGTACTCGGGCGGGCCGAACTTGAGCGCGAACTTGGCGACGATGGGCGCCAGGAACGTGATGAGCAGGATCGCGAAGAGCGCGCCCACGAACGAGGAGGTGAACGCCGCGGTGAGCGCCTCGCCCGCGCGCCCCTTCTGCGCCATCGGATAGCCGTCGAACGTGGTCGCCACGGACCATGGCTCGCCCGGTATGTTGAATAGGATCGACGTGATGGCGCCGCCGAACAACGCGCCCCAGTAGATGCACGACAGCATGATGATCGCCGACGTGGGCGGCATCGAGAACGTGAGCGGCAGGAGGATCGCCACGCCGTTGGCGCCGCCCAGGCCGGGCAGCACGCCGATCAGCACCCCCAGCAGGATGCCCACCAGCATGAAGAGGAGGTTCTTCCAGGTGAGGGCGACGGCGAAGCCCGCCATCAGGTTGCCGATGTCGTCGAGGATCATTCGCGGTACCTAAGAGAGGCTTGTCGGGGCCTAGAAGCCGAGCATGTGCTCGATGGGTCCCTTCGGCAGCGGCACCAGGAACCAGATTTCGAACAGGACGAACAGCGCCACCGGCACGCCGAGGCTGACGCACAGCGTGGGCAGCCAGGAGTACTTGCCCTGGAAGATCATGAAGCCCGCGATGTAGATGGCGGACGCGACGTAGATGCCGATCAGCCAGATGAGGACGATGTAGCCGATGGTCGGCAGCAGCATCGCCATCACGGGCTTGAAGTCGGCGATGCTCACGAACACGTCCGACGCGAGGCCCCGCCACTTGCGCAGGGTGCTGCCGGCGACCCACAGGCCGGCGGCCGTGAGGATCCAGCCGATGATGTTGGGGAAGTAGCCCGATTGCGGGCCGTCGTCGCCCCAGGACGCGCCGACGCGGTGGCTGTCGACGATCACGAGTACACCCAGCGCGACGATGATGAGCGCGGTGATGACCTCGACCCAGCGCGTCTGCACGACGCCTTCCGGGGGTTGCTTCTCGCTTGCCATGCTGGGGAGTCTCCGTCTCGTCCTGCGCGGTCCGTCGGCCGCGCACCTTGGTGCTCTTGCGCCGGGCATGGGCGGCGCGCCGCGTCGGGCGCGCCGCGCGTCGCGCGATTACTTGGCGATGAAGCCCGCTTCCTGCATGAGCTGCTTGTGGGTGTTCTCCGCTTGCGCGACCCAGTCCGCGTACTCCTTGCCCACCATGAACGTGTCCTTGAAGGCCGCGTCCTCCGTGAACTTCTTCCAGTCAGGCGTCGCGCGAACCTTCTTGAAGAGATCGACGTAGAAGTCGACCTGCTCCTGCGTCACGCCCGGCGGCATGAAGATCCCGCGCAGCATGAGGTACTCGACGGCGAGGCCCTGCGTCTTGCACGGGGGGATGTCGGCCCACGACTGCGTGGACGTCACCTTGGCGGGATAGGCCATGGGGGCGCTGTCGAACACGCACAGCGGCCGCACCGCGCCCGCGCGCCAGTGCGCGACCGCCTCGATGGGGTTGTTCACCGTGGAGTCGACGTGCTTGCCGACGAGCTGCACCGCGACGTCGCCGCCCCCCTTGAAGGGCACGTACGTCATCTTCTTGCCGACGGCCTTCTCGAGGGCCACGGTGATGATCTGGTCTTCCTGCTTGCTGCCCGTGCCCGCCATCTTGAACTTGCCGTTCTCGCCGCCCTTCACCGCGGTCATGTACTCGGTCACCGTCTTGTACGGCGCCTCGGCGTTGACCCACAGCACGAACTCGTCGAGCGCGAGCATCGCGACCGGCGTCAAGTCCTTCCAGTTGAACGGCACGCCGGTGGCGAGCGGCGTCGTGAACAGGTTGGACAGCGTGATGACGATCTTGTTGGCGTCGCCCTTCGCGTTCTTGACGTCGAGGAAGCCCTCGGCGCCCGCGCCCCCCGACTTGTTGACGACGATGAGCGGCTGCTTCATCAGGTTGTTCTTGGCGACCACGCCCTGGATGAAGCGCGCCATCTGGTCGGCGCCGCCGCCCGTGCCCGCGGGAACGATGAACTCGACGGGCTTGGTGGGCTCCCAAGCGGCGAACGCGGTGAACGAGCTGACGGATGCGACTGCGGCAATGCCCGCGGCGACGAGCGCACGGCGGATCTTGGAACGGACCATGACTTCCTCCTAGGAGACTTGGGTGGTGTTCGCGGGCTCTTGGCGGCCCGCTCGATGCGACACTTTAACCTCTGGGGCTTACTTGATGAGCCCGGCTCCCCGCGCCCACTTGTACTTGGCGCCCAGCACCATCACCGGCATCTCGGTCGAGTACGGGTACGCCGGGATGCCGTGGTCGAACAGGTATTCCGCGGCTTCCTCGACCTGCACATCGCCCGCAAGCGATACGACGATGGGCTTCGTGATGCCCTTCGCCTTGAACTCCTCCACCACCTCGACGACCAGCTTCGCGAACACCATCGGCGGCGTGATGATCGTGTGCCAGTAGCCGAGGATCAGCGAGTGGATGCGCGGATCCTCGAGGCCCAGGCGGATCGTGTTCTGGTACGTCTTGGGCGGCTCGCCGCCCGTGATGTCGACGGGGTTGCCGGCGGCGCCGAACGGCGGGATGAACTTGCGGAACGCGGCGTCGAGGTCCGGCGGCATCTTCATGAGCGACAGGTCGTTGTCGACGCACGCGTCCGACAGCAGCACGCCCGAGCCCCCCGCGCCCGTGATGATGACCACGTTCTCGCCCTTGGGCGTGGGCAGCTTGGGGATGGCCCGCGCGTACTCGAGCATCTCGCGCAGCGCCTTGGCGCGGATCACGCCCGCCTGGCGCAGGACGTCGTCGTAGATCTTGTCGTTGCCGGCCAGCGCGCCGGTGTGCGAGCTCGCGGCGCGCGCGCCCATGCTGGTGCGGCCGGCCTTGAGCATCACGATGGGCTTCTTCTTCGACACGCGCTTCGCGACCTCGGCGAAGCTGCGGCCGTCCTTCAAGTCCTCGCAATGCTGCGCGATGATGTGCGTGTTGTCGTCCTGCTCGAAGAACGTGAGGAGGTCGTCCTCGTCGATGTCCGACTTGTTGCCCAGGCCCACGATCGCCGAGACGCCCATCTTGGCCGAGCGCGAGAAGCCGATGATCGCCATGCCGATGCCGCCCGACTGCGACGACAGCGCCGCGTGACCCTTCACGTCGTAGGCCGTGCAGAACGTCGCGCAGAGGTTCTTCCACGTGTAGTAGAAGCCGTAGATGTTGGGACCCATGAGGCGCACGCCGTACTTGCGGCCGATCGCCTGGATCTCCTGCTGCCCCTCGACGTTGCCCGTCTCGGCGAACCCGGACGGGATCAGCACCGCGCCGGGGATCTTCTTCTCGCCGCACTCGACGAGCGCCGCCGCGACGAACTTGGCGGGGATGGCGAACACCGCGACGTCGACGGTGCCCGGCACGTCCTTGACCGACTTGTACGCCTTCATGCCCATGATCTCGTCGGCGGAGGGATTGATCGGGTAAATCTTCCCCTTGTAGCCGCCGTTGATCAGGTTCTTCATGACCGAGTTGCCGATCTTGCCCGTCTCGCCGGACGCGCCGATCACCGCGACGGACTCGGGCTTCATGATGCGGTTCATGTCGCGCACGATGTCGTCGTGCTTCGGACGGTAGCGCGCCGGCGCCTGGTTCCAGTCCATCACGATGCGCACGTCCGCGGCTATCGCGCCCGCCTTGCTCGCGAACACGGGGTTCAGGTCCATCTCCGAGATCTCGGGGAAGTCGGAGATGAGCTGCGAGACGCCGCGGATCATGCCGGCCAGTGCCGTGCGATTCACGGGATCGGACCCGCGCACGCCCTTCAGCATCTCGGCCGCCTGGATGCCGTCGAGCATCGACAGCGCGTCGTCCTTCGACGCGGGCGCGAGCCGGAACGTCACGTCCTTCATCACCTCGACCAGCACGCCGCCCAGGCCGAACGCGACGAGCTTGCCGAACGACGGGTCGGTGACGGCGCCGATGATGACCTCCTGCCCGCCGCCGACCATCTGCTGCACCTGCACGCCCAGGAGCGTCGCCTTCTTGTCGTACTTCTTCGCGTTCGCCATGATCTTGGCGAAGCCGGCCTTCACCTCGGCCGCGTTCTTCATGCCCACGAGGACGCCGCCCGCTTCCGTCTTGTGCAGGATCTGCGGCGAGACGATCTTGAGCACCACCGGGTAGCCCATCTTGGTGGCGAGCTTGGTCGCCTCGGTGGCCGACTTCGCGAGCCCTTCCTTCGGCACGCTGATGCCGTAGGCGTCGCACACTTCCTTGCCTTCCGGCGCGGTGAGCGACGTGCGCCCTTCCGCCTTCGCGGCTGCGAGGATCTTCTTTACTGCGGCTTTGTCGTTGGCCATGTCGTGGGTCCTGGGGGTCGGTCTTCCTAGATGGCGCCTTCGGCGCGCAGTGCGGCGATCTGGTCCTTCGAATAGCCGAGCTCGGCCATGACCTCGTCCGTGTGCTCGCCGAGGAGCGGCGATCGCGTCACGTCGGTGGGGCTGTCCGAGAGCTTGATGGGGTTGCCGACCGTCAGGTACTTGCCGCGCTTCGGATGGTCGACCTCGACCACCGTCCCGGTCTTGCGCAGCGAGGGCTCTTCCGCGAGCTCCTTCATCGACAGGATCGGGCCGCACGGGATGTCGTGCTTGTTGAGGATGTCCATGGCCTCGAACTTCGTCTTGGTCATGGTCCACTTCTCGATCTCGCCGAAGATCTCGGACAGGTGCGGCAGGCGCGCCTTGGGCGTGGCGTAGCGCGGATCCTGCAGCCACTCGGGGCGCCCGATCACCTCGCAGATGTCCTTCCAGACCGGAGCCTGCGTGATGAAGTAGATGTACGCGTTCGGGTCCTTCTCCCAACCCTTGCACTTCAGGATCCACCCCGGCTGGCCGCCGCCGGACGCGTTGCCCGCGCGCGGCACGGCTTCGAGGAACTGGCCGTTCGGGTACTGCGGATACTCCTCCATCACGTGCGTGCGATCGAGGCGCTGCTGGTCGCGAAGCTTGACGCGGCACAGGTTCAGCACGCCGTCCTGCATCGCCGCCAGCACCTTCTGGCCCTTGCCCGTGCTGTTGCGCTGGTACAGCGCCGCGACGATGCCGAGGGCCAGGTGCAGGCCCGTGCCCGAGTCGCCGATCTGCGCGCCCGTGACGAGCGGCGGACCGTCGTCGAAGCCCGTGGTGGACGCCGCGCCGCCGGCGCACTGCGCGACGTTCTCGTACACCTTGCAATCCTCGTACGGCCCCGGCCCGAAGCCCTTCACCGACGCCACGATCATGCGCGGGTTGAGGCTCTGGATGTGCTCCCACGTGAGCCCCATGCGATCGAGCGCGCCCGGAGCGAAGTTCTCGACCAGCACGTCGCACTTCTTCACGAGCGCCTCGAGCACGGCCTTGCCCTTGGGCTTCTTCGCGTCGACCGTGATCGAGCGCTTGTTGTGGTTCAGCATCGTGAAGTAGAGGCTGTCCACGTCGGGAATGTCGCGCAGCTGGCCGCGCGTGATGTCGCCCTCCCCCGCGCGCTCGACCTTGATCACGTCCGCGCCGAACCACGCGAGGAGCTGCGTGCACGTCGGACCCGACTGCACGTGCGTGAAGTCGAGAATGCGAACCCCGTCTAGTGCCTTGCCCATGGCTTTTGTCTTCCCCGTCGCTTTCGAAATCGTCGTTACTTCTTCTTGGCCGCAGGATTGAGATTGGTGATGCGCCCGCTCTCCGTGCCGCCGCCTTCGTCGATGACCGCGTTGATGAGCGTCGGCCGCTTGCTGCGGATGGCCTCTTCCATGGCCTGCCGGAGCTCACCCGGCGTGGTCACGTGCGCGCCGACGCCGCCGAACGCTTCCATCATCTTCTCGTAGCGCGCGTCCTTGACGAACACGAGCGGGGAAGGATCGGCGCCGCCGGTGGGATTCTTCTCGTCACCGCGATAAACGCCGTTGTTGTTCATGATGACGATGCACACCGGCAGGCCGTAGCGGCAGATCGTTTCCGTCTCCATGCCGGAGAAGCCGAACGCGCTGTCGCCCTCGACGGCGATCACCTGCTGGCCGGTGACCACGGCGGCGGCCACGCTGTAGCCCATGCCGATGCCCATGATTCCCCACGTGCCGACGTCGATGCGCTTGCGCGGCTTGTACATGTCGACGATGCTGCGCGTGAAGTCGAGCGCGTTCGCGCCCTCGTTGACGAGCATCGCGTCCGGATGGGCCTTCACGATGTCGCGCACGACGTTGAGCGCGCTCTGGAAGCTCATCGGCGAAGGATTCTTGGCGAGCGTCTCGGCCATCTTCGCGACGTTCTTGTTCTTGCGATCGGCCACCGCGGACGTCCACTCCGCGGGCGCCTTGGGCCACGACGCGCCCATGCCCGCGAGCAGCGCCTTCACGCACGAACCGATGTCGCCGACCACCGGCGCCTCGATGCGCACGTTGCTGTCGGCCTCCTGCGGCGAGATGTCGACCTGCACGAAGCGCTGGCCGCCCCACGCCTTCGAGCTCGCGCCGCCCCACGTCTTGCCCTTGCCCTGCGACAGGAGCCAGTTGAGGCGCGCGCCGATGAGCATCACGACGTCGGCCTCGGGCAGCACGAACGATCTCGCTGCGGAGGCGGACTGCTCGTGCGTGTCGGGCAGCAAGCCCTTCGCCATCGACATCGGCAAGTACGGGATGCCCGTCTTCTCGACGAGCGCGCGGATGTCGTCGTCGGCCTGCGCGTACGCCGCGCCCTTGCCGAGGATGATGAGCGGCTTCTTCGCGCTCTTCAGGAGATCGAGGGCGCGCTGGACGGATTCCGGCGCGGGGATCTGGCGCGGCGCCGCGTCGACCACCTTGATGAGCGAATTCCTGCCCGCCTCGGCGTCCATCGACTGCGGGAAGAGCTTGGCCGGCAGGTCGAGGTATACGCCGCCCGGGCGTCCGGAGACCGCGGCGCGGATCGCGCGCGCGACGCCCACGCCGATGTCCTCCGCGTGCAGCACGCGGAACGCCGCCTTGCACAGCGGCTTCGCGATGGCGAGCTGGTCCATCTCCTCGTAATCGCCTTGCTGCAGGTCGACGATCTCGCGCTCCGACGAGCCGCTGATGAGGATCATCGGGAAGCAGTTGGTCGTGGCGTGGGCGAGGGCGGTGAGGCCGTTGAGGAAGCCCGGCGCGGACACCGTGAGGCAGATGCCGGGCTTCTGGGTGAGGAACCCCGCGATCGACGCCGCGTAGCCCGCGTTCTGCTCGTGGCGGAACGAGATCACGCGAAGGCCGCTCCGTTGGAGCTTTCGCGTGAGGTCGGTGATGGGAATGCCGGGCAGGCCGAAGATGGTGTCGATGCCGTTGAGCTTGAGGGCCTCGATGACGAGCTCGAAGCCGTCGATCTCGGCGCGCGCGGCCTCCGCGGCGGGGGCCGAGGCGGTGGAGGCGGGCTGGGTGGCGATGTCGTTCATGTGCGGGTCTCCGATGAGGCAGGCGCGATGGGCGCGGCCGGCGCGAGGCCGGCGGGGCGTGAGTGTCGCGAGCCGTGCTGAAGGCGCCGTCGAGTCGCGGGCGCCTTTGGAACTCCTCCAGAATTGGGGGAAGCTTATTGCTTCTTTTGATATTCGGCGTAACGTATGTGGTATATCAGCGGCTGTCAATAAAAATCTAGCGCTGCCAACGAGGAATTGCGAAGCCCGTCGCGAACCTAGCGAAGGGCCCGTTGCCGTTCATGGACTCGAGTGCCCAAGCCGTCCTTCCTCCGCTGTCGCCCATCGCGACCAGCGCGAGCCTGCGCGACCAGGCCTACGCCGCTCTGAAGCAGATGATCACCGAGGCGGACATCTACGCGCACCAGGAGGAGATCCGTCTCGACGAGAAGCAGCTCTCGCAGGCGCTCGGCGTGTCGCGCACGCCCATTCGCGAAGCGATGACGCTCCTCGAGCAGGAGGGCTTCCTGCGCACCGAGCCGCGGCGCGGCATCTTCATCGTCAAGAAGACGAAGAAGCAGATCATCGAGATGATCGAGATGTGGGCGGCTCTCGAGAGCATGGCGGCGCGCCTCGCCACGGTGAACGCGTCCGACGAGGACATCGCCGGGCTCCGGCGCATGTTCGACGAGTTCCGCACGGAAGCGCCGTCCCATCACCTCGAGGAATATTCCGACGCGAACATCGCCTTTCACCAGGCGATCATCCGGCTGTCGGGCTCGCACCTCATGGGCAAGACCATCGACAACCTCTTCATCCACGTGCGCGCGATCCGCAAGATGACCATCTCGCAGAAGGACCGCGCGGCGCGCTCGATCATCGACCACATGAACATCATCGAGGCGCTCGAGAAGCGCGACACGGAGCTCGCCGAGCGGCTGGTGCGCCAGCACTCGCTCGACCTCGCCGCGCACGTCGAGAAATACGGGGATTTCCTGGACTGATGGACCCGCTCGTCCCCGGCAAACGACCCGGTGTAAACCCGGTATTGGGGGCCGTGCGTCCCCGTCTGTCCTGGGGAAGCTGGTAATGTATTCAGGAATCCCGCGTTCGACGTCCCCGGAAAGGCATGCCGTGCAGTGCGCGTGACGGCCGGCCGCCGGGGCGGCCGCGGAAAGCGGGCATCGGGCGCAGCGACAGGGAAACGACCAGGGACAGGGCCTCGTCCACGGTCACGACGAAACGGAGAGAGGCTCGAAGGAGGTAGCACCGCCACACGATGGGCGCATCGAGGGAACGAGGAACCTCGCGGCACCCGACTCGCAGTCCAAAGGCACTACCCCGCGGGCCAGCACACATAACCTCCCTCGAGGAGGCGCGACCCGTCGGGCACGAGGAGGAGAAGCACATGGTTGTCTGCCATCGCACGTCGCCGTCCGGCGCACGCCGCACCCGGTTGTCCGTGGCTGTCGCGGGCACGCTCGCAGCAGCAGTGGCTTTCACGATTCCCTTGACCTCGCAGGCCCGGCTCGTCAAGTTCGAGGTGACGAGCAAGGAGTCGCCGACGTTCGGCGGCTACTCGTTCGCAGGCGTCGGCAAGTACGAGAAGATCGTCGGCATGGCCTACGGGGAGCTCGATCCCAACGACCCACGCAACGCCGTCATCACCGACATCAAGCTCGCGCCGCGCAACGCCAACGGCAAGGTCGAGTACTCGCACACCTTCTACATCCTGAAGCCGATCGACCTGTCGCTGGGCGCGCACAAGCTCCTGTACGAGCCGCCCAACCGCGGCGGCAAGACCATCAGCGGCTTCAACCGCGGCGTCGGCGGCAACGACCCGGGGTCGGTCACCGACGCGAGCGCGCTCGCCAACTCGTTCCTCATGCCGCGCGGCTACGCCATCGCGTTCAGCGGGTGGGACTACGCGGCGGGCACCAGCACCGCGAACTTCAACTCGATCATCAACCTGCCCGTGGCGAAGAACGCCGACGGCTCGTCGATCACGGGGCCGTCGTACGAGTACATCGTGATGGGCAACGCGACCACCACGTCGTACACGCTCAGCTACAAGGCGGCCACGCTCGACCAGTCGAAGGCCGTGCTCACGACGCGCAAGCTCCTCAACGACACGCCGCAGGTGGTGCCGTCGGCCCAGTGGGCCTATAACGCCGACGGCTCCGCGATCAGCCTCGTGGGCAAGGCGTTCAACCAGGCGGACATCTACGAGTTCAGCTACACGGCGAAGGATCCCACCGTGAACGGCATCGGCATGGCGGCCGTGCGCGACTTCGTCGCGTTCCTCCGCTTCTCCGCCAAGGACGACTCCGGCAACGCCAATCCGCTCGCGGGCGACATCACGCGCGTGTACACGGAGGTCCTCTCGCAGCCGGGCCGCCTGTTCAACGACTTCCGTTATTGGGGCTTCAACCAGGCGGAGACGGGGCAGAAGGTGTTCGACGGCCACATGCAGTGGATCGCCGCCGCCGACGGCCTCAACCTCAACTATCGCTTCTCGCAGCCCGGCCGCACCGAGCGCAACCGCCAGGACCACCTCTACGTCGAGGGCGTGTTCCCGTTCGCGAACGAGAGCTCCACCGACCACATCACGGGCAAGACGGCGGGTCGCTACGACCGCTGCACCACGACCAACACCTGCCCGCTCGCGGTCGAGATCTACTCGGCGAACGAGTACTGGGTCAAGGCCGCGTCCCTGTTCCACACGAACACCCAGGGGACGAAGGACCTGCCCGGTCACCCGCTCA
This sequence comes from Casimicrobiaceae bacterium, assembly GCA_044225355.1. Taxonomy (GTDB): domain Bacteria; phylum Pseudomonadota; class Gammaproteobacteria; order Burkholderiales; family Casimicrobiaceae; genus VBCG01. The sequence continues at coordinate 6,918 of JBGAIS010000039.1, read as the reverse complement.
CGCGCATGTACCTCGTCTCGAGCATGCAGCACGGCGCGGGCAACGGCAACGCGAAGGGCAACTGCCAGCAGTTCCAGAATCCGCTGGACTCGGCGCCCATCCAGCGCGCGCTGTTCATCGCGATGGACCGCTGGTCGACCGAGGGCGTGCTCCCGCCCGACAGCCGCGTGCCGCGCCTCGCCGACGGCACGCTCGTGCCTCCGCTGCCGCAATCGGGCATGGGCTTCCCGAAGATTCCCGGCGTCACGTACAACGGGCTCATGACGACGCGCTATCGCCTCGACTACGGCACGCGCTTCGAGCAGGGCATCTTCGACCTCAACCCGCCGACGGTGACGGCGCCGTACCAGAACAATCCGCTCAACGGGCCCATCTACAACAACATGATCCCGAAGACGGACGCGGACGGCAACGACATCGCGGGCGTGCGACTTCCCGAGCTCAAGGTGCCGCTCAACACGTACACGGGATGGGCGCTGCGTGCCGCCGGGCTCGGCCTCGACGACGGCTGCGAGTCCTCCGGCCAGCGCATTCCTTTCGCGACCACCAAGGCGGCGCGCGAGGCGGCGGGGGATCCGCGCCTGTCCATCGAGGAGCGGTATCCGAGCTTCAACAATTACTACTACAAGGTCACGCAGGCGGTGAACGACTCGGTGGCCGAGGGCTTCCTCCTTCCCGAGGACGCCGGCGCGATGACGAACCGCATGCTGAACGCGGGCTTCGCCACGGGCGCCATCAAGCTTCTCGAAGACGAATAAAGGCGCCGTCGAGCGCCCGCACCACCGGCAAGCGCGGGGTAGGCGGCGAGTTGCCGCCTACCCCGGCTGCTCCGGCCACGTCATCGCGAGGGAGCGCACCCGGCCGGCCATCCGAAGTCACCACGAGGGAGCGAACCATGTCTGCAATCGAACGCGGGACAAGGTACGGGCACGGCGCACGCCGCAGGCTCGTCTACGCAGCCGTCGCAGGCGCCATCGCCGCGTCGGCGCTCGTCGCCGGCCCTGCCGCGGCACGCACCACCAAGGTCACCATCACGAGCAAGGAATCGCCGACCTTCGGCGGATACTCGTGGCCGGGCGTCGGCCAGTACGAGAAGATCGTCGGGGTGGCCTACGGCGAGCTCGATCCCAACGACTCGCACAACGCCGTCATCACCGACATCAAGCTCGCGCCGCGCAACGCCAGCGGCAAGGTCGAGTACTCGCACACTTTCTACATCCTGAAGCCCATCACGCCCGCCAACGGCAATCACAAGGTCGTGTACGACGCCGTGAACCGCGGCGGCAAGACGTTCAGCGTGCTCAATCGCGGCTTGAGCGGCGACGATCCGGGCTCCGTCACGGACGCGCAGCAGCTCTCGCAGACCTTCCTGTTCCCCAAGGGCTACAGCTACGTCGCGAGCGGCTGGGACTCCTCCGCCGGGTCGAGCCCCGCGAACTTCAACTCGATCATCACCGTGCCGATCGCCAAGAACCTCGACGGCTCGTCCATCACCGGCCCCGCGTACGAGTACATCACCGGCGGCAACAGCGCGTCGGTGGCGCTCACGTACCCCGCGGCGACGCTCGACAAGTCGCAGGCCAAGCTCACTCACCGCGTTCACCTCGACGACACCCCGCAGGTCGTGGCGTCGACGGGATGGAACTACAACGCCGACGGCACCAGCATCAGCCTCGTCGGCGGCAACTTCGTGAGCAACGACATCTACGAATTCTCGTATACCGCGAAGGACCCGACGGTGAACGGGATCGGGTTCGCGGCGGTGCGCGACTTCATGACCTGGCTACGGTACGAGGCGAAGGATGACGGGTCCACAGTGAACCCGATGGCCGGCGACATCAATCGCATCTACACGATCACGCGGTCGCAGCCGGCGCGCATGCTGAACGATTTCCGCAACCTGGGCTTCAACGCCTCGGAGGGCAATCGCAAGGTGTTCGACGCCATCTTCAACTGGGTGGGCGCGGCGGACGGCATCAACATGAACTACCGCTTCAGCAACCCGGGCACGACGCAGCGCAACCGCCAGGACCAGCTGTACCCCGAGGCGTTCTTCCCGTTCGCGAACGAATCGACGACCGATCACATCAGCGGCATGACCGCGGGCCGATACGACAGGTGCAGCACGACGAACACCTGTCCGCTCGGCATGGAGGTCTATTCGTCGAACGAGTATTGGGTGAAGGCGGCGTCGCTGATGCACACCAATACGCAGGGCACGGCGGACCTGCCCGGCCATCCGCTCGCGCGCCTGTACCTCATCTCGAGCCACCAGCATTCCAATCCGGGCAACGTGAACTCGAAGGGATCGTGCCAGCAGTTCGGCAACCCGCTCGCGTCCGAGCCGGTGCAGCGCGCGCTGTGGGAAGCGATGGACGCGTGGTCGACGCGCGGGGTGGAGCCGCCGCCGAGCATGGTGCCGCGGCTCTCCGACGGCACGCTCGTGCCGTCGATGCCGCAAGCCACGGCCGGCTTTCCGAACATACCCGGAGTCACGTACACGGGCCTCAAGTCCACGCGCTACCGCCTCAACTATGGGCCCAACTTCTATGCCGACGGCGTCATGACGGTCTACCCGCCGGTCGTGAGCGCGCCGATGTTCGACAATCCGGCCAACGGCCCCATCTACCCGAGCTTCGTTCCCAAGGTCGACGTCGACGGCAACGAGATCGCGGGCATCCGGCTTCCGGACGTGCGCGTGCCCATCCGCACGTATTCGGGATGGTCGCTGCGCTCGGGTGCGTGGGCGAACGATGGCTGTGAGGGCACGGGGCAGAGCGTGGCGTTCGCGACCACCAAGGCGGCGCGCACCGCGTCCGGCGATCCGCGGCTGTCGATCGAGGAGCGCTACCCGACCTTCCTCGACTACTACTACAAGGTCACCCGCGCCATCAACGACATGGTGGCAGAGCGCTTCATGCTGCCCGAGGATGCGGGGACCGCGTTGAACCGCATGCTGAACGCGGGCTTCGCGACGGGCGCCATCAAGATCGCCGACGAGGATCTCGAGTAACCGTCGCGATGCGGGTCTCGGCGCCTACAGGTGGAGCGCCTTCCACCACATGTAGGCGCCGAGGCACATGAGCATCGTCGCGAACGCATGGCGCAGGCGCGTGCTCGACCACGAGTGGGCCATCCTGGCCCCGAGAGGCGCGAGCAGCGTGCTCGTCACCACGATGGGCACGAGCGCGGGAAGGTAGATGTAGCCCAACGAGTACGGCGGCAGGCCCGACTTGTGGAAGCCCGCGAGGAAGAAGCCGACGGCCGCGAAGATCGCCACCGGGATGGCGAGCGCCGACGACGTGCCCACCGCGGTGTGCAGCTTCACGTTGCAGCGAGTCATGAACGGCACCGCGATGAACGCGCCGCCGGTGCCGACCATGCCCGCGATGGTGCCGATCACGAGGCCGACGCCGGCCATGCCCGCCTTGCCGGGAAGCTGGCGCGAGGCCACCGCGGGCTTGTTGCGAAGCATGCGGTAGGCGCCGAACCAGATGAACGCGCCGAACGCCGCTGCCATGATCGGCGCGGGCAGCGCGCTCGCGATCTGGGGACCGAGCAGCGACCCGACGACGAGCCCCGGCGCGAGAGCCCACACGATGGGCAGGCTCACCGCGCCGCGCGCGTGATGCGCCCGCGCCGACGAGAAGGCGGTGAACATGATCGTCGCCGCGGACGTTCCGATGGCGAGCGGCACGAGGTGGCGCGGGTCGAAGCCCTGCCGCGAGTAGATCTCGATCAGCACCGGCACGGTGGTGAATCCGCCTCCGATGCCCAGGAGGCCCGCGAGGAAGCCGATGAAGGCGCCGAGCGCGAGGTAGACCGGCAGCAGCGCGAAGCTCATTTCACGAGCTTCTGGACCGCATTCCACTCCAGAGGCGTGACCGGCGTGATGGACAGCCGGTTACCGCGGCGCAGGGTGATCATGGTGGCGAGCCCGGGCGCCTCGCGCATCTGCGCGCGCGGGACGAGGCGCGTCTTCCGGACGAGCTTCACGTCGACGTTCCACCAGCGCGGGTCCTCGCGCTTCGACTTGGGATCGTAGTAGTCGCCCTCGACGTCGAACTGCGTGACGTCGGGATGCGCGAGCTTCGAGACTTCGACGATGCCGGCGATGCCGGGTTCGGGGCAGCTCGAGTGATAGAAGAGCGCGAGGTCGCCGAGCTCCATCTCGCGCATGTAGTTGCGCGCCTGGTAGTTGCGCACGCCGAACCACGACGTGGCCTGGCCCTTGGCCTTGACGAGGTCGTCGATCGAGAACTCGTCGGGCTCGGACTTCATGAGCCAGTAATGCAACGCCACTCTCCCGGGGAGCGAAGGCGTGAGCGCCCTCGCACCGGAATCTTACCAGCTTCGCCCGCCGGTCCCTGTCACCGCTCGCGCAGCGCCGTCAGGCGCTTCGCGATGAGCGCGGACCATTTGTCGAACGCGTCCTTCGCGTACTGCCACGCCGAGAACGAGCTCAGGTAGCCATTCACCCACGCGGTGGCGGCGCCGGACGCGCCGGAGTTGAGGTCCGCCGCGTACTTGCGGCCCACCTCCGTGTCCTCGCACTCGCCGAGGATCACGTCGGAGCCGCCGTCGCGCACCTGGAGCTCGATGCCCGTCTCGCCGAGGTAAGGCGTGGCCCCCGCGGGCAGCCCCGTCGCCGCGCCGCTGCCGATCTCCGCGACGAAGCCGTACGGCGCCGCGGTGCCGATGAGGCTGTCGGTCACGCGCGTCGGCGTGAGGTCCGTCAGCGCGATGCGCAGGACCAGCACGCCCGGTCCTGCCTTGTCGACGATGCCGAAGGTCTTGCCCAGGTCCGACTCGATCCTCGCGTGGAAATAGTCGAGGAGCATCTTGAGATCGGACGGATCGATGCTCTTGACCTGCCCGACCTTGAGCGTCACCTGCATGCGCGACACAAGGACGCTGCGATAGCTTCGCCAGTTGACGTTCGAGCGCCGCCAGCAGCGAACGCCGTCGCCGCCGGGAACGGGCGCGAGCCTTTCGTAGTTCACGAGGAAGCCCGAGCGCGTGTCGAGCTTCGCGTCGCTCGCGGTGACGTTGCCGCTCGTCATCGACGCGGGCATCTGCGGCGCCGTCGGCGTGCTCTGGCATGCCGCGAGCGCGGCGCACGCGGCCATGGCCGCCACGAGCGTACGCACGTGCGGCGTCAGGCTCCGCGCGCGTCCCTCTTCATGCCGATGACTGTCCATGGTCTTCTTCGCTGCGTGAGGAGAGGTTGGCTGCTCCCGCCGCGTGCCTCGCGAGTGCTTCGGCGCATGAGAGCCGCTGCTGAAAGGGTGTTCCCCGGATGTGCCGTGTCGACCGTCATCTTGAACCTGGGTTCAAGAATGGTCGCCTGCCGGAGCCATCAGGCGCTTCCGCTTGGGGGCGCACACCGGCTCGCAAGAGGCAAGGCAACCTCGCTACGAGAGCATTGGTTCAAAGAGTATTTGGCCGACTCGAGCACCCCAGGGAACATGGAAAGCGTTGCGGCGACGCGCGAGCGAGTCGCACTAGAAGAGCTTCTCCTGACCGGCCAGCGCCTGGTCGATTGCCGCCTGCATCGACTGGATTCTACGCCGTGCCGCGCCGGTGTCGGCTTCCGGCGCGACATCGGGCGCCGCGGCGACGGGCGCCGGCGCCTTGCGCTCGCGCAGGAGCTCGTTCGCGATGTTGAGCGCGGCCATCACGGCGATGCGATCGATGCCGGCCGTCTTGCCGTTGCCGCGGATCTCGCGCATGCGCTCGTCGAGGTAAGCAACCGCCTCCATGAGCTCCGCGCGCTCGTGCTCCTTGCAGGCGACCTTGTAGTCGCGCCCGAGCAAGTGCACGTCGAGCGCGATGGTCTTGTCGCCGGGGACGCTTCCTTTCGAGGTCATCGGAACGCTATTCCGAGGGCATGCGGGCGATCAGCGCGTCGAGGCGCGCCCCCGCCTGCTGCACCTTGATGTTCATCTCGCGATTGCGCTCCACGGCCGTCGCGAGGTCGCGGCGCAGCTCGTCGTTCGCCGCGCGCAGCGCGCGAGTGTGCGCGATCAGCGTGGCGAGCTTCTGCTCGAGGAGGCCCAGGTCCGATTCCATCGCGTCCATATTGGCGGGGCGCGTTGCGCGCGTCAACCCGCCCCGTCGGTTGCAAGGGGGACGTAGCGCACCGCCGCGACCTCGAGCTCCTCCGCGCCGGCGGGCGTGTGCAGCGTGACGGTATCGCCTTCGCGCGCCTTGATGAGCGCGCGCGCCATGGGCGACACCCAGCTTATGTAGCCGCGCGCGGTGTCGATCTCGTCGACGCCGACGATGCTCACGGTGCGCGTCTCGCCTTTCGCGTTGACCACGTCGACCGTCGCGCCGAAGAACACCCGGTCGTCATCGTCGCTGCCCGCGCGCGACGCGGGGTCGACCACTTCCGCGCGATCGAGCCTGCGCACGAGGAAGCGAATGCGCCGGTCCACCTCGCGCAGGCGCTTCTTGCCGTAGATGTAGTCGCCGTTCTCCGAGCGATCGCCGTTGCCGGCCGCCCACGAGACCGTCGCGACGAGCTGCGGCCGCTCGCCGCCGACGAGATGATCGAGCTCGCCCTTGAGGCGCGCGAAGCCGCCCGGCGTCATGTAGTTGCGCGTGCCCTGCGGAAGCGCCGGCGCGCCTTCCGGCATGTCGTCGTCGCCGTCGTCGTCGGACTCGCGTGTGAAGGCCTTGTTCATGCGGTTGCGCGCGGGGCTGCCACGAGCCGGGAATTATAGTCAGGGCCGGGCGCGCAGCCGCGCCTGGGCGAGCTCCTGGCACAGCGCCGCCACGCCGTCGACGAAGCGTGGCCCGGGTCGATGCAGGAGATCGCCATCGGCCACGATGACGTTGCCGTCGCGCACCGCGGGCACCGCGGGCCACCGGGACCACTCCGACAGCCACGCCGGCCGCCCGCCGGCGTCGTCG
>JBGAIS010000290.1:0-2994 GCA_044225355.1 Casimicrobiaceae bacterium | reverse complement strand
CACCGCTCCTCTGACCCGGGCCGTCGTCGCGCACGTAGCGCACGAACGCCTGCGCGCTGCGCGACAGGCTTGCGCCCACGGCGTAGGCCAGGTGCCAATGCCGCTCGAGGGGCAGCCCGGCGACGTCGATCTCGCGCACGCCTCGATGCGGCTCACCGAACGTGTGGCGCGGCAGGACCGATACGCCCCCGCCCGCGGCGACCGCGCCGCGGATGGCCTCGTCCGACGGAAGCTCCATGCACACGCCGGGCGAAAGCCCCGCGCGCGCGAAGAGCTCGACCACGCTCGTGCGCGTCGCCGACCCCGGCTCACGCATCACGAACGGGGCCTCGGCAAGACGCGACAGCGAGATCGCGCGATCGCGGCACAAAGGATCGTCCGCCGGCGCGACAGCGACGAGCGGGTTCGCGAGGATCGCCTGGCGCACGACCGGGACGTCGTCGGGGACCTGCGCCACGAGATAGAGATCGTCATCGCGACGGGCGAGCCGGGCGCGCAGCGCCGCGTGGTTGTCGACGCGCACGGCGATCGAGACGCCGGGGTGCTCGCGGCAGAAGCCCGCGAGAAGGCGCGTCACGTAGCGCGACGACGCGCCGCACACCGACAGGCGAAGGCCCGACGATTTCATGTCGCGAAGCTCGGCGAGGGCGTCGTCGAGCCTGCCCAGCACGCCGAAGATCTCGCGGCAGTGGTCGTACGTGCGCCGCCCCGCCTCGGTGAGGCGCATGCGCTTGCCGACGAGCTCGAACAGGGGCGCGCCGACGCTCTCGGTGAGCTTGCGCATCTGCGCGGAGACCGTCGGCTGCGCGAGGTGCAGCTCCTCGGCGGCGCGGGTGAAGCAGAGCGTTCGCGCGCTCGCCTCGAAGACGGCGAGCTGCGGGAGCGTTCCGTGACGGAGATAACGTCGGAGGCGGGGCTGCGGCATGGGCGCGGACCTTTCCGGTTGCGTTGGCAACGGCAAAGGTCTCGCTTGCACCAGGGATGCCTGGAGCCGGCGCGACCGGGGCGATGCGGCAAGCCCGGATTGACGACCGCGCCGCGGAAGGCCCATGGCGAGCCCCCCGAAGCTACTCCCCTTCACAGGGACGAGCCGGAAGACTCCCCGGCGCGCGAGGGCAGTCTAGCAGCGCTCGCCCGGCGGTTCAACCATCCGCATTCGCAATGCAAGCCATCGCCAACTTCGAATGTTCCGGATCGCAAGCCCACGCGATACTGCGGCCGTCATCCACCGCGGGGCACTCGATGGACCTCCTCTCGACGCAGTTCCTGTCCGCGCTGTTCGCGATCATCGTCATCGACCTCGTGCTCGCCGGCGACAACGCGATCGTCATCGCGCTCGCGGCGCGGAACGTCCCGAAGCACCTCCAGAAGAAGGCGATCCTGTGGGGGACGGTCGGGGCGATCGTCGTGCGCACGTCGCTGACGCTCGTCGTGGTCGCGCTCCTCAAGATCCCCGGGCTGCTTCTCGCGGGCGGCCTCATGCTCGTGTGGATCGCCTACAAGCTCCTCATCCCCGAGGGCGAGGACAAGGGCGAGCACGTCGAGGGCGCCGACAGCTTCTGGGGCGCGATCCGCACCGTCGTGATCGCCGACACCGTGATGGGCCTCGACAACGTGCTCGCCGTGGCGGGCGCCGCGCACGGCAACTTCGTGCTGGTTGCGCTGGGGCTCCTCATCAGCATCCCCATCGTGATCTGGGGCAGCACGCTGCTCCTGCGCTTCGTCGAGCGCTATCCGTCCTTCGTGTACCTGGGCTCGGCGGTGCTGGCCTTCACGAGCGTCAAGATGATGACCTCGGAGCCGCTCCTGCGCGAATACCTCGCTATCCATCGCCTCGTGGTGCCGCTGCTCTACGTCGTCGTGGTCGCGGGCGTGCTGGGCGCGGGCTTCGTGCGCAACCAGCGTACGCTCGAGTCCCGCATCCGCGCCCGCATCTCGAGCTTTCCCCGCGAGCAGGTCGCCGCCGCGGCCGCTCCCGAACCCTCCAAAGGAGAAGTGCCCATGCTCAGGATCCTCGTGCCCGTCGACGGCTCTCCCAACGCGAAGCGCGCGGTGCGCCACGTCATCGACGAATTCCGCAAGCACCCCGGATTCGAGGTGCATCTCCTCAACGTGCAGGCGCCGTTCTCGCGCCACGTCGCGCGCTTCGTCGCGCGCCAGGACCGCGAGGACTACCACCGCACGCAGGGCGAGGCCGCGCTCGCGCCGCTTCGCGGCCTGCTGGAGGACCATCGCGTCCCGTTCGCCGAGCACATCCGCGTGGGTCGCCGCGCGGAGACGATCGCCGACGAGGCGAAGCGACTGAAGGTCGACCACATCGTGCTCGCCACCGCGCGCCAGAACTCGATCACCCGCATGGTCGAGGCGTCCGTCACGAGCCGCGTGCTCGACCTCACGCCCGTGCCCGTCGAGGTGGTCGTCGGCGACTCGGTGTCGAAGCTCGAGCGCTTCGGCATTCCGCTGGGATTGAGCGCCGGGCTGGGCACGCTCGTGGTGCTTGCGTTCGACTGACGGACTGCGTCACTCGACTCCGGATGCGCGAAAGCGCTCGCGGCTCGCCGCCGTCGCGAGGAAGGCGGCGAGCTCGCGCGCCTGAGGCGACGCCTCGCCGCGTGACGTCAGCGCGGCGACGTAGCTCGTAGGGCGCTGCGCGTCGCGGGGCAGGGCGCCGGCGTAGCGCACGCCGTGACCCACCCACGGCAGGATCTCCGTCACCGGCGCGAAGCCCAGCTCACCCGCCCGGCCCGCGGCGACGCGCTCGATCACCGCCGCGGCGTCCGCGTAGCGTGCCACCTTGTGGGCGATCGCGTCCCACAGCCCCCAATGGCGGAACAGCGCCTCGAGGTGCAGGCCGGTCGACGCCCGGTTGAGGACGACCGCGGCCGCGCCCGTGAGCGCGGCCGCGAGCGAGGGGACGTCATCGACGACGGGCAGGGGTGCATCGGCATGCACCACGATGCCCGCGCCCACGCGCCCGACCTCGACGCGCGTGCC
>JBGAIS010000289.1:0-3017 GCA_044225355.1 Casimicrobiaceae bacterium | reverse complement strand
TCACCGTGCCGCTGTCGGTGGTGCTCATGAGCGTGCTCGGCGGCACGCGGCACTGGGCGGGGCCCGCGGTGGGGGCGGCGCTCATCACCGCGCTCCTCTACGCATTCACGACGGGCGACCACGCGCTCCTGGGCAAGGCGGTGTTCGGCGTCGTGCTCATCGTGGTGATCCTCTTCATGCCGAGCGGCGTGCTCGGGTTCTTCGCTTCGCGCAGGAGGCGCGCGGTGCAGGGCGCGCCGGCGACGCCCGAGCCGCGGGCGAGGGCGCCGGGGCCTTCGACGCGCCGCGCCGTCGGCGCGCCGATCCTCGTCGCGAGCGGCGTCCGCAAGGCGTTCCGCGGCGTGCAGGCGCTCGACGGCGTGAGCCTCGAGGTGCGCGAGAACGAGATTCTCGCGCTGCTCGGCCCCAACGGGTCGGGCAAGTCGACGTTCATCAACCTCGTGAGCGGGCACTACCGCGCCGACGCGGGGTCGATCCGCTTCGCGGGGCAGGACATCGCGGGCTGGGACGCGCACCGCATCGCCCGCGCGGGCATCGGGCGCACGTACCAGATCCCGCGGCCCTTCGATCACCTGACGGTGCTCGCCAACGTGGCGCTACCGGCGATGTTTGGCGCCGCCGCGCTCGACGCCGCGGACGCGCGCCGCGAGGCGCATCGCTGGCTCGAGTTCACCGGCCTCGCGGCCTGCGCGAATGCCCTTCCCGGCGAACTCAACCTCCACCAGCGCAAGTTCCTGGAGCTCGCCCGGGCGCTCGCAGGTCGGCCGCGCATCGTGCTCCTCGACGAAGTGCTCTCGGGGCTCACGCCCGGCGAGATCAACGGCGCGGTCGACCTCATCCGCGAGATCCGCAACGGCGGCGCCACCATCGTGTTCGTCGAGCACGTGATGCGCGCGGTGGTCGCGCTGTCCGATCGCCTGGTCGTGCTCGACCACGGCACGGTGCTCGCGGAAGGCGCAGCCCAAGCCGTGCTCGCGAACGAGGACGTCGTCACCGCGTTCCTGGGAGCGCCGCATGCTTGAGCTCGCGGACGTCGAGGTCCGCTACGGCGCCGCGATCGCCCTGCGCGGCGTCTCGCTCGCGGTCGCCGCCGGCGAGCTCGTGTGCGTCGTCGGGCCCAACGGCTCGGGCAAGACGACGCTCATCAACGCGATCGCGGGACTGCACGCCGCCTCCGCCGGCCGGATGATGCTCGACGGCCGCGACATCACGCGCCTTGCCCCTCATCGCTTCTGCGGCGAGGGCATCGCCATCGTCCCGGAAGGACGGCGCCTCTTCACCCGCATGACCGTGCGCGAGAACCTGGAGCTCGGAAGCTATCGGCCGGAGGCGAAGCGCGACCGCGCCGCGTCGCTCGAGCGCGTGTGCGCGCTGTTCCCCGCGCTGGTCCCGAAGCTCGGCGCGCCGGCGGGCGCGCTCTCGGGCGGTCAGCAGCAGATGGTGGCCATCGCCCGCGCGCTGATGGCGCAGCCGCGCCTTCTCCTGCTCGACGAGCCGTCGCTCGGGCTCTCGCCCCTCGTCGTGCGCACGATGTTCGAGATGATCGAGCGCATTCACGCCGAGGGCGTCGCCATTCTCCTTGTCGAGCAGAACGTCGCGCTCGCGCTGGGCGTCGCGTCGCGCGCCTACGTGCTCGAGGAGGGATCGATCGTCGCCTGCGATACGCCGGACGCGCTGCGGGCCCAGCCGCACATCCGCCGCGCCTACCTGGGCCTCACGGGGGAGTAGCATGGGCGCTGCTTTTGATCAGGAGACTCGCATGGCAAAGGGCTACTGGATCGTTCACATGGACATCGCGGATCCCGAGGCATACAAGCGCTACGTTGCCGCCAATGCCGCGCCGCTCGCGCGATTCGGCGCCCGCTTCATCGTCCGCGGCGGCAAGTTCGAGGCGGTCGAGGGGACGAGCCGCGCCCGGTGCGTCGTGGTCGAGTTCCCGAGCTACGAGGCCGCGCGCGATTGCTGGCATTCGAAGGAATACCAGGACGCCTTGGCGATCCGCCTGCCCGTCTCCACCGCGGACCTCATGATCATCGAGGGCTACGACGGGCCGCAGCCCGGGGGCTAGCCTCGCCGGCCCGGCGCCCGGAGGCGGGTCGACCCGGGCACGCTAGAATCCGCGGGTGAGCGCGCTCGCCTCCACCCTGCACCAGATGCTGTCGGCCTCGCCGCTGCGGCATTCGTCGTTCCGCTCGTTCTACCTCGCATCGACCGCCGTCGCGCTGGGCTACACCATGCAGGCCACGATGGCGGCGTGGCTCATGGCGGTCATGACGCCCTCGGAGGTGATGGTGGCGCTGGTGCAGACGGCCAGCACCGCGCCCGCGATCCTCTTCGGGCTCGTCGCCGGCGCGCTCTCGGACATCGTGGAGCGGCGCCACGTCATCATCGCGACGCAGGTCATGTTCCTCGTGGGAACGCTCATCCTCGGCGTGGCGACGCTCGCCGGCGTGATGGGCCCCGCGGGCCTCCTCGTGCTGACGTTCGTCATCGGCGTCGCGTTCACTTTCTACATGCCCGCGCAGCAGTCGAGCGTGAACGAGCTCGTCGAGCGGCCCGAAGTGCCCAAGGCGGTGGCGCTCGGCGCGGTGGCGATGAACGTCTCGCGCGCGATCGGGCCCGGCATCGCCGGCGTGTTCACCGCGTGGATCGGCTCGGGCAACGCGTTCATGGTGACGGCCGCGTGCTTCGTCGGCATGATCTTCGTCGTACGCGGCTGGCCCAGCCGGCTCGCGTCGCTGCCCGGGGTGCCGGAGTCGCTCCTCACGGGCATCGCGAGCGGGCTGCGCTTCGTGCGCCACTCGGCGCCGATGCGCGCCATCGTCCTTCGCAATTTCACGTTCGCGCTTTGCGCGAGCTCGCTGTACGCGCTCCTGCCCGTCATCGCGCGCGACCAGCTGAAGCTCGGCGCGGGCGGCTTCGGCCTGCTCTTCGGCAGCTTCGGCGCGGGCGCGGTGGTCGCGGCGCTCAACATCCCCGGCGCGCTCGGCAAGCACTCGCTGCAGCGCATGGTCCTC
>JBGAIS010000288.1:0-3023 GCA_044225355.1 Casimicrobiaceae bacterium | reverse complement strand
GCGGCCAACACGTCCGGACGTCGCCGCACGGGCGTGGCGCTTCGCTACATGCCCGCGACGTCCGTGTTCGAGCGCGACCGGAGGCCGTCGCACGGCAAGACCGGCGTGTCGGTCGACTTCGCGAGGCGCCCGCTGTGGCTCGTCAAGGGGAGCGATCGCAGCGGCCGCAACGACTTCGCGGTGGGGCACCGGCGCGACGGCTGACGCGCGCCGGCCGCGTGCCCCGCACTGCGTTCACTCCGCCTTGAGGCCCGCGGCATCGATGGCCTTGGCCATGCGCGCGTTCTCGCTGGCGATGGCCTTCGCGTAATCTTCCGACGCCACGCCGACGGCCTCAACACCCGCGGCCGCGAGCGCCTGCTGCATCTGGGGCGTCCGGGCCGCCGCGACCACTTCGGCCGCGACCTTGTCGATGATCGCCTTGGGTGTCCCCGCCGGCGCGAGGACGCCGACGATAGGCGCGAAGTCGAATCCCGGGATCGACTCGGCGACTGCGGGCACGCCGGGGACGTCCGGCGAGCGCTGCGCGCCGTTGGTGGCGAGGAGCTTGACGCGGTTGTCCTTCACGAAGCCCGCGAGCGACGGGTACGCCGACCACAGGACCTCCACCTGCCCCGACACGAGCGCCGGCACCGACTGGCCCGTGCCCTTGAACGGCACGTGCACGATGTCGAGGCCGTACTCCGTCTTGAGCGCCTCCATGGTGAGCTGGTGCGTGCTGCCGATGCCCGAGGAGCCGTAGTTGATCTTGCCCGGGTTCGCCTTCGCGTACGCGATGAACTCGGTGAGCGATCCCACCGGCAGCTTCGGATTCGCCGCGAGGAAGAGCGGCGCGCGCGCGACCAGCGCGACCGGCACGAAGTCCTTCTCGGGGTTGTAGTCGAGCTTCTTGTAGAGCCTCGGGTTGATCGAGAACATCGAGCCGTCGGTGACGAGGAACGAGTAGCCGTCGGGCGTCGCGTTCGCGAAGACCGCGGCGGCCACCGCGCCGTTGGCACCGGGCTTGTTCTCGACGACGACCGTCTGGCCGATGCGCTCCTGCAGCCGCTGCGCCGTGATGCGCGCGACGGTGTCGGGCAGGCCGCCCGCGGCGTAAGGAACGACGAAGCGGATCGGCTTGCTGGGATAGCCCGCGGGAAGCTGCGCGAAGGCCACGCCAGGCAATGCCGCCGCGAGCGGGACGGCGAGCGCCGCGAGAATGGCGCGAATCGCTTCGCGTCGGATGGTCGTCATGATGTTGCTCCTCCTCGTGTGTTGCGTATTGTCGATGATCAGATGCGAAACGACTCGAGCGTCTCCGGCGCGAAGAGCTCCTCGGGGGTCAGCAGGCGCTTCGACAGGCCCTGCTCGTGGTGATAGCGCAGGAAGGTCGAGAGCGTCGCCCGGTTGCGCTCGAAGCCGTACGGCCAGTAATCGTCGCCCATGAGCGCGCGCGCCTCCTCGACGTCCGCGGTGAGCCACGGCAGCATGCCCTTGAGCGCCGCCGTGATGTACAGGTCGTCGTACGTGCGTCGCTGCGCCTCCGCGAACGCCTTGCAAAGCGACTGCGCGATCCAGCGGTTGGCCTCGTACACCTCGCGCCGGATGGCCACGGTGTGCATGATGGGGAAGATGCGCGTCGCGCGGAAGTAGTCCTGCTCGACGCTCCGGTAGTCCTCGAACAGGCGCCGCACGCGGCCGTCGCCCGCGACGAACGTCGAGGGCATGCGCGCCGTGTGGAGCGCGTCGATCTCGCCTGCCGCGAGCATCGCGGACAACGTTTGCGCGGGGCCGATGCGCTGCACGCGAAAGCGCGGCGGGAGATCGAGCTTCAGCTTCTCGTCGCGCCCCGGCTCCTCCTCCCCGCCCGTGAAGTAGGTGACGCTGTCGGGAGGCACGCCGTAGCCGTCCGCGAGGATGCCGCGTATCCAGACGGGCGCCGTCATCTGGTACTCGGGCGTGCCGATGCGCTTGCCGATGAGGTCGCGCGGCTCGCGGATGCCCGACTTCGCGCTCACGTAGATCGACGAGTGCCGGAACATGCGCGAGGGGAAGATCGGAATGGCGACGAACGGGCGCGGCTCGCGGAACATCGACACGGTATACGACGACAGCGACATCTCGGCGACGTCGAACTCGCGGTTGCGCAGCATCCGGAAGAACGTCTCCTCGACGGGAAGGTCGAGGTAATTGAGGTCGATGCCGTCCGGCTGCACCGAGCCGTCGGCCAGCGCGCGCGTGCGATCGTAGTTCCAGCACGCGAGCGACAATCGAAGCCTGGACACGGGGTATCTCCTCCTTCAGACGTCGTACGACGGCTCGAGCACGGGGCCCGGCGTCTGCCAGGCGGGCTTGGCGCCGAAGCTTCGCCAGTCGACCGTCTTGGGGACGATGGCCTGGAAGGCGCAGACGGTCGCCGGGATGGCGCGCTCGCCGGTCCCGATGGCGGGCTCGCCGCGTGCGAACGCGCGCGCGGCGTCCACCATCTGCTTCCGGAACTCGACGACGGCCATGTCGCTCGCGCCCAGGCGGTCGAGCGTGCGGTCGGCGATGGGCCCCATCGACAGCCACATCGCGATGTCCTGGTTCGGGAAGCCCGTGATGCCCGTGAAGTTGCCAGCCTTCATCGCCTGGCGGTCCTGCCACAGGTTGTTGTCGAGCGTGCGCAGCGGGCGGTAGAGGGGGTCGAGGTCGACGCCCACGCGCTGGCACAGGAACTTGCGCCACGACTCCGTATCCGGCGTGTTGGCGGGGTGCCCCCACGCGATGAAGTAGAACGCGGTGCTGGTATCGTCGCGCGGCACGTTGATGTTGGCGACGTTGTACTTGTTGTTGGGCGGGATGAGCGCGGTGGCCGGGGCCACGAACACCGTCGATCGCACGTAGTCGTTGGCCGCGGCGTGGGCGATGGGACGGCGCAACGCGGCGTAGCGAAAGCCGTACGACGCGCGCTCGACCTGCATGCGCGGCGCCTTGTCGGTGGACGGCCGGTACCATGCCTTGTCGGTGGCCTCGGCGCCGCCGACGCGCGCCGGAACCATGTC
>JBGAIS010000038.1:0-24454 GCA_044225355.1 Casimicrobiaceae bacterium | reverse complement strand
CGACGTGCTTCGCCGTACCAGCGCGCGCGCCAAGGGCCGCGGCAACGTGATCAGCAAGCAGAGCTGTCACATCCACGTCGTTGTCGGCGACGGAAACTAAGGGACACGAGGACATGGGTCAGAAGATCAATCCCACCGGATTCCGGCTCGCCGTCACGCGGAACTGGGGTTCGAAGTGGTTCGCGAACAGCAAGAACTACTCGGGCACCCTCGCCGAGGACATCCGCGTTCGCGAATACCTGGGCAAGAAGCTCTCGCACGCATCGGTCAGCAAGATCACGATCGAGCGCCCGGCGAAGAACGCCCGCATCACGATCCACTCGGCGCGTCCGGGCGTGGTCATCGGCAAGAAGGGCGAGGACATCGAGACGCTTCGCGGCGACCTCCGCAAGATGATGGGCGGCGACGTCGGCCTCAACATCGAGGAGATCAGGAAGCCCGAGGTCGACGCTCAGCTCATCGCCGACTCGATCGCGCAGCAGCTCGAGAAGCGCATCATGTTCCGCCGCGCCATGAAGCGCGCGATGCAGAACGCGATGCGCCTCGGCGCGCAGGGCATCAAGGTCATGTCGTCGGGCCGGCTCAACGGCGCGGAGATCGCGCGTCGCGAGTGGTATCGCGAGGGCCGCGTGCCCCTGCATACGCTGCGCGCCGACATCGACTACGGATTCTCCGAGGCGCGCACCACGTACGGCGTCATCGGCATCAAGGTTTGGGTTTTCAAGGGTGAAGTGATGGCGCACAACGCCGAGCCTGCACAGGCTCCGGCCCCCGCGCCGGACGCGCCGAAGCGTCCGCCGCGCCGCACGCCGCCCCCGGGAGCGAAGAATGCTGCAGCCAGCTAGAAGGAAGTACCGCAAGGAACAGAAGGGTCGCAACAAGGGCGTTGCGACCGTCGGCAACAAGGTGAGCTTCGGCGAGTTCGGCCTCAAGGCCATCGGCCGCGGCCGCCTCACGGCGCGCCAGATCGAAGCGGCCCGTCGCGCGATGACGCGTCACATCAAGCGCGGCGGCCGCATCTGGATCCGCATCTTCCCGGACAAGCCCATCTCGCGTAAGCCGGCCGAAGTCCGCATGGGCAACGGCAAGGGCAGCCCCGAGTACTACGTGGCCGAGATCGTGCCCGGCAAGGTGCTCTACGAGATGGACGGTGTCGAGGAGGCGCTGGCGCGCGAGGCGTTCGCGCTCGCGTCGGCCAAGCTGCCCATCCGCACGACGTTCGTGCATCGCCTGATCGGACAGTGACCATGAAGACATCCGAAGCGAAGAAGGCGCTCGTCGGCAAGAACGCCGCCGAGCTGCAAACGGAGCTCGAGGCCCTGCTCAAGGAGCAGTTCGGCTTGCGCATGCAGGCGGCCACGCAGCAGCTCACGAACAACTCGAAGCTGCGCAGCACGCGCCGCGGTATCGCCCGCGTGCGCACGCTGATTCACCAGAAGAATGGAGCGAAGGCATGAGCGAGCAAGAAGCCAAGCCCGAGAGCACCGCGGTCGCGCCGCGCAAGGCGCTTGTCCAGACGTTCGTCGGCCGCGTGGTCAGCGACAAGATGAACAAGACGGTCACCGTGCTCGTCGAGCGCCGCGTCAAGCACCCGCTGTACGGCAAGATCGTGATGCAGTCGCGCAAGTTCCACGCGCACGACGAGAACGGCGAGGCCAAGATGGGCGACCTGGTGGAGATCGCTGCCACCCGCAAGCTCTCGAAGACCAAGGCGTTCCGCGTCGCGCAGGTGCTGGAGAAGGCGCAGACGGTCTGACCCACGGGGCGGCGGGACGCGTTGCGCGTTTCCGCCGGACAGGGCTTTACCACCCCTGCAATTTCTGCCATAATGCTAGTTTTCGCCGACGCGGAAGAGGCCCATTAGGGCGAAACCTCTTTCCGTGACGGTCCCTCCCCGGGCGGCGCGAGGCGACTCGTGGCTTGCCCAAAGCGGGATCCAAAACTGGCCGCCGCAGCAGGGAATCGAGGTCCGCATGGCAGCACGCGGACGGCGGGTTAAGTTGGAGACAAGAAGATGATCCAGATGCAGTCGGTGCTCGACGTCGCCGATAACACGGGCGCGCGTTCGGTGATGTGTATCAAGGTGCTCGGCGGCAGCAAGCGCCGGTACGCGCACATCGGCGACGTGATCAAGGTGTCCGTGAAGGAAGCCGCGCCGCGCGGACGCGTGAAGAAGGGCGAGATCTACAACGCCGTCGTGGTGCGCACCCGCAAGGGCGTGCGTCGCGCGGACGGCGCGCTGATCCGCTTCGACACGAACGCAGCGGTGCTCCTCAACCCGAAGCTCGAGCCGATCGGCACGCGCATCTTCGGGCCGGTCACGCGCGAGCTGCGCACCGAGCGGTTCATGAAGATCGTCTCGCTCGCGCCCGAAGTGCTGTAAGCGACGGTCCGCGGAACACCGAGCACAACGCTGGTTGCCACGAGGTAGGAACCAATGAGCAAGATCAAGAAGGGCGATAACGTGATCGTCATCGCCGGGCGGGACAAGGGCAAGCGCGGCGACGTGTCGCGCGTGGTCGACCCCCAACACGTCATCGTGAACGGCATCAACACGGTCAAGAAGCACATGAAGCCGAACCCGATGAAGAACCAGCCGGGCGGCATCGTGTCGATGGAAGCGCCGATCGACGTGTCCAACGTCGCCATCTACAACCCGGTCACCAAGAAGGCCGACCGGATCGGCACCCGCCTGCTGGAGGACGGCCGCAAGGTCCGTTTCTTCAAGAGCAACGGCGAGCAGATCGTCTAACGGACTCCGAACATGGCCCGCCTGAAAGAGCAGTACAAGAAGGAAATCGCGCCGGCGCTGATGAAGCAGTTCGGCTACAAGTCGCCGATGGAAGTGCCCCGCATCACCAAGATCACGCTCAACATGGGCGTGGGCGAGGCCACCGGCGACAAGAAGATCCTGGACAACGCCGTCGGCGACATGCAGAAGATCGCCGGCCAGAAGCCCGTGGTCACGAAGGCCCGCAAGGCCATCGCGGGCTTCAAGATCCGCGAGGACTACCCGATCGGCTGCATGGTGACGCTGCGCCAGGAGCGGATGTACGAGTTCCTCGATCGCTTCGTGACCATCGCGCTGCCGCGCGTCCGCGACTTCCGGGGCATCTCGTCCCGCGCGTTCGACGGCCGCGGCAACTACAACATCGGCATCAAGGAACAGATCATCTTCCCGGAGATCGAGTACGACAAGATCGACGCGATCCGCGGGATGAACATCTCGATCACGACGACCGCGAAGACCGACGACGAGTGCAAGGCGCTCCTCGCCGCGTTCCGCTTCCCGTTCAAGAACTAGGACGATCCGCCATGGCCAAGCTGGCACTCATCAACCGCAACGAGAAGCGCAAGAAGCTCGTCGCCAAGTTCGCCAAGAAGCGCGACGCGCTGCAGGCGATCATCGACGACCCCAAGGCGACCGACGAGACGCGGTACGAGGCGCGCCTCAAGATCCAGGCGCTGCCCCGCAACGCCAACAAGACGCGCGTGCGCAACCGCTGCGCGCTGACCGGCCGTCCGCGCGGCGTGTACCGCAAGTTCGGCCTCGGCCGCAACAAGCTTCGTGAGTTCGCGATGCGCGGCGAGGTGCCGGGCATCGTCAAGGCCAGCTGGTAGGAAGGCATTCACCATGAACATGACAGATCCCATCGCCGACATGCTGACGCGCATCCGCAATGCGCAGATGACGGAAAAGGCGACGGTCGCGATGCCCTCCTCGAAGGTGAAGATCGCCATCGCGAAGGTGCTCCAGGACGAAGGCTACGTCGAGGGCTTCAAGGTCGGCGGCGAGGAAGCGAAGCCCGTGCTCGAGATCGCGCTGCGGTACTACGCCGGTCGCCCGGTCATCGAGAAGCTCGAGCGCGTCAGCAAGCCTGGCCTTCGCATCTACAAGAGCAAGGACGACATCCCGCGCGTGATGAACGGCCTGGGAATCGCCATCGTGTCGACGTCGCAGGGCGTGATGACCGACCGCAAGGCGCGCGCCACCGGCGTCGGCGGCGAAGTGCTCTGCATCGTGGCCTAAGGAAATCGAACATGTCCCGCATCGGTAACAACCCGGTCAAGCTGCCCGCCAAGGTGGAAGTCAGCCTGGCCAACGGCGAGATCAAGGTCAAGGGCCCGCTGGGCGAGCTGTCGCGCAACTACGGCGAGAGCGTCACCATCGAGAAGGACGGCGAGAACCTCGTGTTCAAGGCCGCCAACGACGAGGCGCGCGCGATGCAGGGCACGATGCGCGCCCTGGTCGCCAACATGGTGAAGGGCGTCACGGAAGGCTACTCGAAGAAGCTCACGCTGGTGGGCGTCGGCTATCGCGCGCAGGTCGCGGGCGACAAGCTCAACCTCTCGCTGGGCTTCTCGCATCCGGTCGTGCACACCATGCCGAAGGGCGTGAAGGCGGAAACGCCCCAGCAGACCGAGATCCTCGTGAAGGGCATCGACAAGCAGGCCGTCGGCCAGGTCGCGGCGGAGATCCGCGCCTATCGCCCCCCCGAGCCCTACAAGGGCAAGGGCGTGCGCTACGCCGACGAGCGCGTCGTGATCAAAGAAACGAAGAAGAAGTAAGGGACGCCATGGAAACCAAGAAGGAAGCCCGCAGCCGCCGCGCGCGCAAGACCCGCGTGCGCATCGCACTGCAGCGCGCCATGCGCCTCGTGGTGAGCCGCAGCAACAGCCACATCTACGCGCAGATCATCGCCGCGGAGGGCGATCGCGTGCTCGCGAGCGCCTCCACCAACGAGGTCGACGTGCGCAAGGACCTCAAGAGCGGCGGCAACAAGGCCGCGGCCGAGATGGTCGGCAAGCGCATCGCGGAGAAGGCGAAGTCGCTCGGCATCGAGACCGTCGCGTTCGACCGCTCCGGGTTCCGTTTTCATGGCCGTGTGAAGGCGCTCGCGGAAGCCGCGCGCGCCGGCGGCCTCAAGTTCTAAGGCAGAGCATATGGCCCAGCAACGGCAAGGCGGAAGGCAACAGCAGCAGGACGATCGCGGCGACGGCCTTCGCGAGAAGATGATCGGGATCAACCGCGTCACCAAGGTGGTGAAGGGCGGTCGTATCCTCGGCTTCGCGGCGCTCACGGTGGTGGGCGACGGCGACGGCCGCGTCGGCATCGGCAAGGGCAAGGCGAAGGAAGTCCCCGTCGCCGTGCAGAAGGCGATGGAAGAGGCGCGCCGCAAGATGGTCAAGGTCAGCCTGAAGAAGGGCACGCTGCATCACCCGGTCGAGGGCCGTCACGGCGCGACCAAGGTGTTCATGCAGCCCGCCGCGGAAGGCACGGGCGTCATCGCCGGCGGCCCCATGCGCGCGGTGTTCGAGGTGGTCGGCGTGACCAACATCCTCGCCAAGTGCCACGGCTCGACCAACCCGTACAACCTCGTCCGCGCGACGCTCAACGGCCTCATGAACTGCAGCGCGCCGTCGGACATCGCGGCCAAGCGCGGCAAGACGGTCGAAGAGATTCTCGGAGCGTAACCATGGCCGATGCAAAGAAGATCAAGGTGACGCTCGCCAAGGGCATCGCACGTTGCCGCGAGGACCACGTCGCGACGGTGCGCGGGCTCGGGCTCAAGTGGACCAATCACACGGTGGAAGTCATCGACACGCCGTGCACGCGCGGCATGATCAACAAGGTGAGCTACCTCCTCCGCGTTGACGAAAGAGTGGAAGGCTAACGGCATGCGCCTCAATACCATCAAGCCCGCCGAGGGCAGCAAGAAGAACCGCCGTCGCGTCGGACGCGGCATCGGCTCGGGGCTCGGCAAGACCGCGGGCCGCGGCCACAAGGGGCAGAAGTCGCGCTCGGGCGGCTTTCACAAGGTCGGGTTCGAAGGCGGCCAGATGCCACTGCAGCGCCGCCTGCCGAAGCGCGGCTTCGTGTCGCGCAGCAAGGGCGACAGCGCCGAAGTGCGCCTGTCCGACCTGGCCAAGCTCCCCGTCACGGACATCGACATCCTGGCGCTCAAGGCCGCGGGCCTCGTGCACGCCAACGCGAAGACGGTGAAGGTCATCAAGACGGGCAAGCTCGAGAAGGCGGTCAAGCTTTCCGGCGTGCTCGCGACCAAGGGTGCCAAGGCGGCCATCGAAGCCGCCGGCGGCAGCGTGGCGTAGTCGCAGGGGCAGGACGAGAAGGATCTACGTGGCAACAGCCAACCCGGCACTGAAGAGCGGCAACAAGTACGGCGATCTCAAGCGCCGCCTGCTGTTCCTCCTCGGCGCGCTCATCGTCTACCGGATCGGGACCCACATCCCGGTGCCGGGCATCAACGCGTCCGTGCTCGACGAGCTTTTCCGCTCGCAGCAGGGCGGCATCCTGGGTCTCTTCAACGTGTTCTCGGGAGGCGCGCTGTCGCGCTTCTCGATCTTCGCGCTCGGGATCATGCCGTACATCTCGGCGTCGATCATCATGCAGCTCTGCACGGTGGTCGTGCCGTCGCTCGAGGCGCTGAAGAAGGAAGGCGAGGCCGGCCGGCGCAAGATCACGCAGTACACGCGCTACGCGACGCTGGGCCTTGCGTTCTTCCAGGCGCTTGCGATCTCCGCGGCGCTCGAAGCGCAGGCGGGGCTCGTGACCACGCCGGGGCTCACGTTCCGCATCGTGTCGGCGGTGACGCTCGTGACGGGCACCATGTTCCTCATGTGGCTCGGCGAGCAGATCACGGAGCGCGGGCTCGGCAATGGCATCTCGCTCATCATCTTCGCGGGCATCGCGGCGGGGCTTCCCAACGCGATCGGCCTCACGCTCGAGCAGGCGCGCACCGGCGCGTACTCGATCATCCTGGTCCTCGGCATCGCCGCGCTCGTGGTGGTGGTGACGGCCTTCGTGGTGTTCGTCGAGCGCGCGGTCCGAAAGATCCTCGTGAACTACGCGAAGCGCCAGGTGGGCAACAAGGTCTACCAGGGCCAGAGCTCGTTCCTGCCGCTCAAGCTCAACATGGCCGGCGTGATCCCGCCCATCTTCGCGTCCTCGATCATCCTGTTCCCGGCGACGATCGCGCAGTGGTTCGGCTCGGGCGAGAACACGATCTGGCTGCGCGACATCGCGGCGACGCTCGCGCCGGGCCAGCCCATCCACGAGATCCTGTACGCGGCCGCCATCATCTTCTTCTGCTTCTTCTACACGGCGCTGCAGTACAACCCGAAGGAAACGGCGGAGAACCTCAAGAAGGGCGGGGCGTTCATTCCCGGCTATCGTCCGGGCGACCAGACGGCCAAGTACCTGGAGAAGATCACGCTGCGGCTGACGCTCCTGGGCTCGCTGTACCTCGTGATCGTGTGCTTCATCCCCAACTTCCTGATCGCGTGGAAGAACGTGCCGTTCTACTTCGGCGGGACGTCTCTCCTGATCATCGTGGTGGTGACGATGGACTTCATGACGCAGGTGCAGGCGTACCTCATGTCGCAGCAGTACGAGAGCCTGCTCAAGAAGGCCAACTTCAAGGGGGGGCTTCCCACGCGCTAGCCCTCGCTTCCGCCTACATCCGGGCACTCCAGGGATGAGGCGGAGGGTGGAGCCGCGCTGCGGCCGGAATAAGGATGGCCAAGGAAGACACGATACAAATGCAGGGGGAGGTGGTGGAGATGCTCCCCAACGCGACGTTCCGCGTGAAGCTCGAGAATGGCCATGTCGTCCTCGGGCATATCTCCGGAAAGATGCGGATGCACTACATCAAGATCCTCCCCGGTGACAAGGTGACGGTCGAGGTGTCGCCTTACGACCTTTCCCGCGCGCGGATCACCTTCCGCGCGAAGTAGCGGGCAACAAGTCGCAAGGGGTCGGGAGTAGCAGTCAGGTGACAGTACGCCGGAGCTTCCGGCGGCGCGGCGGATGCCGCGACGGGATAGCGGAGAAGGAAAATGAAAGTACTCGCATCGGTCAAGAAAATTTGCCGCAACTGCAAGATCATCCGCCGCAACGGCGTCGTGCGCGTGATCTGCACCGACCCGCGCCACAAGCAGCGCCAGGGTTGATTCGCGGCATACGAACACCACATTCGAAGGTCTAGCTCATGGCACGTATCGCAGGCGTCAACATTCCGAACCACCAGCATGCCGTCATCGCCCTGCAGGCGATCTACGGCATCGGTCCCACGCGCGCGAAGATGATCCTCGCGGCGACCGGCATCCAGCCGACGACCAAGATCAAGGACCTGTCCGACAGCGAGATGGACAAGATCCGCGAGCAGGTGGGCAAGTTTCCGGTGGAGGGCGACCTTCGCCGCGAGGTGACCATGAGCATCAAGCGCCTGATGGACCTGGGCTGCTACCGCGGCTCGCGTCATCGCAAGGGCCTGCCCGTGCGCGGCCAGCGCACCCGTACCAATGCACGCACCCGCAAGGGTCCGAAGAAGGGCCGCACCGTCGCGCTCGCCAAGGGCGCCACGAAGTAAGCAGCACTGACGAGGAATACCGAAGATGGCACAGCAACCGTCCCAGAAGGCTTCCGCGGCGCGCGCGCGCAAGAAGGTCAAGAAGAACGTGACCGAGGGCATCGCGCATATCCACGCGTCCTTCAACAATACGATCATCACCATCACCGACCGCCAGGGCAACGCGCTGTCGTGGGCCACGTCCGGCGGCGCCGGGTTCAAGGGCTCGCGCAAGTCGACGCCGTTCGCGGCGCAGGTGGCGGCCGAGTCGGCGGGTCGCGCGGCGCAGGAATGCGGCGTGAAGAACCTCGAGGTCCGCATCAAGGGCCCGGGTCCCGGCCGCGAGTCCGCCGTTCGCGCGCTCAACGCGCTCGGCATGAAGATCAGCAGCATCACCGACGTGACGCCGGTGCCGCACAACGGCTGCCGTCCGCCGAAGCGCCGCAGGATTTGACGCGGGTGCGCAACCCGCGCTCGTTGTTTCGTTTCGAAGTTCCCCTGGGAATCGACGGCTCTTCCGGCGATTTCCGGCATTAACTGAAGCGGTCGAAAGTAGCGGTTTGCCTTCGACCGACGAATATAAGGATAGCTACCGTGGCCCGTTATACTGGACCCAAATGCAAGCTGGCGCGACGGGAAGGTACCGACCTTTTCCTGAAAAGCGCGCGTCGATCGCTCGACTCCAAGTGCAAGCTGGACACCAAGCCCGGTCAACACGGCGTGAAGTCCGGCATGCGCCAATCCGACTTCGGCAACCAGCTCCGCGAGAAGCAGAAGCTGCGCCGGATGTACGGCCTGCTCGAGCGCCAGTTCCGCCGCTACTTCGTCGAGGCCGCGCGCCGCAAGGGCTCGACCGGCACGAACCTGCTGCAGCTCCTCGAGTCGCGGCTCGACAACGTCGTCTATCGCATGGGCTTCGGCAGCACGCGCGCGGAGGCTCGCCAGCTCGTCACGCACGGCGCGATCCTCATCAACGGCAAGTCGTGCAACGTGCCGTCCGCCACGCTGAAGGCCGGTGACGTCGTCTCGGTGACCGAGAAGTCCAAGGGCCAGCTGCGTATCCAGGACTCCCTCCAGCTCGCCGAGAAGGTGGGCTTCCCCTCGTGGGTCGAGGTCGACGCGAAGAAGCTGACGGGCACGTACAAGGGTGCGCCGGAGCGTTCCGAGTTCGGCCAGGACATCAACGAATCGCTCGTCGTGGAGCTTTACTCCAAGTAGCGCTTCGGCCTCAGGTGCAATGTCGGCCGCGCGGCGGCCGACACTTTGTTTTTTGGGTTCCCAACAACCCATAAAGGTAAACATGCAGAGCAACGTCCTGTTGAAGCCCCGCATCATCGACGTGCAGTCGACCTCGCCGTTCCACGCCAAGGTGGTGATGGAGCCGTTCGAGCGCGGCTATGGCCATACCCTCGGCAATGCGCTTCGCCGCGTGCTGCTCTCGTCCATGCCGGGCTATGCGCCGACCGAAGTGAAGATCACCGGCGTGCTCCACGAGTACTCGGCCCTGGACGGCGTGCAGGAAGACGTCGTCGACGTCCTGTTGAACCTGAAGGGTGTCGTGCTGAAGCTACACAATCGCGACCACGTGATGCTGCGCCTCGCCAAGTCGGGCGAAGGCGTCGTCACGGCCGCGGACATCGAGCCCAACCACGACGTCGAGATCATCAATCCCGACCACGTGATCGCCCACCTCACGGCGGGCGGCAAGCTCGAGATGGAAATCCGCGTCGAGAAGGGCCAAGCAGCCCGCCACCGCGCGAAGCCGGACGGCGGCCGCACCCATCGGCAGCATCCTCCTCGACGCCTCGTTCTCGCCGGTTCGCCGCGCAGGTTACGCGGTCGAGCCGGCGCGCGTCGAGCAACGCACGGACCTCGACAAGCTGGTCCTCGACATCGAGACCAACGGTGTCGTCGAGCCGAGCAGGCGTCGCTACGGCGCCTGGTGCTGGTCGAGCAGCCTCGGTGTTCGCGGATCTCAAGGGTATCGACACGCCTGCCGCTGAGCGCGCGTCGCCCCAGGTCGACCCGATCCTGCTGCGCCCGGTCGACGACCTCGAGCTCACGGTGCGCTCGGCCAACTGCCTCAAGGCCGAGAACATCTATTACATCGGCGACCTCATCCAGCGTACCGAGACCGAGCTCCTCAAGACGCCGAACCTCGGCCGCAAGTCGCTCAACGAGATCAAGGAAGTGCTGGCCTCGCGCGGACTGTCTCTCGGCATGAAGCTCGAGAACTGGCCGCCGGCGGGCCTTGATCGACCCTGAAAAGTAAACCCCTACTTTTCAGGGGACAGAGCTACCCGAGAATCGCTGGCGAAGCCAGTCGATTCTCGGCTGAAGAAGCAAGTAAAGAGCAAGAACGAGCGCTGTGCGAAGCGGCGCCACAACAATGAAAGGGTAGTGCCATGCGTCATCGTCACGGATTGCGGAAGCTGAACCGCACGAGCAGTCATCGCCTCGCGATGCTGCGCAACATGACCAACTCGCTCTTCACCCACGAAGCGATCCGCACGACGCTTCCGAAGGCGAAGGAGCTCCGCCGCGTCGCCGAGCCGCTCATCACGCTCGCGAAGGTCGCGACGGTCGCCAATCGCCGCGTGGCGTTCGACCGCCTGCGCGATCGCGACGTCGTCACCAAGCTCTTCAACGAGCTGGGTCCGCGCTACCAGGCGCGCCCGGGCGGCTACCTGCGCATCCTGAAGTTCGGCTTCCGCCAGGGCGACGCCGCCCCGATGGCGCTGGTCGAGCTCGTCGATCGTCCGGCCTCGGAGCCCGTCGACGACGAGACCGAGAAGAAGTAGCGCCGGCTGCGGCCGGCGGCCGCGGATGGCGCTGCACGAAAGCCGGGCCGCGCGCCCGGCTTTTTGCTTCGCGCGCGTCGTCGTGTAGGATCGTCGCTCGATCCTCGCGCAATCCTCTCTCGTTGCCCTGACTCGTCCGATGGCGGACACCATACTTGTGACCGGTGGAGCCGGCTATGTCGGCTCGCACATCGTGGTCGAGCTCGCGCGTGCCGGCTACGCGCCGGTCGTGCTCGACAACTTCGCGAACAGCACGCCCGCGGTCCTGCCGCGGCTGCAGGCGCTCGCGGGTCGCCCGGTGCCCGCGGTGACCGCCGACGTCCGCGATTCGGTCGCGCTGCGCTCGGTGTTTCACGATCATCCTATCGCCGCGGTTGTCCACTGCGCGGGCCTCAAGGCCGTGGGCGAGTCCGAGGCGCGGCCGCTCGCGTACTACGACGCGAACGTCTCGGGCGCGATCGCGCTTGCGGAAGTCATGGGCGAGGCGGGTGTGGCGACGCTCGTGTTCAGCTCGTCGGCCACGGTCTACGGGCAGCCCGACGACCTGCCGGTCACCGAGGATGCCCCGCTGCGGCCGCACAGCGTCTACGGGCGCACGAAGCGCGTCGTCGAGGACTTCCTGCGCGACCTGGCGCGGGCCAACGACAACTGGCGCATCGCGATCCTGCGCTACTTCAACCCCGCGGGCGCGCACTCGTCGGGCATGCTGGGCGAGGCGGCGCGCGGACGACCCAACAACCTCGTGCCGCTGCTGTGCAAGATCGCGGCGGGCGAGCTCGCCGACCTCTCGATCTACGGCGGCGACTGGCCCACGCCCGACGGCACGGGCATCCGCGACTACCTGCACGTGCAGGACTTGGCCGAGGGTCACGTGGCGGCGCTGCGCTATCTTGCGAAGTCGCATGGCGCGACGACGCTCAACCTCGGCGGGGGTCGCGGCAACTCGGTGCTCGAGGTGGTGACCGCCTTCGAGCGCGCGTGCGGCCGCAAGCTCGCGAAGACGATGGCGCCGCGGCGTCCGGGCGACGTCGCGTCCTACTACGCCGATCCCTCGCGCGCCGAGAAGCTCCTCAACTGGCGCGCCACGCGCGACCTCGACGCGATTTGCGCGGACGCGTGGCGATGGCAGAAGAACGGCGGGCGCTACTGACGACCGCGCCGCCGAGGCTCGCAACGTGAACGTCGCATCGCTCCTTGCCGACGCCGCGCGCGCGTGGCCCGACCGGCTCGCGCTGGTTGACGTCGACGCTATCGGCGGCCGGCGCGAGCTCACGTACCTCGAGCTCGAGCGCGAGGTGGCGCGCCTCGCGGCGGGGCTTCGCGATCGTGGGCTCGCGCGCGGCGATCGCGTCGCGATGCTCTTGACCAACTCGTGGCAGTACGTCGTCGCGTTCCTCGCCATCACGCACGCGGGCTGCATCGCGGTCACGCTCAACACGCGACTCCTCGCCAAGGAACACGTCCACATGGTGAAGGATTCGGGCGCGCGCCTCATCATCGCGCACGCGGCGCTCCTCGCCGACCGCGAAGCGCTGGCGAAGCTGCCCGAGCTGGGCTACGTGGACGCCGACGCGCTCCATCTCCTCGCGCGCGACGACGTCGAGACGCCCACGGACGTGCGGGCGGACGAGGTCGCGTCCATCTTCTACACGAGCGGCACGACGGGCCTGCCCAAGGGCGTCATGCTGTCGCATGGCGCGTGGAAGCAGGTGGGCGACTACACGCGCCGATACCTGCGCTACGGCGATCGCGAGGTGACGATCCACTGCGCGCCGCTCACGCATGGCTCGGGCTTCCTGCTGCTGCCGACGATCGAGGCGGGCGGCGTCACGCTTACCTGCGCGCGCTTCGATCCCGCGCGCGTCCTCGGCCTCTTCGCAAGCGAGTCCGTGACCAACGGCTTCTTCGTGCCGTCGATGATCCGCATGCTGCTCGACGCGCTGGGGCCTGCGAAGGCGAATGCGCCCGCGATGCGCAGCCTCTATTACGCGGGATCGCCCATTGATCCCGCGACGCTCACGGGCGCCGTCGAGCGATTCGGCCCGGTGGTCGTGCAGTCGTTCGGCCAGGCGGAAGCGCCCATGTTCCTCACGGTGCTCGACCACGAGACGCATCGCAGGGTCGCGCAAGGCGAGCTCCCGCACCTCGTGCGCTCCGCGGGGCTTCCCGTCGAAGGCACGCGGGTGCGCATCGTCGACGACGACGATCGCGAGCTTCCCGGCGGCAGGACGGGCGAGATCGTCATCCGGGGGCCGCACATGATGAACGGCTACTGGAACCGCCCGGACGCGACCGCCGAGACGCTCGCCGGCGGGTGGCTGCACACCGGCGACGTAGGCTACCTCGATGCCGACGGGTACCTGTACATCGTCGATCGCAAGAAGGACATGATCATCAGCGGCGGCTCCAACGTCTACGCGCGCGAGGTGGAGGAGGTGCTCGTCGCTGTCGACGGCGTTCGCGAGGCCGCGGTGATCGGGCTGCCGGACCCCAAGTGGGGCGAGCTCGTCACGGCCGTGCTCGTGGGCGAAGCCGGCGCGCGCGTCGACGACGCGACGCTCGATGCGTTCTGCCGCGATCACCTGCCGGATTATCGCCGGCCGCGGCGCTACTTCTGGATGGACGAGTTGCCGCGCAACGCGTACGGCAAGGTGCTGAAGCGCGAACTGCGCGATCGATTCTCGAAGGCGTAGCGCTACGCCGCGACGGTCTTCTGCGCCTCGACGCGGATCTGCTCCGTGAGCTGCGCCTTGAGCGCGGAAAACTCGGGCGTCGTCTTGACCGTGTAGTGGCGAGGGTGCGCGAGCGTCACCGGGACGTCGGCCTTGATGCGCCCGGGCCGTGCGCTCATCACGACCACGCGGCTCGCCATGAAGATCGCCTCCTCGATGTCGTGCGTCACGAAGAGCACGGTCTTGCGCTCGGCCTCCCACAGCTCGAGGAGCAGCTCCTGCATGAGCGATCGCGTCTGGTTGTCGAGCGCGCCGAACGGCTCGTCGAGGAGCAGGATGCGCGGGTCGTTGGCGAGCGCGCGCGCGATGGCCGTTCGCTGCTGCATGCCGCCCGAGAGCATTTTCGGGAAGTGGTTCTCGAAGCTCGACAGGCCGACCTTGCCGATCCAGTGGTGCGCGATCTCTTCCTGGCGCGCCGCGGCCAAGCCGCGCTCGCGCAAGCCGAAGCACACGTTCTCTCGCACGGTGAGCCACGGGAAGAGCGTGTAGCTCTGGAACACCATGCCGCGGTCGGCGCCCGGGCCCGTGACGGGAACGCCGTCGAGCAGCACGCGGCCCGACGTCGGGCGATCGAGGCCCGCCACGATGCGAAGGAGCGTCGACTTGCCGCATCCCGAGGGCCCCAGGATGGTGATGAAGTCGTTGTCCTCGACCGCGAGCGACGTGGGCAAGAGCGCGCGCGTGGGCGGGCCGCCGTTCACGCCGGGAAACGTGCGCGACACGTCGTCGACGACGAGCACCGGCGGCGTCATTGCAGCGCCCACGGGTAGAGGCGCGCGTTGATCCACTTGAACGCGAAGTCGGAGACGAGGCCGATGACGCCGATGACGATGATGCCGAAGATGATCTGTCCCGTATTGAGGAGCGCCTGCGAGTCCGTGATCATGTGGCCTATGCCCGACGACGCGCCGATGAGCTCGGCCACGATCACGTACGTCCACGCCCATCCGAGCACGAGGCGCAGGGTTTCCGCGACCTGCGGTGCCGCACTCGGCAGCAGCACGCGCCGCACGATCCCCGACGCGCTGGCGCCGAGCGTGTACGCGGCTTCCACGAGATCGCGCCGCGTGCCGCTCACGATGACGGCCACCATCAGCACGATCTGGAAGAACACGCCGATGAAGATCACGAGGAGCTTCTGCGTCTCGCCGATGCCCGCCCACAGGATGAGAAGCGGTATGAAGGCGGACGCAGGGAGGTAGCGCGCGAAGGACACGAAGGGCTCGAAGAACGCCTCGATCGGCTTGAACGCGCCCATCGCGATGCCGAGCGGAACGCCGACGAGCGCCGCGAGCACGAAACCGCCGACCACGCGCCACACCGTCATCCCGACGTCCTTGGCGAATCCGTGCTGGGCGAACAGCGCGTAGCCTTCGCGCAGCATGGTCACGGGATCGGCCAGGAACGTCTTCGACACGAAGCCGCCGAACGTCGCGAGGCTCCACGCCGCCACGAAGACGACGAAGAACGCGATGCCGAGCGCGATGCGCCGCGCCCGCCCGACGGGAGCCAGTGGCTTCATGGATCGACGGCGCCTCGCCCGCGAGCGGGGCGCCCGCGCGCTACTGGATGAACCTGGTGTCGGCGAGCTTCGTCATGTCGGGCAGCTGCTTGATGATGCCGATCTCGAGCAGGAGGTCAGCCGCCTCCTTCGAGAACTGCGCGTGCGGTCCCGCGAAGAACGCCTTGTTCGCCGCGCGATCCTGCCAGCGGAGGTACTTCTGCGACGCCTCGAACTGCTCGGCCGTCTGCTTCACGTCCGCTCCCATGATCTCGAAGCTCTTCCTGGGATCCTTCGCGATCATCTCGACCGCCTCGAAGTAGCTGTCGGCGAGCGCCTTGGCGGCCTTCGGATTCTCGGCCAGGAACTTGGGCGTGCAGCCGAAGGTGTCCATCACCATCGGGTAGTCGAGCGTGGTGGCGATGATCTTGCCGGACTGCGGCGCCGCGCGCACCGTGGACAGGTAGGGCTCGTAGGTCATCGCGGCGTCGTTCTGTCCCGCGACGAACGCCTGCGCGGCGGGGCCGGGCTCCAGGTTGACGACCGTGACGTCCTTCACCGAAAGGCCGTTTTTCTTGAGGAACCAGGCGAGGGTGAAGTACGGCGCGGTGCCCGGCGCGGAGGCGGCGACCGTCTTGCCCTTGAGGTCGGCGATCTTGGCGACGTTGCCGCGCACGGCCATCCCGTCGGCCCCGTAGCTCTTGTCGAGCTGGAAGATCTGGGTCGTGGCCACGCCGTTGGCGTTCCACGCGATCCACGTCTCGACCGTGGTGGCGGCGCACTGCACGTCGCCCGACGCGATGGCCAGGTGACGGTCCTTCTGCGGGATCTTCTTGAGCGAGACGTCGAGACCGTTCTTCTTGAAGATGCCGGCTTCCTTGGCGAGCGTGAGCGGCGCGAAGCCGGTCCAGCCGGAGATGCCGACGGCGACTTTGGTCTCCTGCGCGCCGGCCGCGGTGGCGTAGGCGATGGCGGCCGAGCAGATCGAGAGGGCCAGGCGGTTACGCATGCGAGTGCTCCATCGTTGGGCAAGGGAAGCGATCGACGTTACGGGGGCGCGCGGGCGCTGTCAATCGCGGCGCGCCGCGAGGGCGCGGTCCCTGATCGAGGCCAGGGTGAGGACTCCGATGGCGTTGCCCCGCGCGTCGCGCACGGCGATGGCGTCGACACCCGCGCTGAACATGAGCGCGAGCGCCTCGCGCAGCGACGCGTCCGCGCCCACGCCGTGGGCATGCGGCAGCGCGGCCGCAGGCTCGAGCGCCTCGACGGCGCGCACGAGCGCCAGGCGCTTCAGCGCGCGGTCGGCGCCGACGAAGGACTCGACGAACGCGTCGGCCGGCCGCGAGAGGATGGCTTCCGGCGTGTCGTACTGCACGAGCGCGCCGTCGCGCAGGATGGCGATGCGGTCGCCCATCTTCAACGCCTCGTCGATGTCGTGCGTCACGAACACGATGGTCTTCTCTAGTGAGCGCAGGATGTTGAGGAACTCGTCCTGCAGCCGCGCGCGCGTGATGGGATCGATCGCGCCGAAGGGCTCGTCCATCAGCATGACGGGAGGATCGGCCGCGAGCGCGCGCGCCACGCCCACGCGCTGGCGCTGGCCGCCCGAGAGCTCGCGCGGGAATCGCTCGCGGTACTGCGACGGGTCCATGCCTACGAGCGCCAGGAGCTCGTCCACGCGCTTCGCGATGCGCGATTCGTCCCAGCCGAGGAGTCGTGGCACCGTAGCGACGTTCTGCGCGATGGTCCAGTGCGGGAAGAGGCCGATCTGCTGGATGACGTAGCCGATGCTGCGCCGGAGCTCGACGGGATCGACGGCCATGATGTCGCGGCCCGCGACGGTGACGGTGCCGCCGTCGGGCTCGATCATGCGGTTGATGACGCGCATGGTCGTCGTCTTGCCGCATCCGGAAGGGCCGATGAGCACGCACACCTGCCCCGCGGGAATGGTGAGCGTGAGGTCGTCGATGGCGGGACGCGCCGCGCCCGCGAAGTGCTTGCGGAGGTGGCGGAGCTCGATCATGCGGCGGCCGCTCCCGCGCGAAGGCCGCGAGGCGTGAGCCACTTCTGCAGGTGACCGAAGAGCTGGTCGGTGCCGATCGACAGCAGCGTGGCGGGTATGGCGCCCACCATGAGCTGCGGGAGCGCCATCATCGCGATGCCCGCGGTGATGAAGTCGCCGAGGCCGCCGCCGCCGATGTACGCCGCGAGTACCGCACCCGATACCACCTGGACCGCGGCCGTGCGGATGCCGGCGAAGATGACGGGCAGCGCGATGGGAATCTCGACATCGCGCACGACCTCCACGCGCGACAGGCCCATGCCTTGCGCCGCGTCGACGATGTCCGGGTCCACCTCGCGGATGGCGGTGCACGTGTTGATGAGGATGGGCGGGAGCGCGAGCAGCGTCAGCGCGAAGAGCGACGGCGCGAAGCCCGTGCCCAGGACGGGCATCACGAGCGCGAGCACCGCGAGCGACGGCAGCGTGCGCCCGATGTTGGCGAGCGTGATCGCCGCCGCCGCGGCGCGCGGCTTCGCGGCGAATGCGATGCCCGCAGGCACGGCGATGGCGATGGCGAGCGCCAGGGCGCCCGCGGAGAGCTCGACGTGGCGGAGCAGGGCCGCGAAGAAGCGATCCGGATGGTCGACGACGAACTGCCATGCCTCGAGGAGCATCGCCGCGCGCCTTCCTATGCCCGCCGCCGCAGCGCGCGCTCGATCCGCGCGAGACCCAAGTCCGTGGCCACGGCAAGCGCGCAGGCGGTGAGCGCGCCGGTCCAGATCTTGGGCGCGTGGTCGTTGCTGATGCCGTTGAAGATGAGCGTGCCGAGGCCGCCTGCGTTGACGTACGCCGCCACCACCGCGACGCTGATGACCGTGACCGCCGCGATGCGCAGGCCGGCGACGATGATGGGCGCGGCGAGCGGCAGCTCGACGCGCACGAGGACCTGTTGCCTGCTCATGCCCATGCCCCGGGCCGCGTCGACCACGTCGGGCGGCACGTCGCGGATGCCCGTCGCGATGTTGCGGATGAGGATCATGAGCGAGAACGCGACCATGCAGATGATGGCGTTCGCGCGGCCGAGGCCGACGATGGGAATGAGGAGCGCCAGGAACGCGAGCGTGGGGACCGTGTAGAGGAGGCCCGACAGCGCGATCGACCACCGGTACACGCGCTCGCTACGCGCCGCGACGATGCCCACCGCCAGCGAGATCGCGAACGCGATGGCGAGCGACGTCGCCGCGATGACGATGTGCTCGTAGAGCGCGACGAGCACCTGGTCCCAGTCGTTGAGGAGCCACTTCATGGCGCGGCGTCGAGGAGATCGCGCAGGGGAAGTCCACCCGCCGCGATCATTGCCGCGATCGCGTCGACGTCGGGGCCGAGCGGTCGATCCTCGACCAGCATGGGCACGACGCCGCGCACCGCGTCGTACGCGGCGATCGCGCCGCGCCCCATCGTCGCGCGGGCGAGCCCCCGGAGGTCTACCGCCTGCGCGGCGCTCAGGAGCGCGATCGCGGCCAGGTGGCGCAGCGGCGCGAGCATCGCGGCCGTCTTCGCCACCACGCCCGCGGCCATCGGGGCGTGGTCCTCGACGGTCTCGGACACCGGCACGCTGTCGAGCGAAGCCGGGTTGGCGAGATGACGCACCTCGCTCGCGAGCGACGTGAGCGTCTTCTGTATCGTCGCGAACCCCGAGTGCGCTGGCCCCAGCGTGGTGAGCTGGAGCGGAAGCCCGGACGTGGCCGGCGAATACAGGCGCTGGCACCGTTGCACGCACAGCGATGCGACGTGCGAGAGCGCGAGCCCTACGCCGTCCATGGCGAGCGCGAGCGCGGGGATGTGGAAGTTGCCGGTCGACAGCATCTCGCCGTCCGCCGCGATCACGAGGGGGCTGTCCGCGGCGCTCGAGAGCTCGATTTCGACGTCGTCGCGCGCGACGGCGAGCGCCGAGAGGGCTGCGCCGTGCACCTGCGTCACGCAACGCAGGGACAAGGGGTCCTGCACGCGACGAGCCGCGCCCGCCTGCCACAACGCGCTGCCGTCGAGGAGCTCCCGCAATCGCGCGGCGATGGCGCCCTGGCCGCGCGCGGGACGCACCGCTTGCGCGCGGGGGTCGAGCGGCGAGAGGTTGGCGCGAAATCCTTCGAACGTGAGCACGACCGCGACGTCGAGCGCGTCGAGGGTCGCGCAGGCGTCGGCGAGCACGAGCGCGGCGTGGCCGACCGTGGCGGCGTTGGAGCTGATGAGCGCGAGGCCGTCCTTGGCCGCGAGAGGGACGGGCGCGAGGCCCGCGAGGCGCAGCGCCTCGGCGCCGTCGACGACGCGTCCTTCGTATTCCGCGCGGCCTTCGCCCAGGAGGGGCAGCGACAGGTGCGACAGGGGCGCGAGGTCGGCGACGCCGATCGAGCCCTTGGTGGGCACGACCGGATGGGCGTGCGCGTTGAGCATGGCGACGAGCGCCTCGAGGACGCGCGGGGTGACGCCCGAGCCGCCCGCGGCCATCCCCGCGGCGCGCGCGAACATCATCGCGCGCACCACGTCGCTCGCGTGAGGCGGGCCGACTCCCACGGCGCGGGCGCGCACCGCACGCGCCTGGTACGCGGCGCGCTCGGATTCCGCGATGGGCTTGCCCGTGTTGGCGCCGAGCGCGGTGGTGAGGCCGTAAACGGGCGTCTCGCTCGCGGCGAGGCGATCGACCACGGCGCGCGCTGCCGCGACGCGGGCGAGCGCCTCGGGCGACACATGGACCGGCGCGCCCTCGCGCGCGACGCGCACGACGTCACGAAGGCGGACGCCTCCGCCCGTGAGCGCGATCGGCGGAGGCTTCAAGACGCTACTTGACCACGCCCTTCGACTTCAGGAAGGCGCGCGCGACGTCCTTGGGCTCTTCCTTGTCGCCGTCGACCTTGTAGTTGAGCTCGGCCATGGTGGCCTCGTCGAGCATCGCGTTCACGTTGTTCAGCACCTCGGCGATCTTGGGGTTGGCGTCGACGGCGTCCTTGCGCACGACCGGCACGAGGTAGTAGGGCGGCCACAGGCCCTTGTCGTCCTTGAGTCGTTTAAGCTTGAGCGCGCTGATCATGCCGTCGGTGGCGTAGCCGTTCACCACGTCGATCTGCTTGTTGGCGAGCGCCTGGTAGCGAAGCCCGATGGCCATCTGCAGGTCTTCCTTGAACTCCATGTCGTACTTCGCCTTGAGGCCCGGCAGGCCGTCCTTGCGGTCGCGGAACTCGGGACCCGCGCCGAGCTTCAGGTTCTTCGACACCTTGGCGAGGTCGGAGAGCGTCTCGAGCTTGTACTGCGCCGCAGTCTCGGGACGCACGACCATGTTGTAGGTGTTGTTCATCGGCGCCTCGTTGAGCACCACGAGGCCCTTCGCGGCGTACTCGGCCTTGACCTTGTCGTACACGGCCTTGCGGTCGGTCATCGGGTCCTGCTTCAGCACGGCGAGCAGGATGGTGCCCGTGTACTCGGGATACAGGTCGATCTGCTTTTCCTCGAGCGCCTTGTGGGCGATGAGCGTGCCGCCCAGGTTGATCTTGCGCTCGACCTTGATGCCCGCTGCCTCGAGCGCCTGCGCGTAGATCTCGGCGACGACGAACTGCTCGGTGAAGTTCTTCGATCCGACCTTGACCTGCGCGAGCGCGGGCGAGACCGCGATCGACAGTGCGATGGCGGCCGCGAGCGAGACAAATCGACGCATGGCAACTCTCCGTGGGGGTAGGCGACGATTCTCGACCGAAGCCTCCGCGGGTGTCAAATGAACGCGCGCGACCCGCGTCCCAGGGTAGAAGGGACTACGACAGCGCGGGATAGCCTCGCGCGGAAACGGCCTCGGCGGCGTCCCGCAGGACGTCGTACGTGCGAGCCGTGGCGGGCGCGAACCCGCGAAGGAGCAGCGCCTCGCGTACCGGCGCGAGCTCGGTGCACGCCTCGACGGCGAGGAGGGCCGTCGTGAGCGCTCGCGCGACTCGACGATCGAGCCCCGGGGCTCCCACGAGCGGCGGGATGGGCGTCGGGACCGTGCGGGCGACGACGCGCAGCGGCGCGAGGCGCGCGCCTTCGCGGTGCATCATGAGGTCCCACGCGTAGCCGTCGACGGGGCCGGCGTCCGCGTCGCCCGCGAGGACCGCGTCGACGACGCGCCGGGGCGTCACCAGCGGGCCGACCGTGGAGGCGAAGAGCGGAGCGCCGGCTTGCCGCGCGATCGGCGCGTAAAGCGCGCGCAGCGCCTGGTAGCCCGACTGCGAGTCGGGCGTGGTGAACGCCATGCGCTTGCCCACGACGTCGTGCGCCGAACGGATGCCGCTGTCGCCGCGCGCGATCACGCACGTCCAGTACTCGGGCTTGCCGCCGTACGCCGCGGGCGAGGGCACGGGCGCTGCCAGGACGACGGGCGCCGGATCGCGATGCGAGAGCGGGAAGCCGCACATGAATGCGCACGCGAGGTCGGCACGGTCCCACAGCGCCGGCAGCGGCCGCGGAGGCGGATAGTCGATAACGTCGACGTCGACGCCCGCACGCTCCACCATCCAGCGCAGGAGCACGCGCCACGCGTCGGTCGCGACGGCGTCGACCGAATACATGCGCGCATTGGCGACGAGGCGCGGCGCGCCGCTCATCGGTAGCGCAGGCGCTGCCCGATCCCCATGCGCTTCGCCTTTTCGAGCATCGCGGCGCCGAGCGCGATGTCGGACAGCGACAGGCCGCGGTGCCACAGCAATATCGTCTCGTCGTCGCGCTCGCGGCCGGGCTTGCGTCCCGCGACGATCTCGCCCAGCTCCGCGTGCAGCGTGGACTGCGAGAGCTTGCCGGCGTCGACGTGCGCGCGCAGGCTTCCGAACTTGCCGGCCTTGCACTGGCCCCAGTCGTCGACGACGAGCTTGTCCATGATGTCCGTGAGCGAGAGCTCGACCGCGCTCATCGTGCCGTACGGCACGACGAATGCGCCGGGCGCGATCCATTGCGTGAGCAGCATCGGCGCCGGCGCGGACAGGCGCGACGCCTCGACCACGATGTCCGCGCCTTCGACGCACGATTGCCAGTCGGCGGTGGCGACCACGGGCTTGCCGAGGTCCTCCGACAGGCGCGCAGCGAATGCCTCGCGGCTCTCCGGGCGCCGAGAGTGAACGCGGATCTCGTCGAAGTGGAAGAGGCTGTCGAGGAGCCGCACGTTCCAGTACGCGGTGCCGCGCGCGCCGACGTGACCCAGCACGCGACTCGACTTTCGCGCGAGATGGCGCGCGCCGATCGCGGTGACGGCACCGGTGCGCATGTCGGTGAGTCCCGCGGCGTCGACGATCGCGAGCGGCTGCCCGGTGCGAGGGTCGAACAGGTTGAGGAGGCCCATCTCCGACGGCAGCCCGGACTTGTAGTTGTCGACGAAGTCGCCGACCACCTTGACGCCCGCGAGCGCGAGCGGCGCCACGTAGCCGCGCAGTACGTTGAAGTGCCCGTCGATGCCGCCGCCGGGCACGAGATGCATGCGCGGCTCGATCACCGTCTCGCCGCGGCCCTGCGCCGCGAGGCCCGCTTCGACCGCGCCGATGATCTCGGCGTCCGTCAACGCGAGCGCGGCGACGTCGGGAGCGTTGAGGTAGTCGAGGTAGAGCGCGTCGGTCACCGTGTCACTCCACCTTGATGTTGGCGTCCTTGACGATCTTGCCCCATTTCGCGGTCTCGCCGCGGATCATGGTCGCGAACTCCACCGGCGTGTTGGCGATGGGCTCCGCACCGAGGCCCGCGAGCTTCGCCTTGACGTCGGGCATCTCGAGCGCCTTCGCGACATCCTTCTGGATGCGATCGATCACCGCGGGCGGCGTTGCCGCGGGCGCGACGAGCGCGTACCAAGACGTGACGTCGAAGCCCGGCAGTCCCGACTCGTCCACGGTGGG
Organism: Casimicrobiaceae bacterium; assembly: GCA_044225355.1. GTDB lineage: Bacteria > Pseudomonadota > Gammaproteobacteria > Burkholderiales > Casimicrobiaceae > VBCG01. The sequence goes on along the minus strand of JBGAIS010000038.1, from coordinate 1,152 downwards.
CAGCCCGGGCGCGGCGGCGATGCGCTTCGGGCTCGCCACAGCGATCGCGCGCAGCTTGCCTGCGGTCACCTGCGGAAGCGCGCTGGGCGCGGCCGCGAACATGAGCTGCACGTCACCGGACACGACCGCGGTGGTCGCGGGCGCGATCCCGTTGTACGGAACGTGCACGAGATCGAGGCCCGCGCTGCTCTTCAGGAGCTCGCCCGCGAGATGGGCGCCGCTGCCCGCGCCGGGAGAGGAGTAGTTGAGCTTGCCGGGATTGGCCTTCGCGTAGGCGATGAGCTCGGCCAGGTCCTTCACGGGCAGCTGGGGGTTGACGACGAGCACGTTGGGCACGGCTGCGATGACCGTCACGGGCGCGAAATCGCGCGCGACGTCGTACGGCACGTTGCGATAGAGGCTCGGGTTGACGGTGAGGTTGCCGGCCGGCGCGAGGGCCAGCGTGTGGCCGTCCGGCGCCGACTTCGCGACGAGCTCCATGCCGATGTTCCCCGCCGCGCCCGGCCGGTTGTCGACGACCACCGGCTGGCCCATCGATGCGGAAAGCTTGTCGCCGACGATGCGCGCGAGCGCGTCCGCGGGACCACCGGGCGGGAACGGGACCACGATGCGCACGGGCTTCGTCGGATATCCCGGCGACTGCGCGCCGGCCGCGGCGGCAATGGCGAGGACCGCGAGAGTGAGGACGCGCAGGATCGGGCGCATGGCATCGTTGTCCAGGATACGGGAGCGTCGAGTGTAACCGGCGTTGGCGCCCCCGGCACGATGGACCTACAATCGCCGGACCCGCCATCGTTCACGCCATGTCACATCGCCTGCTCGCGCCCGCCGACTACCGGAAGATGCCGTGGAAGAACGGCGGCGGGGTCACGTGGCAGATCGCGACGGCGCCGCCCGGGGCTTCGCTCGATGCGTTCGAGTGGCGCGTGAGCATCGCGCGGATCGATCGCGACGGCCCGTTCTCCGCGTTCCCCGGCATCGATCGCACGCTCGTGCTCCTCTCCGGAAAGGGGATGAACCTCACGGCGGGCGGCAACGCGACCGACGTGCGGGTTCCCTACCATCCGGTGCGCTTCGCGGGCGAGGCGGAAATCGAATGCGCGCTCGTCGACGGCCCGACGCGCGACTTCAACCTCATGGTGCGGCGAGGCG
>JBGAIS010000037.1:7428-24186 GCA_044225355.1 Casimicrobiaceae bacterium | reverse complement strand
CACGCGCCCACCCCCTCACCCGCCCTGCCGGGCACCCTCTCCCCGCAAGCGGGGCGAGGGAAGGGCGCGAAATCGGAGCGCGGCGACAACGCGCGAGGCCGCACACCACTCCCCCTCTCCCGCGCGCGGGAGAGGGTCGGGGTGAGGACAACACGGCGACCCTTCACCGCCTTCCCCTCCTGCCGCCCTTCTTCGCGGCCTCCGCGTCGCTCGCTTCCTCGGGCCGCGGCGGCGGCGCGACGGCGCGGCCCAGGACCAGCAGGTGGACGCTGCGATCCACGCCGGCGAGCGGGCGCACCGTGATGCGCGCGAACATCTGCCCCGTCTCGCGATCGACCGTGTCGACCTTCGCCACCGCGAGACCCGCGGGATACGTGCCGTCGATGCCGGACGTGAACAGCTTGTCGCCGGGCTTGATGTCGGCGGTAGGCGCCATGAAGCGCAGCTCGGGCGGGCGGCCCGAGCCGGCGCCGAAGACGACGCTGCGCACGCCGCTGCGCTCGTTTCGCACCGGCACCGCGTGGTCCTTGTCCGTGACGAGCGTGACCTCGGCCATCGCCGGGAACACGCGCGTGACCTGCCCGACGACGCCCATCTCGTCGATCACCGCGTAGCCCGCCTGGATGCCGGCGTCGCTGCCGCGGTTGACGAACACCTTCTGCGTGAACGGATCGCGGCTCGTGTAGAGCACCTCCACGGCGGTGTTGGTGCCGCCGTAGCGCTGCGTGAGGTCGAGCAGCGCGCGGAGGCTCTCGTTCTCGCCGCCCACGCGGACGGCCTCCTGCGCGGCCTGCGTCTGCGCGACGAGCGCCTGCTTGAGTCGCGTGTTCTCGTCCTCGAGCGCGCGCTTGGAGGAGAAATAGCCGCCGACCCACGACAGCGCCTCGCCGGGCATCTGCACGGCGCGCTGCACGGGATAGAGGACGACCGCGACGACGCGTCGCATGCCCTCGAGGTAGCCGAAGCGCGTGTCGGCGAACATGAGCGCGATCGACACGATCCCCACGAACGCGAGCCGCGCGAGCGGCGACGGGCCGCGATGGAAGAATGGAGGCGGATCGGCGGAGACGTGGTGCACGTTACGGAGGCCCTTGCTTCATCGTAGGCGATCGGGCCGCATCGCGAAAGTCAATCCGACGTGAAAATCGTCGAGAGCTTCTCCATGTTCTCGAGCGCCTTGCCGCACCCGCGCACCACGCAGGTCAAGGGGTCGTCGGCCACGATGACCGGCAGGCCCGTCTCCTCCATGAGCAGGCGATCGAGGTCGCGCAACAGCGCGCCGCCGCCCGTGAGCACCATGCCGCGCTCCGCGATGTCGGCGCCGAGCTCCGGCGGAGTGCGCTCGAGCGCGCTCTTCACCGCCGACACGATGCTGTTCAAGGGATCGGTGAGCGCCTCGAGGATCTCGTTGCTCGACACGGTGAACGAGCGCGGGATGCCCTCGGCGAGGTTGCGCCCCTTCACTTCCATTTCCTTGACCTCCGAGCCCGGGAACGCGGAGCCGATGGTCTTCTTGATGAGCTCGGCGGTGGTCTCGCCGATCAGCATGCCGTAGTTGCGGCGGATGTAGTTGACGATGGACTCGTCGAACTTGTCCCCGCCCACGCGCACGCTGCCCGAGTACACCATGCCGCCCAGCGAGATCACGCCGACCTCGGTGGTGCCACCGCCGATGTCGACGACCATCGAGCCCGTGGCGTCCGAGATGGGCAGGTCGGCGCCGATGGCCGCGGCCATGGGCTCCTCGATGAGGTACACCTTCGACGCGCCCGCGCCCAGCGCCGACTCGCGAATGGCGCGGCGCTCCACCTGCGTCGATCCGCACGGCACGCAGATGATGATGCGGGGCGACGGCGAGAAGAGCCGCGACTCCAGCACCTTCTTGATGAACTGCTTCAGCATCTGCTCCGTCACGGTGAAGTCGGCGATGACGCCGTCCTTCATCGGACGAATGGCCGTGATGTTGCCGGGCGTGCGCCCGAGCATCTGCTTCGCGGCGAGGCCGACTTCCTGGATCACTTTCTTGCCGTTGGGACCGCCCTCCTGGCGAATCGCGACGACCGAGGGCTCGTTCAGCACGATTCCCTTGCCGCGGACGTAGATGAGGGTGTTGGCGGTGCCTAAGTCGATCGCTAAGTCGCTGCCGAAGTAACCTTTGAAAAACTCGAACATTTAAGCGGGAATCCGGTGGGGGCGTCGGGCGGGCGGCGTGTCGGCAGCGCACCGCGACGGGGGAACCGCGCGCGGCGGGGTCAAAAGATTGTCGATTATGATAGCATTCCCCCTTTGCCCTTCGCACTGATTTGACGCGGTTTTTTCGTCGCCGGCAGCCACCGGCGGCGCGCCGCGCCGGTGCGCCGGGACACCAACCGCACGCAAGGCGCCGCGACCCGTCCGTTTCGGATGGTTTCGGCCGCTTTCCGACCCATGGCGCTCACCCCAGACGACGTCCGCCGCATCGCCCACCTCGCGAGGCTCGAGGTGAGCGACGCCGAGCTGTCCGACGCCCACCGCAAGCTCGAGGCCATCTTCGGCCTCATCGACCAGCTCGACGCCGTCGATACCTCGGGCGTCGAGCCCATGGCGCATGCCCAGGACGCGACCCTCGCCCTGCGCGAGGACGCGGTCACCGAGACCGACCGCCACGCGCTGTACCAGAGCGTGGCGCCCGCCACCGAGGACAGCCTGTACCTCGTGCCCAAGGTGATCGAGTAGGCCGCATGCCCACGCCCCCGTCCACCGTCGCGGAGCTCGTCCAGGCCCTGCGCGCCCGCAAGGTCTCGAGCGAGGAGGTCACGCGCGACCTCCTGGGCCGCATCGATGCCTCGCAGGCGGAGCTCAACGCCTTCGTCACCGTCGAGGCCGAGGGCGCCCACGCGCAGGCACGCGTAGCCGACGCGGCGCTCGCCCGCGGCGACGCCCCGGCCCTGTCCGGCGTGCCCATCGCGCACAAGGACGTCCTCATGACCGCCGGCCTGCGCACCACCTGCGGCTCGCGCATGCTCGCGGACTTCACGGCGCCTTACGATGCGCACGTGGTCACGGCGCTGCGCGACGCCGGCACCGTGCTCGTCGGCAAGACCAACATGGACGAGTTCGCGATGGGCTCGTCGAACGAGTCGTCGTACTTCGGGCCGGTGCGCAACCCGTGGAACCGCGACGTCGTGCCCGGGGGAAGCTCGGGCGGGTCGGCGGCGGCCGTGGCCGCGCGCCTCGTCCCCGCCGCCACCGGCACCGACACCGGCGGCTCCATCCGCCAGCCCGCCTCGCTCACCGGCGTCTCTCGGGCGGGTCCGCCGCGGCCGTGGCCGCGCGCCTCGTCCCCGCCGCCACCGGCACCGACACCGGCGGCTCCATCCGCCAGCCCGCCTCGCTCACCGGCGTCTGCGGGCTGAAGCCCACGTACGGCGTGTGCTCGCGCTACGGGCTCGTCGCGTTCGCGTCGAGCCTCGACACGCCGGGCATCTTCGCCCGCACGGCGCAGGACTGCGCGCTCCTCATGAACGCCATGGCGGGCCACGACGTGCGCGACGCCACGTCGCTCGACCGCCCGCGCGAAGACTTCGCGCGCGACCTCGACGCGCCGCTCGCGGGCCTGCGCATCGGCATGCCCGCCGAGTACTTCGGCGACGGCGTCGACGAGGGCGTCGCGGCGGCCATCGAGGACGCCCTGGCGCAGTTCCGCAAGCTCGGCGCCACGACCGTCCCCGTGGCGCTTCCCGGCGTGAAGCTGTCGGTGCCCGTCTACTACGTCATCGCGCCCGCGGAGGCGTCGTCGAACCTCTCGCGATTCGACGGCGTGCGCTACGGCCACCGCGCCGCGGCGTACGGCGACCTCCTCGACATGTACAAGAAGTCGCGCGCCGAGGGCTTCGGCGCGGAGGTGAAGCGCCGCATCCTCGTCGGCACGTACGTGCTGTCGCACGGCTACTACGACGCGTACTACCTCAAGGCGCAGAAGGTGCGCAGGCTCATCGCCGACGATTTCGCGCGCGCCTACCGCTCGTGCGACGTCATCATGGGCCCCACCGCGCCGTCCGCCGCCTTCCCTTTGGGCGACAAGTCGGACGACCCGGTGCAGATGTACTTGAACGACATCTTCACCGTCGCGGCCAACCTCACGGGCGCGCCGGGCATCTCGATCCCGTGCGGGTTCGACCGCCGCGGGCTGCCCGTCGGCGTGCAGATCCAGGGGCCCGCGTTCTCGGAAGCGAAGCTCCTCAACGTCGCGCACGCGTTCCAGCAGGCCACCGACTGGCACCGCCGCGTGCCGCCGGGAGTCGCCGCATGAGCGCCGCGCGTCGCTTCGCGAAGGGCATCCTGTGAGCATCCCGGGCTGGGAGGTCGTGATCGGACTCGAGACGCACGCGCAGCTCTCGACGGTGTCGAAGATCTTCTCCGGCGCGTCCACGGCCTTCGGCGCGGCGCCCAACTCGCAGGCCTCCGCGGTCGACATCGCGCTCCCCGGCGTGCTGCCCGTGCTGAACCGCGGCGCGGTGGATCGCGCGATCCGCTTCGGCCTCGCGGTGGGCGCCGCCGTGAACCGCCGCAGCGTCTTCGCGCGCAAGAACTACTTCTACCCGGACCTGCCCAAGGGCTACCAGATCTCGCAGTACGAGATCCCGGTCGTCGCCGGCGGCAGCGTCGGCATCGACTCGCCCACGCGCGGGCCGCTTCGCGTGCGGCTCACGCGCGCGCACCTCGAGGAGGACGCGGGCAAGTCGCTGCACGAGGACTTCGCCGGCATGAGCGGCATCGACCTCAATCGCGCCGGCACGCCGCTCCTCGAGATCGTGTCCGAGCCCGACCTTCGAAGCTCGGAGGAGGCGGTCGCCTACGCCCGCGCGCTGCACACGCTCGTGCGCTGGATCGGCATCTGCGACGGCAACATGCAGGAAGGCAGCTTCCGCTGCGACGCGAACGTCTCGGTGCGCCGCGCAGGCGCCACGGAGCTCGGCACGCGGTGCGAGATCAAGAACCTCAACAGCTTCCGCTTCATGCAGGAGGCCATCGACTACGAGGTGCGACGCCAGGTCGAGCTCATCGAGGACGGCGGCAAGGTGGTGCAGGAGACGCGCCTGTACGACCCCGATCGCCGGCAGACGCGCTCGATGCGCAGCAAGGAAGACGCGCAGGACTATCGCTACTTCCCCGATCCCGACCTGCCGCCGCTCGTGATCGACGACGCGTGGATCGAGCGCACGCGGGCCGCCCTGCCCGAGCTCCCCGAGGCCATGCAGGCGCGCTTCGCCCGCGACTACGCGCTGCCGTCGACGGACGCGGTCGCGCTCACGTCGACGCGCGAGAGCGCGAGCTACTTCGAGGCGGCGGTCGCGGCCGGCGCCGACGGCAAGACCACCGCCAACTGGATGCTGGGCGAGGTCGCCGCCGCGCTCAACAAGACCGGCACCGACATCGCGCATGCGCCGGTCGCGCCGGCGTCGCTCGCGGCGCTCGTGCGGCGCATCGGCGACGGCACCATCTCCGGCAAGATCGCGAAGGACGTGTTCGACGCGATGTGGGCCGGCGAAGGCGAGCCCGATGCCATCATCGACCAGCGCGGCCTTCGCCAGATCTCGGACGAAGGCGCGATCGAGAAGATCGTCGACGACGCGCTCGCCGCCAACGCGGCGATCGTCGCGGAGTTCAAGGCCGGCAAGGAGAAGGCGTTCAACTCGCTCGTGGGCAAGGTCATGGCCGCCACCCGCGGCAAGGCCAACCCCGCCCAGGTCAACGCGATCCTCAAGCGGAAGCTGGCATGAAACACGTCGTCGTTTCGCTCGCGAGCGCCCTGCTCGCGTGCGCGGCCATCGCGCAGGCGCCGTCCTCCTCGTCCGCGCCGGCGCCCGCCGGCAAGCCGGCGGCCAAGGCCATCGACGCCGCGCACGCGGCGCACCGGCAGACGCCCGCCGAGCGCAAGCTCGAGCTCTCGGCCAAGCCGTTCACCGGCGACTTCGACGCGATGCTCGAGCGGCGTATGATCCGCGTCGCCGCGCCGTACAGCAGGTCGCTGTTCTACATCGACAAGGGCCGCGAGGCGGGCATCGGCGCGCGGCTCGCGCGCGACTTCGAGCAGTGGCTCAACAGGAAGTACGCGAAGACGCTCGGCAAGCGTCCGCTCACGGTGTACATCAGCGCGGTCACGCGCGACAAGCTCCTGCCCGACCTCGTCGCCGGCCGCGCGGACCTGGCGATCGGCAACCTCACGGTCACGCCCGACCGCGAGAAGATCGTCGCGTTCTTCGCGCCCGACGACGTCCGCAAGAGCAACGAGATCCTCGTGACGGGCCCCTCGTCGCCGCCCATCGCGTCGCTGGACGACCTCGCCGGCAAGACGGTGCACGTGCGCAGGTCGTCGAGCTACTACGACAGCCTCGTCGCGCAGGACGCGAAGCTCAAGGCCGCCGGCAAGGCGCCCATGTCCATCGTGCTCGTGCCCGACGCGCTCGAGGACGAGGACATGATGGAGATGGTCAACGTGGGCCTCCTCTCCGCCATCGTCGTCGACGACTGGAAGGCGATCATGTGGTCGAAGTCGCTGCCGAAGATCGTCCTGCACGACGGGATCGTGTTGCGCGAAGGCGGGAAGATCGGATGGGCCTATCGCAAGGACAGCCCGAAGCTCGCCGCGGAGATCGAGGACTTCTACGTCAACTGGGCGAAGAAGAACGGCGTCATCGCCTACCGCTTCGCGCAGGCGATGAAGACCGGCCCTTTGCGCGATCCCACGGGCGACGCGGACTACCGGCGATTCCAGCAGACGATCGACCTCTTCGTGCGCTACGGCAAGCAGTACGGCTTCGACCCCGTGATGCTCGCGGCGCAGGGCTACCAGGAGTCGACGCTCGACCAGCGCAAGCGCAGCCACGTAGGCGCGGTGGGCGTCATGCAGATCATGCCCGCGACCGGCAAGGGACTCGCGGTGGGCGACATCCAGGCCATCGAGCCCAACATCCACGCGGGCTCGAAGTACATGGCCGAGCTCATGACGCGCTATTTCCCCGACGCGAGCTTCGATGCGCAGAATCGCACGCTGTTCGCCTTCGCGAGCTACAACGCGGGGCCGGGCAACATCTCGCGCATGCGCAACGAGGCCCGCAAGCGCGGCCTCGATCCCGACAAGTGGTTCAACAACGTCGAGGTCGTCACGGCGGAGAAGATCGGCCTCGAGACGACCACGTACGTGCGCAACATCTTCAAGTACTACACCTCGTACCGGCTGGTGCTCGAGGCGCGCGAGCGCGCCGCGGTCGCGCGCGAGGCGGTCGAGAAGAAGTGACCCTGTAGGCGCGCTCCCACGGCCGGTTCAGCATCCGGCTTGCTCCGCGAGGGTCGCGCGTTTGCGACGCTTCGACCCATGCAAGCGCGCGTGGACAGGGCCTTCGAATACTCGGCGGACACCGAGCCCGGTATCTCTCGCCGCGCGCACGGCGACGGCTTCGCGTACTTCCGGCCCGGCGGACAGCCCGTGCGCCGCGAGAGCGATCAGAAGCGCATTGCAGCGCTCGTCATCCCGCCCGCGTGGACGGACGTGTGGATCTGCGCGAGTCCGCGCGGCCACCTGCAGGCGACGGGCAAGGACGCCCGCGGCCGCAAGCAGTATCGCTATCACCCGGCGTGGGTGGCCGAGCGCGACTCCACCAAGTACGAGAGCCTTCGAGACTTCGCGCACGTCCTGCCGCGCATCCGGCGGGCCGTCGTGCGCGACCTGCGCCAGCGCGAGCTCTGCAAGGAGCGGGTGCTGGCCGCGGTCGTGCGCCTCATGGACTGCGCCTTCATCCGCGTCGGCGGCGAGCGCTACCGCCGAGAGAACGGCTCGTTCGGCGCGACCACGCTGCGAAGCCGCCACGTGCGCAACGCGGGCGATGCGGTGGTGCTCGACTTTCGCGGCAAGTCGGGCAAGCGCCACACCTTACGGATCGACGACGGCCGCGTGGTGCGCGTCATCCGGCGCTGCCTCGACCTTCCGGGCGACGTCCTTTTCCAGTACCGCGAGGGCGAGTCCACGCGCTCGGTGTCGGCCGCGGACGTGAACGCTTACCTCAAGGCCATCTCGGGCTCGGACGTGTCGAGCAAGGACTTCCGCACGTGGGGCGGCACGGTTCGCGCGGCGAAGCACCTCTGGTCGACCGAGCGCGCGGACAGCCGCACCGCGACGCGCGCGCTGGTGCGCGAGGCGATCAAGGCGGCGTCGCAGGCGCTGGGCAACACGCCCGCGGTGTGCCGCAAGAGCTACATCCATCCGCGGGTCTTCGAGTGCTACGAGGCGGGCGTGCTGGTCGAGGCGCCGCCGCCCCTGCGCGGGCTTCGCGCGGACGAGCGCCTGGCGCTCGCGCTCCTTTCGTCGAAGCTGCCCGCAAAGAACCGGATCGAGCGGCCCGCGCGCAGCGAGCGGCTCGCGGCCTAGAGCCCCGCGCGCCTCGCGCGTCCCGGGTCGTCAGACCATCAACGCGACCACGAACGCGCCGATCATCGCGAACACGATCGCGACCTTGACCGCGGTGCCGATCAGGAGCCCGAGCCACGTGGCGAGGCCGACCACGCTCGCGCGACGCACGTCGCGCTGCGCGACGAGCTCGCCCACCGCGGCGCCCACGAGCGGCATGAACAGGAGCCCCCACAGGCCCGTGAACACGCCGAGGACCGTGCCCACCGCCCACGCGCTTCGCCCCGGCGGCCGCGGCAAAATAGTCGACGGCCCACGTGAGGGCCGTCAGCACGCCGAACACCACGACGAGCCACACGGGGATGCGCGCGAAGCCGTCGATCCACGCGCCCAGCAGCATGCCCAGGAAGACGAGCGTCGCGCCGGGAATGGCGGGCAGGCTGGTGCCGGCCACCCCGATGGCGATGAGCGCGACCGCGACGATCCACAGTGCGAGGGTCATGCCCCAAAGTGTAAACCGATCCTGGCGCGCGCCTTGCCGCGGCGCGCCTTGACACGCGGTGCCGCGCGCCCCTACGATGCCTGAAAACGTGGACACAATGTCCACAATGTGGACAAGAGGAGGGTGCCCCGCCATGCCGGACTCCCGCAGCAATGACCCGCGGGCGATGCCCTATCAGCTTCCGATGCCGAAGGAAGCGCTGACGGACGTCGTCATCCCGCACGCCATTCCCCAGGACGAGCGCATCTGGGTGCCGCAGGCCGAGAACGTCTGGTTCCGTCCGCTATGCCTCAACCGGTCGAGCGGCTACTGGATGAACCTCCTGCGCGTGCGCCGCGCCGGCATCCTGAGCCGGCATCGCCACCCGCAGGCGGTGCACGGGCTCGTGCTCAAGGGCCGCTGGCGCTATCTCGAGCACGACTGGGTCGCCACCGAGGGCAGCTACGTGTTCGAGCCGCCGGGCGAGACGCACACGCTCGTCGTGCCCGACGACGTGGCCGAGATGATCACCTACTTCCAGGTCAACGGCGTCATGTACTACGTCGATCCGTGGGGCAAGGCTTTGGGCTACGAGGACGTCTTCACCAAGATCGACATGTGCCGCAAGCACTATGCGGACGTCGGTCTCGGCGCGGACTACGTGGACCAGTTCATCCGATGACGGGCGCTTCCCCCGCGCCGGCGCGCACGGTCGCCTACGACTTCCGCGGCAGGACCGCCGTGGTCACGGGCGGCCTGCAGGGCATCGGCGCGGCCATCGCCGAGGCGCTTCGCGCCGCGGGCGCGCGCACGACCATCTGGGACAAGGACGCGTCCGACCGCCCCGGCGAGGCACGCGTCGACGTCACCGACGCCGCGTCCATCGCGCGCGCGGCGCAGCGCCTCGACACGCTCGACATCCTCGTCAACAACGCGGGCTACGCGGGCGATACGCGCCCGCTCGACGACTATCCCGCCGAGGAATGGCGGCGGGTGGTCGACGTCAACCTCATGGGCACGTTCAACGTGTGCCGCGCCCTGGTGCCGATCCTCCGCCGCAGCGCGGCGGGGCGGGTGGTCAACGTCGCGTCCCTCGCCGGCAAGGAAGGCACGCCCAACGCCTCGGCCTACAGCGCCGCCAAGGCGGGCGTGATCGCGCTCACGAAGTCGCTCGCGAAGGAGCTGGTCGGCGCAGGCGTGCTCGTGAATGCCGTCGCGCCCGCCGCGGTGCGCACGCGGCTCCTCGAGCAGATGACCCCCGAGCACGTCCGCATCATGATCGACAAGAGCCCGATGAAGCGGCTGATCGAGCCCGCGGAGGTGGCGGAGCTCGTGATGTGGCTCTGCTCGCAGGCGTGCACCGTCAACACGGGCGCGATCTTCGACCTGTCGGGGGGCCGCGCGACGTACTAGCGCGCACGTTCAAAACGGCGGGGCGGCATCGTCGCCGGCAAGTCTTGAGCCATTCGAGGAGGCATCGTGGATCTTGGGTTGAAAGGGAAGGTGGCGCTCGTCACCGGAGCGAGCCGCGGGCTCGGCAAGGCCATCGCGCGGCGCATGCTCGCGGAGGGCGCGTCGGTGGCGCTCCTCGCGCGCACGCGCTCGACGCTCGACGAGGCGGCCCGTGAGCTCGGAGAAGGCGGCGGCAGCGTGATGACGGTGCAGGCAGACATCGGCGACGTCGACGGCGCGCCGTACGGGCGCGCCGTGCAGGAAGTGATCGACCGCTTCGGCCGCGTCGACATCCTCGTCAACAACGCGGGCACGCACATCCGCGGCACCATCGACGACACCACGTTCGCCATGCTCGGCAAGCAGCTGAACGAGAAGCTCTTCGGGCTCCTCGGCATGGTGCAGGCGGTGGTGCCGGCCATGCGCAAGCAGGGCGGCGGCGTCATCGTCAACATCGTCGGCCAGGCGGCGCGCCACGGACACCCGGACCGCCTTCCCTCCGGTACCACCAACTCGGCGCAGATCTCGCTCACCAAGAACGTCGCCGACGGCCTCGCGCGCGAGAACATCCGCGTCGTCGCCGTCTGCCCGCAGTGCATCGAGACCGAGCTCGTCACGCGACTTGTCGAGAAGGAGATGCGCGAGCGCGGCGTCGATCGCGCGACGGCCTCGGCGGGCTTCACGCGCGCGACGGTGCTCGGGCGCCTCGGCACGCCTGACGAAGTGGCGGACACGGTCGCCTTCATGGCGTCCGAGCGCGCCTCCTTCATCACCGGCAGCTCGGTGAGCGTCGACGGCGGCTACAACCGCTACGTTTTCGGCTAGCGAGGCCTCAATGGACATGGGACTGAAGGGCAAGGTGGCGGTGGTCACCGAGGGTGATACCGCGATCGGCAGGTCGATCACGCAATCGCTGCGCGACGAGGGCGCGACGGTGATCGTCGGCGGCGGCGAGGGCGACCCGCGCGCGTTCGTCGCCGATACGATCGCGCGCCACGGGCGCATCGACATCGTGGTGAGCAACGCCGAGGGCGAGCTCGTCGGCACCATCGACGAGATTCCCGCGGCGCGCGTCGCGGCGCTGTTCGAGCGCAAGGTGCAAAGGCCGTGGGAGCTCGCGCGCGCGGTGGCGCCGCACATGCGCAAGCGCGGCAGCGGCCGCATCGTCGTGCTCGTCGCCGATACCGGCAAGATCCCCGGCAAGTCGGTGCCGGGCGCGGCGGCCGTGGGCGCCGCGCAGCACGCGTTCGTGAAATCGCTGTCCGACGACCTCGGCCGCGACAACGTGCTCGTGACCGGCGTGTCGTATGGGCACGTCGGCGTCGCGAGCGCGGACGAGGCGCGCATCGAGCGCGACGTGCACGTGAGCCGCAGCCTGGGTCAGCAGGAGGCCCACTGGGCCGCCGACGTGCCGCTCGGCCGCCGCGGCGCGCCGCAGGACGTCGCCAACGCCATCGTGTTCCTCGCCTCCGACCGGTCGAGCTTCATCAGCGGCTCGAACCTCGACGTCGACGGCGGCGACCAGCGCCTCATCTTCTGACGCCTCGCACCGCCACGCCATGCCGGCCCCCGCCACGCCCATCATCGAGCTCGAAGGCCTCGGCAAGACGTTCGCCAAGGACAAGGGCTCGGTCGAGGCCGTGCGCGACATCAACCTGCGCATCGAGCCCTCGAGCATCGTGGCCGTCATCGGACCCTCCGGGTGCGGCAAGTCGACGCTCCTCAACATGGTCGCTGGACTGTACCGGCCGACCGCGGGCAAGCTCCTGTACCGCGGCGCGCCGGTGAAGGCCGTCAACACGCACGTCGGCTACATGACGCAGAAGGACAACCTCCTGCCGTGGCGCAACGTGCAGGACAACGTCGCGCTGCCGCTCGAGATCGCGGGCGTGCCGCGCGCCGAGCGGGAGGCGCGCGCGAAGGAGCTGATCGAGCGCGTGGGCCTCGGGGGCTTCGAGGACAAGCTGCCGAGCGAGCTGTCGGGCGGCATGCGCAAGCGCGCGTGCCTCGCGCGCATGCTGCTCGCGCGGCCGGAGACGCTCCTCCTCGACGAGCCCTTCGGCGCGCTCGACGCGCAGCTCAAGCTCGCCATGCACCAGCTCCTGCTCGCGCTCAAGGACGAGTACCGGCAGACGATCGTGTTCGTCACGCACGACCTCGTCGAGGCCATCACGCTGTCCACCGAAGTGGTCATCTGCACGCGGCGTCCCGGCACCATCGCCTTCCGCCGCGAGATCGACCTCCCGTTCCCGCGCGACGTGCTCAACGTGCGCTTCACGGAGCGCTTCGGCGAGCTCTACAACGAGATCTGGGAGACGCTTCGCAAGGAGTACGAGGAGGATCGCCTGTGACCGCCGCCGCCCCCACCGAGAGCACGCCGCCCGACCCGTCGTCGCTGTGGCAGGAGAAGCGCGAGACCGGCGACGTCGCGATGGTCTTCTACCAGTTCCTGCTCACGATCGTCGTGCTCTTCGTCTGGCAGGGCGCGTCGGGGCGGCTCATCGACAATTTCTTCATCTCGAACCCGCTCGACGTCCTGCGGCGCCTCTACACGTGGACCGCGAACGGCTCGATCTTCCACCACATCTACGCCACCGTGCTTGAGACCGTCGTGGGCTTCGTGATCGGCGCGGTGCTGGGCGTCGCGCTCGGCATCTGGCTCGGCATGGCGCCTTTCTACTCCCGCCTCCTGCATCCGTTCCTGTGGGCCTTCAACGCGCTGCCGAAGGTCGCGCTCGCGCCGCTTTTCGTGCTGTGGTTCGGCCTGGGGCTCGAGTCCAAGATCGCGCTCGCCGCTATCCTCGTCCTCTTCATCGTGTTCATCAACACCTACCAGGGCATCAAGGACGTCGACGAGGATCTCCTCGATTCCCTGCGGCTCATGAAGGCGACGCGCATGCAGCTCCTGCGCAAGGTCATCGTGCCGTCGGCCGTGTCGTGGATCTTCACGGGCTTCAAGATCGCGCTTCCCAACGCGCTCATCGGGGCCGTCATCGGCGAGATGATCGCGTCGTCCTACGGCCTGGGCTACCTCGTGCAGCTCTCGGGCGCGCAGTTCGACACGGCCGGCGTGTTCGCCGTGCTGGTGGTGATCGGCGTCCTCGCGATCATCCTGAACCAGGTCATCCAGGTGACGCAGTCGCGCCTCGATCGCTGGCGCGTGGTGAATCGCTAGGGCCCTGATTCACGCAGGGTCCGTTCGCACACGGGAGGGGGTCATGAGATCGCTCGCTTCGCTCGCTGTGGCAATCCTCGGCGCGGCTGCGGCCGTCGCCGTCGCGGAGCCGGTACGCATCGTCAACATCGGCCACAACTACTACGCCGCGCCGCTGTACATCGCGCAAAGCGAGAAGCTGTTCCAGAAGCACGGCCTCGAGCCCACCGTCACCGTCGTCCAGGGCGGCCCGCTGGCGCTGCAGGCCGTGATGAGCGGCGATGCCGACCTGGGACTCCTGAGCTACGAGCACGTTCTCCAGGCCGCGGTGCAGGGCAAGCAGGTCGTCTCGTTCTTCAACCTGGTCGCGCGTCCCGGCAGCAACGTGATCGCGAGCAACGCCATGATGGATGCGATGAAAGGCAAGACCGTCGCCGAGCGCGTGGCGGCGTTGAAGGGCAAGCGCGTCGGCGTGCCTTCCCAGGGCGGATCGGGCGACAAGCTCGCGCAGGCTCTGATCGAGACGCAAGGAATGAAGCCCGCGGACATCAGGATGGTGTTCTCGGGATCGGACAGCGGGGCCTACGTCGCCGCGTTGAAGCGCGACCTCATCGACGTCGCGTTCGTCGCCGAGCCCACTGGACTCATGGTGAAGGAAGCGGGCGCGGGCGGCATGTACCTCAGCTTCACGGCGGGCGAGATTCCCGGGTTCAACGACATGATCTACATGTCGCTCGCCACCACGCCCGAGGCGCTGGCCAGGAAGCGCGAGCTCATGACGAAGGTGACCGCCGTGTTCGCGGATGCGCAGCGGATCCTGAAGAGCGATCCCGAGCGCGCCATCGCCATCATGAAGAAGGAGTATCCCGAGATGAGCGACAAGATGAATCGTGACGTGTTCGCGCTCATGAGCCCCGCCTGGAGCGCCGACGGAAGGATGACGGTCGCGCAGGCGAAGGCTACCGCCGACTATCTCAAGCCCACCGGCCCTCACGCTCTCGACTTCCCGAAGACGTTCTCGAACGACTACCTGCCCAAATAAGTGAACAGCGACGCCCGCCGCTTCGGCCGGGCGCACGAAACGAAGGCGATCGCATCGCCTCAACCCGACGGAGGAAGCATGCAACGCAGCGCATCGCTCTTGGTCGCCGCCGCGATGGCGGCGGTCGCCGCGGTCGCCACGGCCGAGCCCGTGAAGATCGTCAACATCGGCCACAGCTACTACGCCGCCGCGCTGTACGTCGCGCAGCAGGAGAAGATCTTCCAGAAGTACGGGCTCGAGCCCACGGTCGTCGTCGTGCAGGGCGGACCGCTCGCGCTCCAGGCCGTGCTGAGCGGCGACGTGGACCTGGGCGTGCTGAGCTACGAGCACGTGCTCACCGCCGCCGTGCAGGGCAAGCCCATGGTCGCGTTCTTCAACCTCGTCAACCGCCCGACGAGCAACGTGATCGCGAGCAACGCGATGGTCGATGCCGCGAAGGGCAAGAGCGTCCCGGAGAAGATCAAGCTCCTCAAGGGCAAGCGCATCGGCGTGCCGGCGCAGGGCGGCTCCGGCGACAAGCTCACGCGCGCGCTGATCGCGATGGAAGGCATGCAGCCCGCCGACGTGAAGATGGTGTTCAGCGGAGCCGATACGGGCTCCTACATCGCGGCGCTCAAGCGCGACCTCATCGACGCGGCCGTCGTGCCCGAGCCCGCGGGCCTCATGGCGAGGGAGCAGAAGGTCGGGGGCGTGTACCTCGATTTCCTGGGCGGCGAGGTACCCGCGTTCCGCGACATGATCTACATGTCGCTCACGACCACGCCCGAGGCCATCGCGAAGAAGCGCGAGCTCATCGCGAAGGTCGCGACCGTCATCACCGAGGCCGTGAAGGTCATCAAGGACAACCCCGACCGCGCGCTCGCCGTGATGAAGAAGGAATACCCCGAGATGAGCGACGCCATGAACCGCGAGCTCTTCGGCATGCTGAACCAGGCGTGGAGTCGCGACGGCCGCATGTCGGTGGAGCAGGCGAAGGCCACCGCCGACTACCTCAAGCCCTCGGGCGACCATCCGCTCGACATCGCGAAGACGTTCACGAACGACTTCCTCGCGAAGCCATGAGCGCGTCGATCGTGGGCTCGGAGCACGTCGCGCGAAAGGGCGACGTCTCGCTCTTCCTGTGGCGCAAGCGCCTGTCGGACGCGCCCGCCTCCGGCGCGCCGCCGGTGGTGCTCGTCCACGGCTCGTCGCTGTCGAGCCTGCCGTCGTTCGACCTGACGGTGCCCGGGCTTCCGGACTACTCGTTCATGGACTGGCTCGCGCGCCGCGGCCACGACGTATGGACGCTCGATCACGAGGGCTACGGCAAGTCGACCGTCACCGCCGGCAACTCGGACATCGCGACGGGCGTGGCCGACCTCATCGCGGCAAGCGACGTCATCGCGTCGGTGACGGGCTCGCGCCAGGCGCAGGTCTACGGCCTCTCGTCGGGCGCGCTGCGCGCCGCGGGCTTCGCGCAGGCCGCGCCCGAGCGCGTCGCGCGACTCGTGCTCGACGCCTTCGTGTGGACCGGCAAGGACTCGCCGACGCTCGGCAAGCGCAAGGATGGCGTCGAGTTCTTCCGCACGCACAACCGACGGCCCATCGACCGCAAGTTCCTCGAGAGCATCTTCACGCGCGACCTCCCGGGCACGAGCGACCCCGCCGTGATGACGGCCGTGGCCGACGCCCAGCTCGCCTACGCCGACTCGGTACCCACCGGCACGTACCTCGACATGACGACCAAGTTGCCGCTGGTCGATCCCGCGAGGATCGCGTGCCCGACGATGATCGTGCGCGGCGAGCACGACGGCATCGCCACCATCGAGGACGTGCTGGAGTTCTTCCGCCGTCTGCCGACGGGCGACAAGCGCCTCGCGGTGCTGCCCGGCCTCGCGCACAGCACGCCGCTCGGCATCCACCGCCACCGCATGTTCGAGGCGGTCGAGGGCTTCCTCGCTCGCGCGTGAGGCCCGCGCGGCGCGCGAGCCCTAGCCCTCGAGGACCGCGATGAGCGCGTCGCCGTAGCGCTCGAGCTTGCGCGCTCCAATGCCAGGCACGCCCGCCAGGTCCGCGACGCGCCGCGGCTTGCGGCGCGCGATCTCGGCGAGCGTGCTGTCGTGCAGGATCACGTACGCGGGCACGGACTGCGCGCGCGCCTCCGAGAGCCGCCACGCCTTCAGCCTGTCGAGCACCGCGACATCCGCCGCGGGCAGGCCCTCGCTCGCGCGCGAGCGCTCGCGGCGCGCCCTGGGCGCGGGTGC
>JBGAIS010000037.1:0-7405 GCA_044225355.1 Casimicrobiaceae bacterium | reverse complement strand
CGGCGAGCTCGCGCATCTGCACGCGCGCCTCGCCCTTCAGCACCGGGCGCGCGGCCTCGGCGAGCTTGAGCGCGCCGTACGCCGCGTGGTCGACCTCGACGAGTCCCAGCGCGACCAGCTGGCGAAACACGCCGCGCCAGGCGGCCTCGTCGAGATCGGCGCCGATGCCGAAGACGCTCAGGCGATCGTGCTCCCACTTCGTCACGCGCTCGCTCGCCTTGCCGCGCAGCACGTCCGTGACGTGCACCGCGCCGAAGCGCTGGCCCGTGCGATAGATGGCCGACAGCGCCTTGCGAGCGGCGTCCGTGGCGTCGAAGGTCGTGGGCGGCGAGAGGCACGTGTCGCAGTTGCCGCACGGCGCGGAGGGCTCGCCGAAGTACGAGAGGAGCCGCACGCGCCGGCACCCGGCGGTCTCGCACAATCCGAGGAGCGCGTCGAGCTTGGCGGTGGACACGCGCTTGTGCGCGTCGTCGGCCTCGGAGGACTCGATGAGCCGCCGCTGCTGCACGACGTCGGCGAGGCCGTACGTCATCCATGCGTCCGCGGGCTGGCCGTCGCGGCCCGCGCGGCCGGTCTCCTGGTAGTAGCCTTCCACGCTCTTCGGCAGGTCGAGGTGCGCGACGAAGCGGACGTCGGGCTTGTCGATGCCCATCCCGAACGCGATGGTGGCGACCATCACCACGCCTTCGTCGCGCTGGAAGCGATCCTGGTTCGCGCGCCGCGACTCGGCGTCCATGCCCGCGTGATACGCGAGCGCGTCGATGCCCTGCTCCGCGAGCCACTGCGCGGTCTCGTCCACCTTGCGCCTTGACAGGCAATACACGATGCCCGCATCGCCCGCGTGCTCGTCGCGGATGAAGCGCAGGAGCTGATCGCGCGGCTGCAGCTTGTCGACGATGGTGTAGCGGATGTTGGGGCGATCGAAGCTCGACACGAACACGCGGGCGTCGTCGAGCGCCAGGCGCTCCACGATCTCGACGCGCGTCTGTGGGTCGGCCGTGGCGGTGAGCGCGACGCGCGGCACCGCCGGAAAGCGCTCGTGCAGCACCGAGAGCCCCAGGTACTCGGGACGGAAGTCGTGCCCCCACTGCGATACGCAGTGCGCCTCGTCGATGGCGAAGAGCGCGATGCGCGCGCGATCGAGGAGCTCGAGGCAGCGCGGCATGACGAGGCGCTCGGGCGCCACGTACAGGAGGTCGAGCTCGCCCGCCAGGAGTGCGCGCTCGACGGCGCGCACCTCGCTCGAATCCTGCGTGGAGTTGAGGAATGCCGCGCGCACGCCGGCCTGCGTGAGCGCGGCGACCTGGTCCTGCATGAGCGCGATGAGCGGGGACACCACGACGCCCGTGCCCTCGCGCAGCAGCGACGGCACCTGGTAGCACAGCGACTTGCCGCCGCCGGTGGGCATGAGCACGAGCGCATCGCCGCCGCCCGCGACGTGCGCCACGATGTCGGCCTGCGCGCCGCGAAAGGCGGGATAGCCGAACGTGCCGCGCAGCACGGCGAGGGCGGGATCGACGCCCGCGCGGTCGCGGGTGACGGTGGAGTCAGGCATGGACGGCGGCGGGGAAGGCGCAGGTACCTTCGATTATCCGCGCCGCGCGCACGCCGGGCATCGTCCTTTCGGACGACGCGCCGTCACGAAACCGTCATCGACGCCGGCTATGCTGGGCCGCATGACCGATCGGCGGCTCCGATGACGCTGGCGGCCCTCATCGAATGGGCGGGGGTGGTGCTGCCGCTCCTCGCGCTGGCGTGGGGAATGTGCCTCGTCGCCATCTACCCGGACGTCATCGAGGCGTGGGTCGCGAAGCTCGACGCGTGGTGGATCGACCACGTCGGGCACCCCACCCGCAAGCCTTGACCGCCGCGCCGCCCCGCGGCCCCCGGCGTCACTGCATGAGCCCCTTGTACCGGATGCGATGCGGCTTCGCGGCCTCCTCGCCCAGGCGCTTGCGCTTGTCCGCCTCGTAGTCCGTGTAGTTGCCCGGGTAGAAGTACCACTGCGAGTCGCCCTCGGCGGCGAGGATGTGCGTGGCGATGCGGTCGAGGAACCAGCGATCGTGCGAGATCACGAGCGCGCTGCCCGCGAACTCGAGGAGCGCCTCCTCCAGCGCGCGCAGCGTCTCGACGTCGAGGTCGTTCGACGGCTCGTCCAGGAGCAGCACGTTGCCGCCCTGGAGCAGCGTCGCGGCGAGATGCAGCCGCCCGCGCTCGCCGCCCGAGAGCGCGCCGACCATCTTCTGCTGGTCCTGGCCCTTGAAATTGAAGCGGCCGAGGTACGCGCGCGAAGGCATCTCGAATCGGCCCACGGTCAGGATGTCCTGCCCGTTGCTGATGGCCTCCCACGCGGTCTTGTCGTTGGGCAGCGATTCGCGCGTCTGGTCGACGACCGCCATCTGCACCGTATGACCGATCGTGATCTTGCCGCTGTCGGGCTTCTCCTTGCCGGCGATCATGCGGAAGAGCGTCGTCTTGCCCGCGCCGTTGGGCCCGATGATGCCGACGATCGCGCCCGCCGGGATGCGGAACGAGACGTCGTCCATCAGGAGCTTGTCGCCGTACGACTTCGTCACGTTCTCGAACTCGATGACGGAATCGCCCAGGCGCTCGGCCACCGGGATGAAGATCTCCTGCGTCTCGTTGCGCTGCTGGTGCTCGTAGGACGAGAGCTCGTTGAAGCGCGAGATGCGCGCCTTCGCCTTCGCCTGGCGGCCCTTCGGGTTCTGGCGCACCCACTCGAGCTCCTGCTTCATCGCCTTGATGCGCGCCGCCTCCTGCTTCGACTCGGTCTCGAGGCGCTGCTCCTTCTGCTCGAGCCACGAGCTGTAGTTGCCCTTCCAAGGGATCCCGTAGCCGCGGTCGAGCTCGAGGATCCACTCCGCCGCGTTGTCGAGGAAGTAGCGATCGTGCGTCACCGCGATCACGGTGCCGGGAAATTTCGAGAGGAACTGCTCGAGCCAGTCGACGCTCTCGGCATCGAGGTGGTTCGTGGGCTCGTCGAGGAGCAGCATGTCGGGCTTCGACAGCAGGAGACGGCACAGCGCCACGCGCCGCTTCTCGCCGCCCGAAAGGCTCTCGATCTTCGCGTCCCACGGCGGAAGGCGCAGGGCGTCGGCGGCGATCTCCATCTGCACGTCGGAGTCGGCGCCGGACGCCGCGATGATGGCCTCGAGGCGTGCCTGCTCGGCGGCGAGCTTGTCGAAGTCGGCGTCGGGCTCGGCGTACGCCGCGTAGACCTTCTCGAGGCCCTCCTTCGCCGCGAGGACCTCGCCCATGCCCTCCTCGACCGACTCGCGCACGGTCTTGCCGGGATCGAGGCGCGGCTCCTGGTGCAGGAAGCCGACGCGCAGGCCCGGCATGGGCGTCGCCTCGCCTTCGAACTCCTTGTCCTCGCCCGCCATGATGCGCAGGAGGCTCGACTTGCCCGCGCCGTTGAGGCCCAGGACGCCGATCTTGGCGCCGGGGAAGAACGAGAGGGAGATGTCCTTCAGGATGACCCGCTTCGGGGGAACGGTCTTCCCCACGCGGTTCATGGTGTAGACGTACTGGGCCATGGATGCCTTCGCGCGCAGCGCTTCGAGCGCGCCTGCGGAAGATCCGGCGGCGCGCCATGTGCAAAACCTCGATTATCGCAGGCCGCGGCCCGCGCTTCGGCCAACCCCGCTACTTCTGGGCCGTGGTCGACGTGGGCGTGGTGGCCGACAGGCCGGGCGGCGGCGCGCGGCCGTTCATCTGCGCCTCGGTGGCCTCGCGGAGCTCGCGCCAGCGCTTGCGATCGGCGTCGTAGCGCACGTTCACCAGGAGCATTTCCTTCTGCTTGGCGGCCTGCAGCTCGGACTGGCGGTCGAGCTCGTTCGTGATGTTGGTGAGCTCGCGCTCGAGCACCGGCGGCACGGGCTGCGTGCCGAGCGCCGCCTTCTTGCCGTCGAGGTCGGTCTTGCGCTTGGTGAGCTGCGCCACGTACGCGCTGGACGACTGGATCTGCTGCTCGATGGTGGCGAGCGCGCGCTTGCGGGCGAGGTCGATCTCGCTCTCGGTCGTGTACGTGGACAGCAGGGCGCGGTCACGGCGGTCGACGAGCTCGCGCTCCTTGGCGAGCTGCGTTTGCCGCACTTCCTCGTCCGCCTTCGCCTTGCGCTCGGCCGCGGTAGGCGCGGGCTCGATCTTCTTGACCGGCACGCCCTGCTTGTCGAGCTGCACGTTGGCCTTGTTGACGGCCTCCGGCGGGATCTTGTCCGTGTAGTGGACCACGCCCTTCTCGTCGACCCACTTGTACGTCGCTGCGCGAGACGCGGGCGTCGCCGCCGCCGCGAGGACGAGCAGCGCCACGGCCCCGGCGATGCGGAGCTTGGGCGTGTCGAGTGTCGAAGCGTGGCTCATGGTGATGCGACGGGTACTGCGTTTGCGATGCTGCCTGCCGTTCGGTCTCCTGCGGCTCGAACTCTTGCGGGTAGGTCCCCTGTCATGATTCGACGCTGCGCGAGGTCAGGCGTTCCCCTGCCCGACCGCGCCGTATTGCTCGCGGTACGCCCGCACGGCGCCCGCGTGCTTGCCGAGCTCGGCATGATCGCCCAGGAAGCCCAGGAGATCGTCCAGCGTGGCGATGGCCACGACCGGGATGCCGTACAGCGCCTGCAATTCCTGGACGGCCGACGTCTCGCCCCGTCCCCGCTCTGCCCGATCGAACGCGATCAGGACGCCGACGGGGTTAGCGCCGTGCGCGCGAAGAAGCTCGATGGCCTCGCGCTTGGCGCCGCCGTCCGTGATCACGTCATCGACGATCAGGACGCGGCCCTTGAGCGGAGCTCCGACGATCATGCCGCCTTCGCCGTGATCCTTGGCCTCCTTGCGATTGAAGCTCCACGGCAGATTGTGCCCTTTTTGCGACAGCGCGATCGCCACCGCGGCGGCAAGGGGGATGCCCTTGTACGCCGGCCCGAAGAGCTGGTCGCATTCCACGCCCGACGCCAGCAGCGCCTCGGCGTAGAACCGGCCCAGCCGTTGAAGGCTGTCGCCGTCGTTGAACAGTCCCGCGTTGAAGAAATAAGGGCTCTTGCGTCCCGCCTTGGTGGTGAATTCACCGAATCGAAGCACTTCGCGTGCCAGTGCAAAGGCGAGAAACTCGCGGCGGAAATCGGACATGGCCCTGATTATCTTGGGAAATTCGCCCGAGTATACCTTGGGGTACACTCGCCGGCTTTTTGGGTCGTCATGCGCGTCATCACGGTCAACGTCAACGGCATCCGCAGCGCCGAGCGCAACGGCTTCGCGCGCTGGCTCACGCGCGTCGAGCCGTGGGACGTCGTGTGCCTGCAGGAGCTGAAGGCGCACCACGACGACGTCCCCGCGTGCCTGCGGGCGCCGCGCAAGTGCACCTCGCATTTCCATCCCGCCGAGAAGAAGGGCTATGCGGGCGTGGGCGTCTACACGCGCGCGCCGGCCACGTTTTCCACGGGCTTCGGCAGCCGCGAGTTCGACCGTGAAGGCCGGTACCTGCGCGCGGACTTCGAGCGACTCTCGGTCATCAGCCTCTACCTGCCGTCGGGGTCGAGCGGCCCGCACCGGCAGGCGTCCAAGTTCCGCTTCCTGGCCGAGTTCCTGCCGCACCTCACCCAGCTTCGCCGCAGCGGCCGCGAGATCATCCTGTGCGGCGACTGGAACATCGCCCACCAGAACATCGACCTTCGCAACTGGCGCAGCAACCAGAAGAACTCGGGGTTCCTGCCGGAGGAGCGCGCGTGGCTCACGCGCGTGTTCGACGACCTGGGCTTCGTGGACGTGTTCCGCAAGGTCGACCCGCGGCCGGAGCAGTACACCTGGTGGTCGAACCGCGGGCAGGCGTGGGCGAAGAACGTGGGGTGGCGCATCGACTACCAGATCGCCACGCCGGGCGTCGCGGCGACCGCGCATGCGGTGTCGATCTACAAGAATCGCCGCTTCTCCGATCACGCGCCGCTCGTGATCGACTACGACTTCGACCTGCGGTAGGCGAAGCATGCTGCGCATCTCGAACGTCACCCTCGCGCGCGGCACGCGCATCCTGCTCGAGGGTGCGAGCCTCACGGTGCACGATGGCCACAAGCTGGGGCTCGTCGGCGCCAACGGCTGCGGCAAGTCGAGCCTCTTCGCGGCGATCCTGCGCGAGCTCATCCCCGACGCGGGCAGCGTCGACCTGCCCGCGTCGTGGACGATCGCGCACGTCGCGCAGGAGATGGACGCGTCGGACGCGAGCGCGCTCGACTTCGTGCTCGACGGCGACCGCGAGCTGCGCGAGATCGAGGCGGCGCTCGCGGCGGCGGAGCGCGACCCCGCGCACGACGGCGCGGCGATCGCCGATCTCCATCACCGGTTCGAGGCGATCGGCGGGTACAGCGCCCGTGCGCGCGCCTCGATGCTGCTCGCAGGCCTGGGCTTCGCCGAGTCTCGCCACGACGACGCCGTCGCGAGCTTCTCCGGGGGATGGCGCATGCGATTGAACCTCGCGCAGGCGCTGCAGTCGCGCTCCGACCTCCTGCTGCTCGACGAGCCCACGAATCACCTCGACCTCGACGCCGTGCTGTGGCTCGAGGACTGGCTCGGCCGCTACCCCGGCACGCTGCTGCTCATCACTCACGACCGCGACTTCCTCGACGGCGTCGTCGACGGGATCGTGCACATCGACCAGCGCAAGCTCGTGTCGTACACGGGCAACTACGCGCAGTTCGAGGTGCAGCGTGCGCAGCAGCTCGCGCTGCAGCAGGCGACGTACGCGAAGCAGCAGCGGCAGGTCGCGCACCTGCAGTCGTTCGTCGACCGCTTCCGTGCCAAGGCCACCAAGGCCAAGCAGGCGCAGAGCCGCATCAAGGCGCTGGAGCGGATGGAGCTCATCGCGGCGGCGCACGTCGACAGCCCGTTCGAGTTCTCGTTCGCGCCGGCGGCGTCGAGCGCGCGGCAGCTCGTGCTGCTGGAGGAGGTCACGCTCGGCTACGAGGGACGTCCGCCGGTGCTGCGCGACCTGGACTTCGGCATCCTCGCGGGGGATCGGGTGGGCTTGCTGGGGCCGAACGGCGCGGGCAAGTCGACGCTCCTGAAGGCGATCGGCGGCACGCTCGAGCCGCTCTCGGGCGCGAGGCGAACGTCGCAGCAATTGCGGCTCGGGTACTTCGCGCAGCACCAGGTCGAGCAACTTCGCGCGGAGCACTCGCCGCTCTGGCACCTGCGGAGGATGGAGCCCGACGTGCGCGAGCAGGAGCATCGCGATTTCCTGGGCGGCTTCGATTTTCGCGGCGACATGGCGGCCGCGGCCGTCGGCCATTTCTCGGGCGGCGAGAAGGCGCGGCTTACGCTCGCGCTGATCGTGCGCCAGAAGCCCAACCTGCTCCTGCTCGACGAGCCGACCAACCACCTCGACATCGAGATGCGC
>JBGAIS010000287.1:0-3064 GCA_044225355.1 Casimicrobiaceae bacterium | reverse complement strand
GTGCCGCTCGCGACGGTGGTGGCACTCTGCCTCGCGAAGCCGATCGCGACGCTGCTCACCTCGGCCGCGGGCGCGTCCGGCGGGCGCCTCACGCCTTCGCTTGCGACCGGGGCCGCGATGGGCCCGGCGCTCGCCGCGGCCTGGACGCTCGCGTGGCCCGTGGCGCCGACCGGCGCGGCGGTGGTGGGCGCGGCGGGGTTCCTCGCGGGCGCCACGCGAGCACCGGTGACGGCGGCGGTGCTCGCCGTCGAGTTCACGGGCGCAGCGATGGGGATGTGGCCCGTCGTGGCGCTGGCGTGCGCGGGCGCGTGGGCGGCGTCGAGGCTCGTGTCGCCCGGCAAGTGAGGTGGGTGCGGCGGGCCACGGGGGGCTCGCCTCGCGATGAAGGGCGGGACGTTGTAGTGCCAACGCGCGTGATCTGGCAGGGCGCGACGCGGCGGACGGGGCGTCCGGCGTCGACGCGACGTGATTCTCGTCGCGGAAGAGACGGTGCGCGGAGCCCGAAACAGCCTGTAATGGGGTCTGACCCCATTTCTTCGCGGAGCCCGTAACAACTTGTAATGGGGTCTGACCCCATTCCCTCGCGGAGCTCGTAACAGTCTGTAATGGGGTCTGACCCCATTTCGGGGTGGGCGCGTTTCCGTGGCGACCGCGAAGCGTCGCGCGCCATGATCGGTCACCAAAATGCAGCGCGCGACGCGGCGTTGCCTCGTTCGAGTGCGGGCGACTTCGACTGACGCACGGACGGGCGCGAGCGAGCGTTCGCGAATCCCCGTCGCGCATCAACGCCTTCGACTTGCACGTGCGGGGCAGGCACATCGCTTGCTACTCGATGACGAGCCGGCGAGCGCCGGCATCACGCGACCGGCGATGTCGAAGCCGGCGTCGACGGAACATGGAAGATCGGGGAGCGATGCGTAGACGGATCGGTTTGTGTTTGCTCGGGCTCGCACTCGCGACGGGCGTGCTTGCACAGGAACCTCACAGCACGGCGCCGGCAACGCCTCCGACGACCACCGCGACACCCGCCGCCGCGGCACCCCCCAATTCACCCACCGCGCCGCCCGCGGACGCTGCGACAGCCACGGCCGCCCCCTCCACCACGGCACCCCCCGCGCCGCCGCGCCCCTTCCTCGTCTCCGTCGACAAGCTGAGCGCCGGGGACACCGCGTGGATGCTCGCGTCGACCGCGCTCGTCCTCCTCATGACGATCCCGGGGCTCGCGCTCTTCTACGCGGGCATGGTGCGCCGGAAGAACGTGCTGACGACGGCGCTGCACAGCTTCGCCATCTGTTGCGTCGTCACCGTCGTGTGGGTGGTCGTGGGCTACAGCTTCGCGTTCACGCCGGGCGACAGCGCATGGATCGGCGGATCGAGCCGCGTACTGCTCCTCGGCATGAAGTACATGAAGGAGGCGGGGCGCGTGACGGTGAGCCATCTCGCGCCCACCATTCCGGAATCGGTGTACGTGATGTTCCAGCTCACGTTCGCGATCATCACGCCGGCCCTCATCACGGGCGCCTTCGCCGAGCGCATGAAGTTCGGCGCGATGGTCGTGTTCATGCTGATGTGGTCGCTGCTCGTGTACGTGCCGGTCGCGCACTGGGTCTGGGAGCCGAGCGGCTGGCTCGCCATGATGGGCGTGCTCGACTTCGCGGGCGGGACGGTGGTGCACATCAACGCGGGCGCCGCCGGCCTCGTGTGCGCGTACGTGCTGGGCCCGCGCATCGGCTACGGACGGCGACCGTTCCCGCCCTTCAACCTCGCGTTGACGCTCGCGGGCGCCTCGTTGTTGTGGGTCGGCTGGTTCGGCTTCAACGCGGGGTCGGCGGGAGCCGCCGACGCGCGCGCCGGCCTCGCCATGCTCGTCACGCAGCTCGCGACCGCGGTCGCGGCGCTGTCGTGGATGCTCGCCGAATGGGTCACGCGGTCGCGCGTGACGCTGCTGGGCGCGTGCTCCGGCGCGGTCGCGGGCCTCGTGGCGATCACGCCGGCATCGGGATTCGTGGGCGTCGCGGGCGCCGCGTGCATCGGCGTCGCGGCGGGACTTCTCTGCTACTGGGGCGCCACGAGCCTCAAGCGGCGGCTGGGCGCCGACGACGCGCTCGACGTGTTCGGCATCCACGGCATCGGCGGGCTCATCGGCGCGCTCCTGACGGGCGTGTTCGCGCAGCGCGCCATCGGCGGCGCCGACCCTGACCTCCTGGCGCAGGCCATCGGCGCGCTCGCGACGTTCGCGTACAGCGGCGCGATGACGTACGTCATCCTGAAGCTCGTCGACTGGACGATCGGCCTACGCGTCAGCCCCACCGACGAGGAGGAGGGCCTGGACCTCGCGATTCACGGCGAGCAGATCGCGTAACGACCCCATGCGCGCGCTCCGGAGGGAGGGATCATGTCCGACAACACCGCACTGATGGCCGTCGCGTCGCGCCTCCACCTCTTCCTGCGCCGCAAGAGCAATCGCCTCACGGACGTCGTGTGGATGACCGTGAACGCCGACTACGCGCGCGAGGTGCTGCGGCTCGTACGCGCGGAAAGCGAGGCGGAGATGAGCGCGCTCGCCTCGCGATTCGAGGAGCTCATGCCGTCCGCGGGTCCGGCCGGCATCACCCGCGACGAGCCGCCGCCGAGGGAAGGCGACGCCGAGCCGCGCCCGGGCCGCGACTACATCAGGACGCTGCGCTAAAGGCTCGGTCGGGCGTCGCGACCGGGCGCGTCATTCGTCGAGGATGCCCTTCACCACCGTTCACGCGACGAACCGCGCGCGCGGACGGATGAGGAAGCCCGCGAGGCGCTGCTCCGCGATGTGCGCAACCCAGCCCGCGACGCGCCCCAGCGTGTAGATGCCCGCGGCCGCCCCTTCCGGCAGCCGCAGCGCGATGCCCAGCACCGCGAGCGCGGCTTCGAGGCGCGGCGTCACTCCCTGGCCGCGACCCAGCGAATCCAGGTCGGCGAGGATGCCCGTGAGCCTGGGCGACGGTGGGCCCAGCCGGCGCACGAGCGCCACGAGCGCCCGCCCGCGCGGATCGCCGCCGGGATACAGGGGATGGTGAAAGCCCAG